>JBKEAK010000252.1:0-29396 GCA_047972125.1 Halodesulfovibrio sp.
CCGGCATTGAACACCGCCACGGTGAGCAGGGCTGGCTGCACGGGGTCTATCTGGCGGGAGATGATGCGTTGCAGTGCGCCCACGGCCTGCGTGCCGATCTCCAGCGCATCTACGCATTCATGGGGTTTGGCAGCGTGACCACCCTTGCCGATGATGGTGACCTCGAAACGGTCCATGGCCGCCATGAGCGGGCCGGACTTTACCGCGACGGCTCCGGAAGGTGTGCCGGGCCACACATGCAGGCCGAAGCAGTGATCCACCTTGGGGCTGTAGAGAACGCCTTCATTGATCATGGGGCGTGCTCCGCCGGGAAATTCTTCCGCAGGCTGGAACACGAATTTCACTGTGCCGCACAGCTCGTCGCGCATGGCGCATAGCACCTTGGCCGTAGCGAGCAAAATGGCCATGTGCGTATCGTGCCCGCAGGCGTGCATGCAGCCTGCGTGGGTGGAGCAGAACTCAAGACCCGTGCATTCAGCCATGGGCAGGGCGTCCATGTCGGCACGGAGCATGACAACAGGGCCGGGGCGGCCTGTTTCCAGCAGGCCCACAACGCCGGTCTTTGCCACGCCTGTGTGCACGACAAGGCCCATGTCTTCCAGCGCCTGCGCCACAAAGGCGGCGGTTTTCACTTCTTCAAAGGCCAGCTCGGGTATGCGGTGCAGAGCCCGGCGGGTTTCTATGAGATACGGGGTATGCTCGCGCACGAGGGTGCGTATGTTGTCCATGCTGTCTCCGGGCTTTCTTGCAATAATCCTTTGTATTCCCGTGATGCCTTGCGGCAGTTACGGCTGCACCTGAACTCAGGTCGGGGCAATGCGGCAGTGTAGCGCGTTGTCATGCCGGAAACAACCAAAACGCGAAACAATATGATTACGTGGGACCTATGCATCGGATTTTGGTATTGTTCGGTGAGCGTGTGCGAAAAAGACAGGTTACCCCCCGGAGGAACCGGTTGACTGGAACTTGCGCGCTGGGTAGAGGCTGCACGCGGCCTGAGCGATGTTTCGCAATGGTGGACATTGCCGGAATGAAGCGCCATAGTGCCCCGTTGTTCTGTAAGGAATATGTTTGAAATCAACGCGGGTTCGCGTTGAAAAAAGTTATCAATTCGCAGGCAGAGGTCTTGACTTCCGGAGAACGGAAGCATAGTAGTACCAATTAGTACCACTGAGGAAGCAATGGAACTCATCCAAGCACTCAAAAAGTTCGGTTTCACGCAGCAGGAATCTCTCATGTATGTGACGCTCAGCCGTCACGGCGGCATGACGGGATACGAGGCTGCCAAGGTGGCGGGCATTTCCCGCTCCAACGCATACGCGGCGCTGTCCAGCCTTGTGGAAAAGGGCGGGGCGGTTGTTTCCAGCGAGGATGCCAGCAACTACGTGGCAACCCCCAAGGAAGAGCTGCTGCTGAATCTGAAGCGGTCCTGCGCAAGGACTATTGAATTTCTGGAAGAAAACCTCCCCGAGCAGGAGGAGGGCGCGGCCCCGTATCTTACCGTTTCCGGCTATGAAAATACGCTGGATAAGATGCGGAACATGATGCTGATGGCGGAACTGCGCATATACATCTCTATGCATTCAACCAACGTGGCCCTGCTGCGGAGCGAGATTTCGGGATGTGTGGAACGCGGGCTGAAGGTGGTTATCCTCAGTAACGAGGACCCCGGCATCAGGGGCGCGCAATATATGAAAAACAACGCGGGCACCGGCAACGTGAAGCTGATAGCCGACACCAGCGAGGTCATCGTTGGGTTGGTTGAAGTGAACAAGGGACAGTGTCTGTATTCAAAGAACAAGCACCTTGTGTACCTGATGCGTGAAGCACTCTTGAACGAAATAGAGCTGATCAGGTTGCGGGGGGGCATGACAGGAGACTAGCAATGGCGAATGTTCGTTCCACCTATACGGACAGCGTGGATTTTTACGGGCTCAACACCCCCATGGAACTTGTGGAAGAATACGGCAGCACCCTGTATGTCTACAATGAAGACATGCTCCGCCGCCGATGCCGCGAAATAAAGGCGCTTTCCACCCATTCGGGATTCACGCCCAACTATTCCGCCAAGGCGAACACGAACATTCACCTGCTCAAGATCATCCGCGAGGAAGGCATGGTGGTAGACGCCATGTCTCCCGGTGAGATCATCATGAACCTGGCAGCCGGATTCACCCCGGACCAGATTCTGTTCATCTCCAACAACGTTTCTGCCGAAGAACTCAAGTTCGCCATTGATCACGGCGTGTACGTGAGCGTGGATTCCCTTTCCCAGCTCGACCTGTTCGGCGAGATCAATCCCGGCGGCAAGGTGGTCATCCGCTTCAACCCCGGCATCGGGGCAGGACACCACGCCAAGGTGGTGACGGGCGGCAAGCAGACCAAGTTTGGTGTCGATCCCGAAACCATGGACGAGGTGCGCGCCATCATCGAGCGTCATGATCTCACCCTGTGCGGCGTGAACATGCACATCGGCTCCCTGTTCATGGAACCGGACGGCTACATCGAGGCCATGCAGGTGCTGCTGTCCATTGCCGAGCAGTGGGATACCCTTGAGATCATCGACTTCGGCGGCGGTTTCGGTATTCCCTACCGCAAGTACGAAGGGCAGGCCCGTCTCGATATGCAGAAGCTGGGTGAGGCCTTTCATGCCACCATCAGCGAATTTTCCGAACGCACCGGCTACAAGGGCCGCTTCATG
Organism: Halodesulfovibrio sp.; assembly: GCA_047972125.1. Taxonomy (GTDB): domain Bacteria; phylum Desulfobacterota; class Desulfovibrionia; order Desulfovibrionales; family Desulfovibrionaceae; genus Halodesulfovibrio. The sequence goes on from JBKEAK010000252.1 coordinate 2,702, forward strand.
TGCGAACCCGGCCGCTACATCGTGGCCGAATGCGGCGCGCTGCTGGGCACCTGCTACAGTGTGAAGAACAATGGTCCCAAGCGCTTTGTGGGCACGGACCTCGGTTTCAACACGCTGGTTCGCCCCGCCATGTACGATTCCTTCCATGACGTGGAAATCTACCGTGAAGACGGTGAGCCTGTCTCCGCAACCATGGAGCAGTCCATTGTGGGCAACATCTGCGAATCCGGCGACATCATCGCCAAGGACCGTCAGCTGCCCGAGATCCTGGAAGGTGACATCATCGGCATGCTGGATGCCGGGGCATACGGGTACGTCATGACCTCGCCCTACAACCAGCGCCTGCGCCCCGCCGAAGTGCTTATTCAGTCCGACGGCAAGCCCAGACTCATCCGCCGCCGCGAAACCATTGCCGACCTGCTTGCCATGTATCCCGAAGCGGCAGAGCTGGCAGAACGATTTCGCGCCTGCGCATAACGCATAGATATTTGCCGCCCCCGTGGCGGTTACGATAGTTGCGCATGAGGGCCGCCTCCCTCATGCGGAACAGGTTTCCGGGTGTGTTGTTCCCCAAGATGATCAAGATAACCAACAACGCAATCCCTGCCGGTTGGCACGCCCGGATCCACATTCGCTTCGCGAAACCCTGTATGCCGTTCCCGGCGCTTTTCCGCGGTTTCCCTGCAAGGTTCTTCGGAAGAGTCCGGCCGTCGAGATGACACCCGACACGTGGTCCGCCACCATGCGTCCATCCGGCGGGGGCCTGATCGTGCATGCGGGGGACTACCGCGGCGAATTGCAGCACCGGTATGCCAGCCGGTGCGGCGCACCGCTTTCATGCCGTCCGGCGACTGCCATCGGCGGACGGCATGAGTGGTGTGGCAAAAAAGATGAGGCGGCCGGAGCTTCCGGCTGTCTGACCCGGCTCGACATGATGTGAACTGATGTAAGCAGGTGTGAGCGGGGAAATTTTTCAAGTGTTCCGCATGAATCGGCAAAAGGTGCCCGACTCATGCACGGAAGGAACAGCTGGAGCGTGCCGGACCAGTATTCGCAGAGTGTGCCCCTCGACGAGTCGGTTCAAATGCAACAGGGAAGCACTGTTCCTTGCCGGACATGCAGGACTGCAGCAGCAGCCTGCCTGCACCTTGCCGATCAGTGTGCGGCGTTATTTGCTGCACGGTGCGGGGCCGCTTTCTTTACGAAGAAAGCGGCCCCGCTGTCGTTTGCACCATGGTTGCGGATGTGTTCCTCCTGCATGCGCAAGTGAAGAACAGATTCCGCAATTGACTTTTTTTCGTATGGGCCTACTTTTTCTGCTGCTTGGCGGACGTTCGTGCCAGATTGCTGGAAGCGCGCACCTGCACTGCCGTGGTGGAAGCCATCTCGCCCGCATCTTCGGGTGAGGGGCCCATGACGATGGGATCTTCTGAAAGGCCCCTCATTCCGCCACGTATGCGGGTAAACTGTTTTTCCGCAGCTTCCAGGTACCGGCTGAGCGCCTCGTCGATCACGGCATCCACATTGAGCTTTTTGCCCAGCTGCTTCGCCACGTTCTTGGCGTGTTCCAGCCGCGCGGCCAGCTCCGCATCCACATTGAAGATGACCCTTTTGGTCTCCTGCTCTTCCTTGAATATGCGCATGATATGCCTCCGTGTCCGGTGTGTGTGAGAAATATGTACATATTTTGTACAAAAAGTGTGTTCCAGTGGCAAGGTTTTTCCCCATCCGGCAAAGGCGGTTCCCCAAAGGGTACATGGTTCCCTTTCGGTCGGTTGACCGGGTGCCGCGGGTAAGGCACTATGCAATACTGGAAGTGTAACCATCATCAATGGACTGGTATATCGCCTGATGTCTACGAACGCAGCGCCTGAGACGGATCAGGCTTCGTATAGAAATATCTGGAACCTCTCGTGGCCGCAGATTGTGATGATGTTCTTCCACTTTTCCATCGGTTTTATCGATGTGTGGGTGGCCGGGCAGATTGACAGAAGCGTGCAGGCTGCGGTGGGGCTCATTTCCCAGAGTCTGTTCTTCTTTCTCGTCATCGGCATGGCAGTGGCCAACGGCAGCGTTGCGGCCATCAGCCAGTCTTTCGGTGCGGGGCTGCGGCGCAGGGCTTTCCGCTATATAGGGCTGGTGCTCTATATCGGCCTGATTTTCGGCACGGGCATATGGGGAGCGGGTCGCCTTTTCAAGTGGCAGTTCCTCGGCATTTTGCAGGTTCCGGATGAGATTCTGCCCGTAACGGGGTATTTTCTCGATGTGTTCCTGATGCTGCTGCCCGCCTATTACCTGATGGTGGTGACCAATGCGGTGTTCAGGGCGCAGAAGCTGGTGGTTGTGCCGCTTGCTTCCACGGCCATTGCCGCGGTGGTGAACGCGTTTACGGACTTCGGCTTCGGCCTTGGCTGGTTCGGCCTGCCGAACTTCGGCTACAAGGGGGTGGCATGGGCCACCTTTGCCTCAGTCACCGCTGCCACGCTGTTCAACGTGTATATGCTGCACCATTACGGCCTGCTCAGGGCAGAGACCTTTCCCCCTCTGCGCTGGGTGCGCAAGGGGCTGCCGTATCTGCTGAAGGTGGCGCTGCCCACGGGCGGCATGCAGTTGCTGTGGCATCTCGGCTACATGGTGCTTTTTGCCATTACGGCCTCGCTGCCCAACGACAACGTGAACGCGCTTGCGGGCATGACGGCGGGCATGCGTGTGGAATCTTTGCTGTTCCTGCCGGCGTTTGCCTTCAACATGACGGGCAGCATTCTGGTGGGCAACAGCCTCGGCGCGGGCCGCAAGGATGAGGCACTGCGCATAGCCCTGCGTTTGACAGGCATTGCCTGTGGCTCCATGACCCTTGTGGCTGTGTGCATGTATCCGTTCATTGATCCGCTTGCGGCGTTTCTGGCCCCGGAACCTGCGGTTGCCAGACAGGCGGTGAATTATCTTTTGTACAACATTCTTTCCATCCCGTTCACGGTGGCCAGCATGACGCTGGGCGGCATCATGACCGGTGCGGGGGCGACCATCTTCACCTTTGCGGTATACAGTTCCGCAACGTGGTTGGTGCGTCTGCCCATAGCCTATACGCTCGGCCACCTCGTGTGGAAGGATGCTGAAGGCGTGTATCTTGCCATGCTGATTTCCCAGATGTTCCAGTCCAGCGCGATGATGTATATTCTGCTCAAGCGCGACTGGTACCGGTTCAGCATGGTGAAGCGCAACAACAAGGGGTGCAGGACCGAAGAAGAATGCAGTCCTCCCCCGCTTGAAGGAGCGAAGACCAATGTCAGACCTGCAGTTTAGTCCGATCTCGCTGGATCGGATGCACGAATATAACGAACGTTTTGCCAAGTGCCCGTCGCCTTCATCGGACTACAGCTTCACCAACCTGTGGGGCTGGGCCGAGGAATACGGGCTGGAATGGGCGTGGAGCGCCACGCACGTGTGGGTGCGCCAGACCCGTCCCGATGTGCGCTACTGGGCGCCGCTCGGCCCGTGGAATGAAGTGGACTGGTCGCAGTGTCCGCATCTCAAGGCCGGCGAGCGCGTATACAACCGCGTGCCCCAGCAGCTCATGGAGCTTTGGCAGGCGCAGCTTGGCGACCGGGTGCAAGTGGAAGAAGCCCGCGGACAGTGGGACTATCTGTATAGCGCGGAAGAACTGGCGACCCTGAGCGGGAACAAGTTTCACAAGAAAAAGAACCATGTGAACCAGTTCAAGAAGCAGTATCTCTTCGAGTATCACCCCCTTACGCCGGACTGCGTGGAGCATGTGATTGCCCTGCAGGAAGAATGGTGCCAGTGGCGCGAATGCGAGGAATCCGAAGCCCTGCTTGCGGAGAACGAAGCCATTGTGCGCGTGCTGGAAGAGTGGGATGTCATCCCCGGTCTGGTGGGCGGCGCAATTTACATTGACGGCGAAATGGCTGCCTACACCGTGGGCGAAAAGCTCACGGATGATACGCTTGTGGTGCACTTTGAAAAGGCCCGTAACGGATATCGCGGTGCATATCAGGCCATCAACAATCTCTTTGTGGCTGCCGAAGGTGCCGACTATACCTATGTGAACCGTGAGCAGGACCTTGATGACGAAGGGCTGCGAAAGGCCAAGCTGAGCTACCACCCCGTTGATTTTCTCAGAAAGTATACGGTGAAGGTTGCCCCTGCGAGCTGAACCAGATGAGAATCTGATACCAGCCAGAGAAGCTTCAGATGCGTGATTGCGTAAGGCAATGCATGCGGATGCACGGTTCTGGCGTGTTCAGGGGTATCCTTCTGAAAGCAGAGGGCGAACAGGCCTGACAGGTCTAATAGGCCGAGCTGGCCTAACGGGCCTAACGGGCCGGAAGCCCCATATCAGGCGGAAGAACTGAACGAGGCGGGAGGCACAAGTCTCCCGCTTCTCGTTTCAGGGTGTTACATGATATCCATGAGTGTTTGACACACCATTTCAAGGGCGCTAGAACGACTGCGCCCGGGGCGATTCCCCGAACCTTCCCTTCAGGAGCAGGCTTATGAGAGATAGAGTGGAAGCCGCATTGGCCAAGGTACGTCCGTACCTGCAGAACGACGGCGGCGACGTGGAACTTGTGGACATCACCGACAAGGGTATTGTCATGGTTCGTCTGACCGGACGCTGCAAGGGCTGTCCCATGTCCAAGGTCACCCTGCGCAACACTGTTGAGCGCTTTGTGCTCAAGGAAGTGCGCGAAGTGAAGGGCGTGGAATCCGTCGAGGAATAGTTGACCGGTTCGGGTATTCCCGGCCTGTCTTTTTTTCCTTTGCAGCCGCGTGACGGCGGGAGCGGGAGCCGGTATTGGCCGCCCCTTTCGTCCAGGTTCGCCGCCCGTTCATTCCATACAGTAATATTTCCGCCGTGCGCCGGATTATCGGCAGCATGCGCGTCTTGGAGAAGTACCACATGACGAATCCCGTTGATTCCCGTCAGGTTGTCACCCGTTTCGCCCCCTCACCCACGGGGCATCTGCATATCGGCGGTGCGCGTACCGCCATTTTCAGCTGGCTGCTTGCCCGCAAGATGGGCGGCCGCTTCGTGCTGCGCATCGAGGATACGGACCGTGAACGTTCCAGACAGGAATACACGGACGCCATTCTCGAATCCATGCGCTGGCTCGGGCTGGACTGGGATGCAGACCCCATCTATCAGAGCCAGCGTGACGATGTGTACAACAAGTACATCGACCGCCTTATCGAAGAGGGCAAGGCCTACTGGTGCGAGTGCTCTCCCGAAGAAGTGGAAGCCATGCGTGAGGCTGCCCGCGAAGCCGGAGACAAGCCCAAGTACAACGGCAGATGCCGTGCGCGGAATCTCGGCCCCGGCGAAGGACGCGTGGTGCGCTTCAAGGCTCCCGTGAGCGGCAAGACCTCTTGGGTGGACCTTGTGAAGGGCCCCCTCGGGTTCGACAACACTGAACTGGATGACATGATCATCCGTCGCAGCGACGGTTCGCCCACCTACAACCTTGCTGTTGTGGTGGATGACCATGAACAGAACATTACCCACGTGCTGCGCGGTGACGACCATGTGAGCAACACGCCCAAGCAGATCATGCTGTACGAGGCGCTGGGCTTTCCCATTCCTAAGTTCGGCCATGTGCCAATGATTCTGGGTTCCGACCGCAAGAAGCTTTCCAAGCGTCATGGCGCGCTTTCCGTCATGGAATATGAGAAGATGGGCTTTCTGCCGCAGGCTCTGGTGAACTATCTGGTCCGCCTCGGTTGGGCATTCGGCGATCAGGAAATCTTCGAACTGCAGGAACTGATCGAGAAGTTCTCCACCGACGGCCTCAGCTCTTCGCCTGCGGGTTTCGACCCTGACAAGCTGCAGTGGCTGAACGCCCACTATATGAAGGCCACCCCCGATGCCGAACTGGCCGGGCTGGTATATCCCTTTGTGGAAGCAGCCGGTTTTGCCGGTGCAGACAAGGGCTATGTGGCCGCACTGGTGCCGCTTTTCAAGGAGCGCGCCAAGGACCTGCCCGAAATGGCAGAAGCCATGCGCTTCATGCTTGTTGCCGATGCCGAGCTTGCCTATGACGAGGCTGCGGTTGCCAAGGCCCTGACCGAAGAGGGCAGAAAGCATGTGGCCGGTATGCGTGCCCTGTTCGCCGGGCTGGAATCCTTTACCAAGGAAACCACCCACGACGTGATGGCCAAGTATGTGGAAGACAACGGCCTGAAGTTCAAGGCCGTAGGTCCGCCCCTGCGTGTGGCCCTTGTGGGTGCCATGGGCGGCCCCAACCTGCCGGACGTGATGGAAGTGCTGGGCAAGGAACGCACCCTCGCCCGCATGGACCGCGCTGCAGCCCTGTAAGAGCCTGCCCGCTATCTGCGGCGCAATAGCAAACGAGAAGCCCCCGGTCGGAATGATCGGGGGCTTTTTTGTGGGCACGTTACCGGCGGGCTATTGCAAGGGGGAGAGGGGGCGGATGAGCTGCTGCAGTCCGCAGGAGTATCGTCTGTTAAAAATAGTGCAACAGTTCAAATATAGTGATTCATATAAAATTGCTTGATTAATATAGATATATCCTTCACATGACAGGTGTTGCGGTATCGAAATCTCATATTCATTTGCACATTCTATTTCGCTCATTCTGTAATTCAATCGGAGGATGTATGAAGAAGCTTTTGCTGGCTCTGTCTCTCGTTGCGGTCATGGCTTTCCCTGCCGCTTCGTTCGCAGAGGAATTGGGGGTATATGTTGCACCCAAGTTTATCTATTCTTTCCAGAGCATGGACGATGTCGCTGCCAAGGGTAACGGCATTGATTATTCCCTGTCCGACGGTAATGATTCCACCGCCGGTGCCGCTCTTGCCGTAGGGTACGACTTTGGCGCAAAGTTCGATGTGCCCGTGCGTGTTGAACTGGAATACGCCTACAGGGGCGAGAACAAGGAATCTTGGAATACCACTTCCGGAGCTGATTCTCTGGAAGGCTCCATGAAGGTGCATGCCCAGACCCTTTTCGTGAACGCATACTATGATTTTAAGAACGATACCGCCTTCACCCCCTATGTGGGCTTCGGTATTGGTGCTGCCTTCCTTGATACCAAGAACAGCATCGACCTTGTGTACGGTGGTAACACCTATGATGCCAGCGCTTCCAACACGGAAACCAACTTTGCTTGGAACGTGGGCGCCGGTGTTGCTTATGAGCTGACCAAGAGCTGGGATATTGATTTCGGCTACCGCTTTGTTGATATGGGACAGGCAGAAGGTGGCAAGATCAACGGTGCTGTGCACGGCGAAGCCGATGTGACCGCACATGAATTTGCTCTTGGCCTGCGCTACACTTTCTAAGTGTTGAACGGCACCGCAACGCAGGGTGTTCCGCCGGCTGCACGGTGGAGCATCATCTGAACAGGAAGAGTGTCCGGCTGCCCGGGGGGCAGTTCTGGCAGCACATCTTCGTTCACCGGTTTCAAAGGGCCTTCCGGCGTATGTCGGAGGGCCTTATCGTTTTTCATGTAGCCGCGCAGAAATCCAAAGTCCTGTTGACCCCTCATGTTCCCAAGGGTAAAGTGGTATATAGTTGGGGTGAATGACAATATGCGCTGGTTCAGGTGATGCGTCACCACCATCCGTCTTCTGTCTGCTGCGCAGGCAGGCGGTCCGGTCCGGCAGCAACCTTTTGAAGGTGACTTGCTGATGGGCTTCACTGAATATCCGATACATGTGGATCAGCTGTGTGTGGGCGTTTTCGTACGTCTGGATACGGCCGAGATCTCGCTGCCCTTTCCCTCCCGCAGTTTCAAGATAGATAAGCAGGAGCAGATAGATATCATTCGTGCGTCCGGCTTAAAGCATGTCATCTGCGTGCTGGACAAATGCGATCGGCTGCCCATTCCCCTTGATGAGGCACAGGCGGATTTCGCCAAGGCCGAATCAGGCCCGCGCACCCCTGTTTCCAAGGAACTGCTGGGCCTGAAGCGCGAAACCATCGAGCGCAACAAGGAACGCAAGGCCCGTTTCGCCCGCTTTGAAAAGCAATATGATCAGACCATGGTCAGTGTGAACAAGGTGATGCGGCGCATATCATCCAAATCGGGTGAAGCCGTAGATGAGGCCGGTGAACTTGTGCGGGCCATGGTGGATACCTTTCTCGGCGATGCCGATGTGGTTGTGGGCCTGATGACAAACAAGCCTACGGATGAGAAAAAGCACTACCACGCACTCAACATAACCGTGCTTTCCATGATGGTGGGCAAGGATATGGGGCTGGATGCCGAGGCCATGCACATTCTCGGCATGGGCGGTCTTTTCCACGACATAGGCAAGGGCAGGGTGCCCATTCAGCAGCTCAAGGGCGGCAAGGCCACGGCCATGAGTGCCGTGCTTAAATCGCACTACACGTCCCACCCTGAGCAGGGGGCGCGGCAGGCGCTGGAAATGCCGGGCTTTCCCCGGCAGGCCGTGCGCATCATCCTTGAGCACCATGAGGCAATGGACGGTTCCGGTTTTCCCAAGGGACTGAGCGGAGACGCCATCATGCCCTATGCGCGCATCGTGCATGTGGTGGACGCCTATGAGAATTTGCTCAACGATGAAAACGGCGGTGCAACACCGCATGAGGCGTTGAAGCTGCTGTTTGCCATGGCCAAGAAGGCGGGCACGCTGGATGCCCGTATTGTCTCCGTGTTCATCCGTTGCCTCGGCGTGTATCCGCCGGGAACGTTGGTGCAGCTTTCCAACGGTGCCACGGGCATGGTGCTGGCCACTAATCCTGCAAAGGCGGCGCGGCCCACCGTGCTCATCTATCATGCCGATGTGCCGCGCAAGGAAGCGCTGGTGGTTGATCTGGCCGTGGAAGATGAACTGGAAGTTTCCACCACCATCAAGGCCGATGATCTGCCCCGTGAAGTCTACGCCTATCTCTCGCCTGTTTCGCAATACAATTACTACGCCGAGTCCATGCCCAAGGGGAGCTGACGATTTATGACCGACGTTCCTGCTTATGCTGCCCGAACCTTTCTGAAGGCGCTTCGCGAGGCCGTGCGTGCGGGAAGGCATGCGGATTCGCAGAGCCTTGTCGCTTTGCTGGCGCAGGCTGAGGCGTTGCTCAAGCCCCGGCAGCCAAGTCCGAAGGGGCAGGGCGGCGGGACCCAGGATGATGGGCAGCCATCAGACGAGGGGGCGGACCCGATTTTGCGTGAGCGCGATCTGGCGGACTTTGCACACATCCTTGCCGTGCTGCTGGCCTCGTCTGCCGAAGAAGGACTGCACAGGCGCTGCCTGAGCCTGCTGTGCACATTGGGTGAGGCTGGCGAGGCATATGCCGTGGGCTATGTCATGTCCGGGCAGATGCGGCCCGAAGTGCTTGTGGGCATGGTGCAATCCATTCAGGCGGAACACCGCCTGCTCTTGCTCAATGCGCTTTTGCGCAGACCAAGGACAGGAGCGGGCGAGACCGTGCTGGTTCCGCTGCGTCGCAATTTTTCCGAAGTCATAAACGAGGAGCCGGAAGAAGGGCTTGTGCTTCTGGATACCTTGGGTAAGCGGGGGCTGGAACCGGCCTGCGCAGTGCAGCATGCCATGCTCGGCAGCCGTTTCGGACTGTGGCTGGAAGAATTGCTGCGCATGGAACTGAACGCGGAGCAGGTGGGCTACATGGCCAACGCAGTGCGCGTGATGCGCGCACACGGGCTTGCCATGCATTTTGTCCGCCACTGGCCGCGCATGCGCAAGGAGCAGCTTGTTCCGCTCATCCGGTGCTTTGCCGCCTGTGCCGAACCGCAGGATGCAAAGGTGAGGCAGTTGCTTGCGGAAGCCGCAGAGCACCGGTTGCCGCAAGTACGGGAAGAGGCTGTGCGGGCGCAGGTTGCGCTTGGCCTGCCGGAGGCAGATGCCCCGCTGGCAGCCAACCTTGCCGCAGCGGACAAGCGTGCCCCGGCATCGTTGTGCTCCCTGCTGCTCGGGCTGGACGGGGATGTCTTCAAGAACGTTTTCAAGCGGCTGGATTCGGCGGTGCGCGCGGCGCTGGTTTCCCGCCTTGCCGTGATTCTGGCCTCCTTTGATCAGGACCGGCTTCTGGCCGTGCTCAAAGAGTTGTCCATTCCGGCCACGCGCACCACTTCGTCTGAAGAGGCCGCAGCCCATGTACGCGGCTTTGTGGCCGCCAATGGCAATGTGGAATTCACGCCCTTTCACACGCCGCCCATGCCCCGTGCCGAGGCTCCGGCAGAAGATGCCACCGCAGAGGCGGGCGGCATGTTTGCCAATGTCCGTTCCTTTTTCAGCCGGGAAAAGAAGCAGGAAGAAGGCCCGCATCCTCTTTCCCTCGTCAGGGAGGGAGAAACCATTGCCGGGAGCCAGTTCGCACCCGGCAGCGTAGCCTCCTTGCGTCTGAAGAATGTCACCTTCACGGACTGCACGTTCAGCGGGGTGGATATTTCCTATTGCGCCATGAACGGCGTGCGGTTTGAGCGTTGTCGTCTGCACGGTGTGCGGCTCACGGAATCCCGTCTTTCCGGCGTGGTGTTCAAGGACTGCGAGCTGGCACTCATGCCTGCCGATACCTGCCTTATGCAGGATGTGCAGTTCGACGGCAGCCTGCTGGACCATGTGGATATGGGAGAGTGCCGCCTTACGGGCTGCGAATTCCGCAATGCGACACTGCGCAGTGTGCGCCTGTGGGGAAGCTGGTGGCGCAGAGGCCGCTTTGCCGCATGTATGGCGGAATGCTGCGATTTCGGCTGCGTGACCATGCGTGACGTGGTGCTGGATGGCAGCCTGTTCGGCGACTGCGCCTTTGTCCGCGCCGATCTGCGACAGGTGCGGGCGCAGGGCACGGCCTTTTCGGGATGCGTTGCCCCCATGAGCAGAGCGCAGGCAGTGGTGACGGATGCTCCCTTCCTGCTCGTGATGGTGGAAACGTGGCGCAACGATGCCCTGTTCGCCATTGCAGAGGACACAGCGGATACTGCCATGCCTCCGGCCAGTGCGGCGCTGTATCTGCTGTTGCAACGCTGGCTCCAGATGGCCGATGCCGAGCGCAGGGCCGTGCGCATGCTGGTGCAGAACCGCAGGCGGCTGGACTGGTGCCGTATCAAGCTCGGCAAGCATGCTGATCTGGTCGCCATACTGCCCCTGCTGGTGCAGGGCGGGGTGGTGCCGCTTGCCTCCGGTCCGGGTGCGTCTCCCCATGTTTCCGGGGCGGCGCTGGTTGCATCTCCGGCTGCGGCAGCGGGCACTACCAAGGCCACGGGAATACCCAAAACCGTGTCCGTGACCAAGGGCATCCCATGCCGGATTGCTGGATATGTTCCCGACAGGGGAGCGCTGGATGCCATGGAGCGCCGGTTCGGTGTGCCGTATTCAGAAGCGGAGCAGGCAGAAGGGGATGTCCTTGATATTGAGGGCGTATATTTTTCCGGTGCCGCAGGGTCCATAGCGCAGACGGCGGGCTCTCCGCTCGATGTGTGGGTGGTGCATGCTGCGAAGGATGAGGCCACAGGGCAGGTGGACGCCCTGCGCAACAAGCTTGCGGCCATTGCCCGCTGGGCGCAGGCCGACCTTCGGCAGACTATCCGTTTTCATGTGCTGCATGCCGGGAATATCCGCAGCAATGCCTTCGGCTTTGATACGGCTACGGATGCAGGTGATGCAGAGGCAGGTGTTTCGCAGTCCCTTCTGCTCAAGGCCGAGCTGTATCGTTTTCTTGTGCTGGTGGCTGGCCGCATGCCCGCATGGTGGTGCACGCCCGCCGGGATTGATGATGCGGAATACATGCGGCGGCTCCCTTACATGGGGCAGGGGCTGTTACCTGCATCCCCACTTGATATGGGACCGCTTGAGGATATTCCGGCAAAATCCCTGCTGAATTCCCTGTTCTGGTACATTGCCCGCGCCATGTCCGTTCCCTTTTTGTCGCTTCTGGCCTTCGGGCAGCTTGAGGCCATGGTGGCGGGCAAAGGCGGCAGTACTGTCGAAGGAAGGAATGGTAGTGGTGCGGCAGACGGTGCTTCACAACAGCCGGAGAACGGCGTGGAGCTGGTGTGCAACCGCATAAAGCGCAGCCTGCATAACGGATTCAGCGGCGTGTGGCATGCCGATCCTCTGGCTGTGATTCTGCGTGATATTTATGCCTTTTATCAGGGCGAAGGGCGTCTGGATGTGCTGGACCTCATCCGTCAGGCGTTTCTGCGCAAGTGCGGCTATGCCACAGGGGTATCCACTGCGACTATCCGATCGGCGGAAACGCTGCACCTTGGGGCGGAATATCTGGAATTTTTTCTGCCCTATTCGGAAGATGCCGTGGGCCGCAAGCTTGCTGATCCGGTGATGCAGGGCGATGATTCCCTGCCGAGTCTGCTTGAGATGAGCGAGCTTGGTGAACGGCTGAACGGATACCTGCTTGCCACCTACGTGCGGGTGAGCGACATGCTGGGGCTGAAGGGCGGCGGGGGAGCGGAAGGACAGGTACCGGATTTTGCCGCTGTGGAGATTCCTGCCGAATCGGGAGTTTCTTCCCGCGATCTGACCATGGCCGGACGCAAGATTTTTGCGTGGCTTGAGCCAAGGCCTTACAAGGTTATGCGGCTGCCCTTCATCGAGCCGCCGTACCGTTTTATAGAAAGCCTTGAACTGCAGTGCGAGACAGGGCCTGCGCAGAGTCCGGGCTTGGCGCAGTCCGCAGCCTCCGGGCAACTGGCAGTGTGGAACGTGCAGGCCCGCCTGCCCAAGCTGGCAGGGCGCAAGGCCGCGCGCGAGGTGCTGCGTTCTGAAAAGAGCTTTGCCAAGCTGTTCTGCTGGCTCATTGCCAATGAATATTGGCAGCCCGGCACTGTGGTCACGGGCAGCGCCCTTGCGCCGAATGTGAGCATAAGCGATGTGCAGGCGGCATTGGAGGCGCTGTATGAACTCTGCTCGCCTGCTGCGTGCGAACGCCCGTGGGGGGATTACCTTCAGGACGAGGCAGCGGTGCGGGTGATGCTGCTGGTCAACTTTACTACCGGCCGGGATGTGAGAAAGCCGGAAAGCGCTTCAATGGTCTACCTGACCAACCGGGGCGAGCTGTTCTGCCTGCCCGACATTCCCGGTGCCGCAGCCCTGGTAGACCGCCCCGTGCAGGTTGTGCGGGCGCTGGCCCACTGCCCTGTGCCCTCGGGGGCGCGGCTCTCCATCTTCCTGCCCAAGCGGTTCACCTTTGAGATGGAGCGCGAAATAGAGCTGTAGGCCGTGCGCGCAGTGCCTTTGCGTAAGGCTGCGCGTAAGTCAGGCCGCCAGTTTGGGATAGCCTGAACGTCATATCGGTCGTTGGCTTGGCCGCCAAGCTGGCAGGCAGATTTACCCGTCTACTTTGGTGTCGACCCCGTCCGTTCCCGCCTGCCGGTAAACCGCACCTGTTCGAACAGCTTTTTCTTCTGCGTGGAGACGATGTGAAAGTATTGGTCCTGCGGGATGTAGATGAAGGGAACATCCTCTGTTCTGCGGAACAGGAAATAGGACAGGATCATCCGGTTGATGGCCTGATGTCCGACAATCATGAGTGCTTCCGCGTTACCCGACAGATACAGTGCCTTTCTCAATCCCTTGTCCACCCGCTCCTTCATGGTGATGTAGCCTTCACCTTCCGGATAGATGTAGTGGTATTTGTCCTTTTGGCGGCGGCGGTATTCGTTGGGCCATTTGTGTTTGATTTCTTCGTAGCGCATGTGCTCGCAAATGCCCGCGTTGATTTCGTCAAACTCTGACAGGGCTTTCACCGTGCAATGGTCCTGCCCCTGATAGATGGGGGTGGCGGTCTGGTGCGAGCGGCGGCGCGTGCTGGTAAATATGTAGGGAATGCTGAATCCCCTGAAATGTCGGCCCAGTGCATCTGCCTGTTCAAGCCCCTGCTGCGTGAGTTCGGAATCGCCGCCGATGCGTCCTTCCAGATTGTAGAGCGTCTGCCCGTGGCGCACGAGGTAGAGATTGCGAATCCAGTCCGAGACGAGAATATCGCGGATATTCACGTAATAGGGGATGTTGTGGCTGATCTGCTCGTCAATGATGCGGTTGCGTAGCGAATCCACCCGAATCCAGCACGGCTCCTGACTGAAGGGAGTGTAGATGTGCTCGTAATAGGCGATGCGGCGCTTGAAGCTGGCAACGGCCTCTGATTCGCTCAGGCTGGCGAATTCCGGCAGGCGGGTCTTGCGCAGGATGCTGGCTTCCACGAGGTCCTGATCGTCGTTGGTGCATTCCACCCAGAGCAGGGGGTGGTCGGTGAGGGTTTTCTGTACCACCTCGCGCCGCAGAGCGCTGACGTTGGTGGCATCCAGAATGGCAACATCGCCATCTTCGGCCAGAAATTGTTGCGCCCGCTCCATGTTCAGGCGCGCCAGTTCTTCGCGCGCTTCCATTCCATCCCTGTTTTCCGGATTGTAGAATTCCGCACGCGATGAGGCCTCGCCGAGAATCTGCCTGCGCAGGTCGCCGTTGTTGAAGATGCGGACGTTCAGGTCTTCCTGTTCCAGTCCTTCCTTCAACTTGGAGGAAACAGTGGTCTTGCCCCGCGCAGGGAGGCCCATCATGGCTATGTAGAGTTTGCGCATATCGTGTTCCGTGTGCTGTTTCGTGCCTGAGAGATATTAGTTGTTCGGAACCTGCTTCCGGCCTGTGTGCCAGAGTATATCCGGCATGGCGGTCAGGCGTGGCTATCCGCACTGGGGCGCATCAGGTCCACCTGCCGAAGAATTCCGTCATCCGCGCAAAGCTTCTGTAGAAAGGCAGTTCCATTTCCTCTGGGCGCAGCCGCCATTCCCAGTTGCCTTCGGGAACAGAGGGCGTGTTCATGCGGGCGGCACCGTCCAGTCCGAGCACGTCCTGTACGGGGAAGATGGCCGTATTGGCAACACTGCTCATGGCAATGCGGATGGCGGTTTCTGCCGCGCCTTCTTCCACCACGTTGTGCCCTGCAAACGCCGCAAAATTGCTGCGGCCCTGATCGCCCGCTTCGTGCACGAACCAGTGGCGCATGGGCGGGTTATCGTGCGTGCCGGTGTAGAGCACATTGTGCCGTTCGTGGTTCATGGGCGCATCGGGATTATTGATGAGCCTGTCACCGCCAAAGCCGAACTGCAGCACCTTCATACCCGGCAGGTTGAAGGCTGATTTTAGTTCGCGCACGTCCGGGGTGATTATGCCCAGATCTTCCGCAATGAGCGGCAGCACGGTAAAATGGCGGCTCAGTGCGGAAAAGAGCTGCATGCCCGGAGCATCAACCCACTCACCGTTTATGGCGGTTTCTTCTTCCGCAGGTATTTCCCAGTAGCCTGCAAAGCCGCGGAAGTGGTCTATGCGCACCAAGTCTGTCTGCTCGAAATTATGCGCCAGCCTGCGCACCCACCATGCGAATCCATCGCGGGCAAGGGCATCCCAGTTATACACGGGGTTGCCCCAGCGCTGACCTGTCTTGCTGAAATAGTCGGGAGGAACCCCGGCGACCAGAAGAGGCTTGCGCTGGTCATCAAGCTTGAAAAAGTCGGGGTGTTCCCACACATCGGCACTGTCGTAGGTGACATAGATGGGCACGTCGCCTATGAGGCGCACGCCCGCACCGGAACAGTATTCCTTGAGGTCGTTCCATTGCCGGAAGAACACATACTGGACAAAAGTTTCGAAGAGCATTTCCTCATGGTGCTCGGCATCCCAGCGGGCGAGGGCCTCTTCGTGGCGAAAGCGCAGCTGTTCGGGCCATTCTGACCACACGGCACCATCATGCCATTTCTTGATGGTGACAAAGCGGACGTAGTTATGCAGCCAGTGGTGGTGCTTTCTGGAAAACGCCGTGAAGGTGTAGTCCTTTTCCAGCCAGTGGCGGCTGCGTTCGAAGGCGGCACGCAGGATTCGCTGACGGTGCTGTTCCACGGCAGGAAAATCCACCCGCGACGGGTCGGTTCCGGGAGGGTACTCGATGTCAGCCCACGAGAGCAGACCGTCTTCCACGAGTTTTTCCGGGCTGATGAGCAGAGGGTTGCCCGCAAAGGCGGAACAGCTTGAATAGGGAGAATTGCCGATGGCCGTGGACGTGGGCCCCAAAGGCAGAATCTGCCAGTACAGCTGGCCGGTATCCCTGAGCAGGGTGGCGAACCCGCAGGCCGCAGGTCCCATGTCGCCTATGCCGTAGCGCGACGGCAAGGAAGTGATATGCAGCAGCATTCCGCTGGCGCGCGTGTACATGCCGGAACCCTCCGTATCTTGTGACGGTGCACGCCGCACTGCCCGTTGGCGGGGCTATGCGGCATCCTGCAATATATCATAGGCAGATGCGTGCCGCCAGCGGGAAAAGGCAGTTACGGACGTATGCGGTACCAGTAGCGGTGGCTGGTGGAAAAACAGAGCGAACGATACAGCCCGATGGCGGGAATGTTGGACTCCAGAACCTGCAACCATGCATGGGTGGCTCCCGAAGCCTTTGCCCGCTGCAGCATGGAGCAGATGAGTGCGGTGGCATAGCCGCGCCTGCGGTGGGACTGCGCCGTGCGGATGCAGAAAATGGCATACAGCCCCCGTTGCCGCACACCGAGACCACTGGCGACCATGGTGCCGTTGTCCTCAATGGCCATGTAGTCATTGGAGGCGGCATTGCAGGCGAGAATGTGCTGCATCATGCGCTGGTCGCCGGAGGGACGGTTGCTGAAAAGGCGTTCGCGCTCCAGCCAGTCTTCTCCCTGCATCAGGCGGACCTGTGGACGATGAGAGGTTGCCCGGACAAAAGGAAGGTCAAGGGACAGATCGTTGACCATGACCAGTGAAGGATCGGCCAAGCGGTAACCGTGCCGGGAGAGCTGATCGTCCAGACCTGTATTCAGCGGTTCCGTGAGCCGGAATATGGTGTTCTGCTCCCGCGTTGCATACCATGTCTCGACTTCTGCAATGTCACTTTCTTCGATCGCGCTATTGTCCCCGGAGCTATTGTTAACCGCACTATTTGGGGGGAGGGGCTGATGTGTGAGCACCGCACTGTTGGCCCGTTTGGTAAAGCCGCCTGCACAGCGCAGCCGCAAGTTGCCGAAGGTGCATTCTTCCAGAGCAGGCCATGCCTGTATGGAAGCTCGCTCAAGGTCGGCGGGCGTGATCGTGCGTTGCGTCAGCGGCTCATGAGACAACGCTGGCTGCGCTGCAGCAGAAATGCGGGGGAATGGTGCTGTGAGAACAGAAAGGTCAGGAGGAGCGGGGTGGTCCGGATGAGTCGAATGATCTGGGGGGGCAATATTGACAGTCGCCTTGCCCTGAACCTGTTCAACGGAAACAGAAGAAACGCCGGGGATGGAGACAGCATTCTGATGCCGCATTGTTGACTCCTGCGTACCGTCCGCTGCGGGCTTTCGTGACCGGAAAGGGCAGAGCCGGACGGATTATGACATGGTGGCACCGCAAGGTTACGGTTGTGTTCTCGTAATGCGGATGATGTGTGACGGATGCAGAGGCATCACGGCAGATGGCCGACAGTGTGTACTGTCAGGAATGCGGATGGCGGAATTAGGGGAGAGCGTCGGGCTATGCGGGCTGTGCGCCGCCCTTGGCATAATGGTACGCGATCGGCGTTCCTAGTAGTACAGGAAGCGTATGTCCGATCGTCGTCGCAGGGATTCTGAGAAGGAGCTTGCCGGGTCTATGCCCAGATAGGAGCTGAGAAGGTCGCGCAGGACACTGGTTTCCTGCGGGGGGCCTTCCACGAAAGGCAGGGGGGCCTGTCCTGTGGCGTTGCACATGGTCAGGAGCTTGTCGTAGGCGGTTTCCATGTCGCCAAGGGTGTCCACAAGACCGAGGGCAAGCGCCTGACGGCCGGTCATGGCCCTTCCGTCAGCGGCTTTGCGCACATCCTCTATGTTCATGCGGCGGCCGTTGACAATGGCTTCGAGGAACTGTTCATACATGTCGCCCACCAGTCCCTGCAGATATTCCCGTTCCTTGTCGGTCATGGGCTTGAAGGGGCTGCCGGCGTTCTTCAGGTCGCCGCTGGTGAGGGCATCGTGCGCAATGCCTATCTTGTCCATGAGCCCCTGCATGTTGGCCAGTTCCATCTTCACGCCGATGGAGCCGGTAATGGTGGAGGGGTTGGCCACGATATGGTCTGCGCCTGCAGCAATGTAGTAGCCGCCGCTTGCGGCAACGGAACCCATGGATACGACCACGGGTTTGACAGCAGCAAGGCGGCGCACGGCGTTATACATTTCCTGCGAGGGGGCAACGGCTCCGCCGGGGCTGTCTATGCGCAGCAGAACGCCCACAACGGAGTGGTCGTCGCGCAGTTCGCGCAGCCATGCGGTAACCTTGGAAGAGTCGGCGATGAAGCCTTCAATGTAACAGATGCCCACACGGTCCTGCTTGAAAAGACCGCCGGTTGCGTGGGCGCCAGAAAGCCGCAAGGCGGCCATGGCACCTGCGAACAGGGCCACGGCCGCCATTATTAGCGCGAGGCAGAACAGAAGCGGATGCTTCTGGTAAAAGGGCAGCTTATTCTGCTGCATCCTCTTCGAACTTCTGCTTCAGAAGGTCGCCGAGGTTCTGGCCGGCTTCTGCAGCACCGGCGCGGAACTCACGGGGCTTCTTGCGGTCTTCGTCATCCTTGAGCTGCTTGATGGAGAGGCCGAGACGACGCTCTTCTGCGCTCACGTGAATGACCTTAGCCTGGATGGTAACGCCTTCCTTGAAGATTTCGTTGGGAGACTTCACCTTCTTCTGGCTGATTTCGGAAACGTGAACGAGGCCTTCAATGCCTTCTTCCACTTCCACGAACAGGCCGAAGTCGGTGATGTTGGTCACCAGACCTTCAATGATGGCACCAACAGGGTAGTTGGTGGGCACCTTGGTCCAGGGATCTTCGGTCAGCTGCTTCACGCCCAGGGTGAACTTTTCGTTTTCCTGGTCCACAGTCAGAACCTTGGCCTGAACGGTGTCGCCTACATTGTACATTTCGTTGGGATGGCGGATCTTCTTGGTCCAGCTGATGTCGGAAACATGGATAAGACCGTCGATGCCGTCTTCGATACCGATGAACATACCGACTTCGGTGATGTTCTTGATGACACCTTCAAGGATGGTGCCTTCGGGGTACTTCTCGGCCACAACTTCCCACGGATTCGGCTTAACCTGCTTCATGCCGAGGGAGATGCGCTTCTTGTCTTCGTCCACGCCGAGGATGACGACTTCAACTTCGTCGCCCACGCGGACCATCTGGGAGGGATGACGCAGCTTACGGGTCCAGGACATTTCGGAAATGTGCACAAGGCCTTCCACGCCGGGCTCCAGTTCGACGAACGCACCGTAATCAACAAGGTTGGTAACCTTGCCGGAGAGGCGTGCGCCTTCGGGGAACTTGGTGGTGATGTCCTGCCACGGATCGGTGATGAGCTGCTTCATGCCCAGGGAAACCTTCTGGTTTTCCTTGTCGAAGCTCAGAATCTTCAGTTCGAGTTCCTGACCCAGGGAAACGAGTTCCTTGGGGTGACGGATGCGCTTCCAGGACATGTCGGTGATGTGGAGCAGACCGTCCAGACCGCCGAGGTCGACGAATACGCCGTACTCGGTGATGTTCTTGGCCTTGCCCTTCACGATCTGGCCTTCTTCCAGGTTCACCAGCAGTTCCGAGCGCTTGGAATCGCGTTCCTCTTCGAGCAGCACGCGGCGGGAAACGATGACGTTGCTGCGGCGGCGGTTGATCTTGAGTACGCGGAATTCGAATTCTTCATTAACAAGGGCGTCCATGTCCGGCACGGGGCGCAGGTCCACGTGGGAACCGGGCAGGAAGGCTTCAACGCCACCCAGATCAACGGTGTAGCCACCCTTGATGCGGCGCATGATGCGGCCCTTGATGGTGCTTTCTTTTTCCTGAACTTCTTCGAGCTGGTCGAAGAGCTGCATGCGCTTCGCCTTTTCGAAGGAGAGGGTGATGGTGCCTTCCATTTCGTTCTTGCGAACAACGAAGACATCCACCTTGTCACCGACCTGAATGGCCATCTTGCCGTCAGGACCGATGAACTCGGCAGAGGGAATCTGCCCTTCGGATTTGAAATTTACGTCCACGAGGACATAGTCGCCGCTCACGCGAACGACTTCTCCCTTGACGATGGAACCTTCGTCCAGATCACCGAAATCCGAGCTAAGGTAGTCTTCAAGGGCAGCTTCGAAGCTGATGTCAGCGTCGAAATTGTTGTTTTCCATGGTTTCCATACGAAATCCTCCAACCAACGAATATTTTCCCATCCTTTCGGCGGGATTGGGTCTATTATCAGATTGCGCAAGGAAACTCAACCGTAAAAGCCCGAAAACCTTTGCGTGGCAAGGCTCGAAATGCTCACAGGCAAAAAAAGTCGCGATTGCGGAAAATACTCTGCAATCGCGACCTGATGTACACTGGAACGGAGAGTGAAAAAGAGCGGAATGCACCTCTTTGTGCAGCGCCTTTTTTACGGTCCGCAGTTATTTTTTTAGCTCAGGGCCACAAGATCATATTCCCGTGTTTCCACGATGTCGGCATCCACCAGCGCGCCGGGTTCCACACCGGGACCGCTTATGTAGGTAACGCCGTCCACTTCCGGTGCCTGGAACCACGTGCGGCCCACATGCAGGCCGGGCCATTCTTCGTGTTCGGCATCTACCAGCACGGACATGCGTTCGCCTTCGTATGTGGCGAGAATTTCTTCGCTTATCTCGGCTTGAATTTCCATAAGCGCATCGCGTCGCCATTCCTTGACGGCGTCATCAACCTGATCCGGCATTTCCGCCGCAGGGGTGCCTTCTTCCGCCTTGTAGGCGAACACGCCCATATGATGGAAGCGCGTTTCCATCATGAAGTCGCGCAGGTGTTCCCAGTGTTCTTCGGTTTCACCGGGGTAGCCCACGATGAAGCTGGTGCGCAGCGCCGCTTCGGGGAATACGTCGCGGATGCGGTCCACCACCTCGCGCGGATTGCGCGCAAAGGGGCGGCCCATGCGCGAGAGCACATCGGGGTGGGCGTGCTGCAGGGGAACATCAAAGTAGGGAACAAAGGGTGCGCCCGCATCGCGCAGATAGTGCAGAAAGTCCTTGGTCAGGCCCGCAGGGTAGAGATACATGAGCCGCAGCCGCGCAAGGCCGTCCAGCGGCAGAATGCGGTCGAGCAGGTCGCGCAGGCCGTGCTTGAGGCCGAGGTCCTTGCCGTAGCCGGTTACATCCTGCGCCACGAAAATGAGTTCCTTCACACCCTGATCAAGAATGTGCCGGGCATCGCGCACAATGCTGTCTGCAGATGCGCTGGCCAGCGTGCCCCGGATGGAGGGGATGGTGCAGAAGGCGCAGTTGTGGTCGCAGCCGTCGCTGATTTTGAGGTAGGCATAGGAAGGCCCGGTGGAAAGAATGCGCATGGGGTCTGCCTTGGGGGCAAGCCCGAGAGCCTTTGCCACCATCTCCGGCCAGCGGACCATATCGAGGTTGGTCAGCCACAGGTCCACCTCGGGGAGCTCCGCAGACAGTTCCTTCTGGCCGTAGCGGCCCACAAGGCAGCCTGTTACCGCGAGCAGAGGGCGCTTTTTCGCATCTTCCACATCGTTGATGGTCTGCAGAATGGTGCGGACAGATTCTTCCACGGCAGGCTGGATGAAACCGCAGGTGTTTATGACCACAAGGTCGGCCCCTGCAGGATCGTCAACCGCCTGCACGGTGCCGGGCACCGCGCCGAGCAGCCACTCCGTATCCACCCTGTTTTTCGGGCATCCGAGGCTGATGGAATAAATGCTTATCATATGTTGGTATTCCGGTTATGGTGTCGATAGGTCTGAATTCCCGCGCGGTATATGCTCTGTATCCGCGGGGGGATAGCCTGCCTCGGTACGGAAATGGCGTTCCGTCGGATTCTGTTCCACTTCAAATGGGTTGCGGCAGCCGGAGACTGAAATGGCGAACACCATTGAAAAGTACGATATAGATATTACCAACGTAAAGCGTTTTACGGTAGCCCTTGTGGGTTCGGGCAAACCGCTTCAGGCTTTTGCCAAGCTGGTGTGCAGGCCGGATTTCGGCGAGGCGTTTCCGTGGATCAGGGTTGCCGGTCTGGCGCTTATTCCGAAGAGTGCGATCAGGGCCATACCCTGTTTTGATCCGCTGCCCATGTTTGAGACCCACACGGCCCTATTCCAGGCCCTGCCGGAAGTCAACATGGTCATCGATCTTTCGGATGGCGGAGACCACATGACGGCCCTTCGCAAAGATGCACCTGAAGGCTGCTCCGTGCTGCACGGCGACGCTGCCGGACTGATCTGGGAGCTGCTGCTTTCGGAAAAACTCTGCCATACCTGTATGCGCGATTTGCGTCGGGCGCAGGACCTCTTTGCCACGCTGATCGATCAGGTGGACGAGGATATCATGCTGCTCGATGTCGACGGCAAGATCATGGATGTGAACCGATCCATTATTGTGGCGCGCGGCGGGACCAAACTGGACTATATAGGCCGCAACTGCTGGGAACTGGACGGAGGCAATTTCTGCTGTCCGCCTGACAAGGGCGGGTGCACCTTTCGCGAGACCCTGCAGACCGGACGCAAGGCCGAACGTATCCATTCCAAGGTGACGGAAGACGGCAAGGTGCAGTTCTTCCGCATTTATACCTACCCCGTGTTCGGCGGCGACGGCCGCATAACCCGCATTATCGAGATGCGGCGTGACATAACCCACCGCACCCACATGGAACAGCGGCTGCAGCAGGCCGAGAAAATGGCCGCCATCGGCGAACTTTCCACCTATATTGCGCACGAAATTCGTAATCCGCTCTTTGCCATAGGCGGGTTTGCCAATTCGTTGCTGCGGTCCACATCGCTCGACGAGGCCGCACGGGAAAAGGTCGAGATCATTCTCAAGGAATCCAAGCGGCTGGATGCCATTTTGAAAACCACGCTGAACTTTGCCCGTCCCACAGATTCCGCCGAGGGCGTGGTAGATGTAAACCTCGTTACGGCAGAAACCCTGCAGCTCATGCGCATAGGCTGCGAAGAACGCGGGCTGCAGTTCACCGTGAACCTTGCGCCATCCATTGCCGTGGCAAAGGGCAACGCGGGCATGATTAAGCAGTGCCTGATCAATCTCGTGAAAAATTCGCTGGAAGCAATGACGGAGGGCGGCAAGCTCACCGTGGTTACCGGCATGACCCAGACCCATGTTTTTGTCACCGTGCAGGACACCGGGCATGGCATACCGGATGCCCTTCGCGAAAAGGTGTTTTCGCCTTTCTTTTCCACCAAGGACAAGGGGGCTGGTCTCGGGCTTGCCATGACCAAGAAGATTGTGGAAGAAATGGGCGGCTACGTGGAGCTTGTCAGCAAGGAAGGGGAAGGAACCACCATCACCCTGTACCTGCTGCCCACGCTGGCGGTTGAGGATGGCGGAGCAGACGCGGAAGAAGTCCAGCAGGATGTTGCGGGCGATTCTGATCCTTCCCCTCTGGTCCGGCCCCAGTCCTCATCCGGTGGAATAGGGGAGGGTGAATCCCCCCATGTGCGATCAAAGAGAGTCACGTCCGGGCCAAGTGTGATGCTGGCATCTGCCGCTTCACGCGTTGCCGCGCCGCACGATGGCGTTATCATGAATACATGCAAGGAAGCAGATACTCCAGATGACAACGACAATAGTACTGGCAACCCGTAACAAGGGAAAAATAGCCGAACTGGAACGTACCCTGAGTGATTTCGGCCTTACCGTCATCGGTTTGGACGCCTTTCCCGAGATTGGCGACATTGTAGAAGACGGTGTGACCTTTGAGGAAAATTCCCTCATCAAAGCACGCACCGTGGCATTGGCCACCGGCCATATTGCCGTGGCTGACGATTCCGGGCTGGAAGTGGACGCCCTGAACGGCGCACCGGGCGTATATTCGGCCCGTTACAGCTCAGACAGGCCCGACCTGCCCGGACCGGGCGTGGATGACCGCAATAACCAGAAGCTGCTGGAAGCGCTGGCCGCCGTGCCGGATGAAAAGCGCACAGCCCGGTTCCGCTGCGTCATGTCTGCCTATGCTCCTAACGGAGAATACATCACCGCGTCCGGCGCGTGGGAAGGTCGTATCGGCCATGCATACAAGGGTGACAACGGCTTCGGCTTCGATCCGCTGTTCATAGACCCTGTAGATGGCAAGCATTCTGCCGAGCTGCCCAAGGAAGAGAAAAACCGCCGCTCGCATCGTGGCAACGCACTCAAGGCGCTGCTGGTCAAGTGGCCCGCTTTCTGGGAAAAGGTGAACGGCTAGCATAGGCCGCGTTTACACGCAGCATCCATTGAAACGACCAAAGCCGCCGGAACAACCTCAGTCAGGTTGTTCCGGCGGCTTCTGTTTTGGTAAACGGGCGGCTAGTGGACCACGGGGTCCGTGTCGTCCTTGGTGAACATGCGCCAGCGTATGACTGCGCCATCTTCGCCCTTTTCGGGAACGATGCGCAGCAGCTGGGTTTCTTTCCAGCTGTAGACCATGCTCTCGTCCGGATACAGATCGCAGCGCATGTTTTCCGAAATCACATGGGGTTCGAGTTTGGCAATGTCCACACCAAGATCTTCAAGCTGTTCGCGGAGCAGTTCCTCGACGCGGACAGCCACTTCTTTTGAAATTCTGTTCATTGGGCATTCTCCTCAAATGGTGTCGAGAGTATAAGACAGGGTGGCGAGTCTGGCAAATCGCTTTCACGATGCACGACTGCGTGTTGCTTATCATGGGCAATTTCACTGATGTCGGGTGAGAATGGAGAATGTGGCTGAGTTGTTTTTTTCGGCATGGCACTTGCGCTGGAGCGAGACGTGCCTATATTAATTCAAACTCAATTGATTTAATATCGAACTATCGGAGGTTATTATGAGCAACATCCTGTATATACAAGCTTCTCCCCGTAAGGAACGGTCGCATTCCATTGCCGCAGCGGATGCTTTTGTCGCTGCCTACAAGGAAAAGGACCCCACGGCAAAGGTGACTGTGCTGAATCTGTTTGAAACCAAGCTTCCCGATTTCGACGCAGACGGCGTTTCCGGTCGCTACAAGCTGGGGCAGGGGCTTGATGCCACACCCGAAGAAAAAGCAGCTTGGGATAAGGTGCTAGAGGTTATCGCCCTGTTCAAGGCCGCAGACAAGTACGTGTTTGCCGTGCCCATGTGGAACTTCGGCATTCCCTACAAGCTCAAGCAGTTTGTTGATCTGGTGGCGCACCCCACGCATACCTTCGGCTACAATGAGAACGGCTACTTTGGTCTTGTGACGGGAAAGCCCGCCTTTGTTGCCTATTCGCGCGGCGGAGAGTATCCTGCCGGTACGCCTGCTGAAAACTACGATTTTCAGAAGCGCTACTTCAATTTCATTCTCGGCTTCATGGGCTTCACGGATATCACGACCGTGGAGGTGGAACCCACCCTTGCGGGCGGACCCGATGTAGCCGCAGAGCGGCGCAAGGCTGCCATTGCCAAGGCAGCCGAACTTGCCGGCAACTTCTAATTGCCCGAAATTTGTCCTGCCCGTCTCATGGCGGGCAGGACAGAATGCAGGGCGCGGGAAAGACACGGATGTTCGTAAAAAACATCATTGCCAATCTGCCCCTGTTCAACGGGCTGACGCAGAGCCAGCTGGAAGGCCTTGCCTCCATTATTGTGGATAAGCCCTATGAAAAGGGTGAGATGATCTTCTTTGAGGGAACCGCCGCCAAGGGGTTCTATGTCATCGCGCAGGGGCATGTGAAGATTTACAAAAGCGCCCCTGACGGCCGCGAGGCAATTCTGCACGTATTCGGCCCCGGCGAACCCTTTGGTGAGGTGGCCGTGTTTCAGGGCGGCACCTATCCTGCCCATGCCGTAACCGTGGAAAAATCACGCCTTCTGTTCCTGCCGCGCGAGGGGCTTGTTTCGCGCATTTCTTCCGACCCTGCCCTTTCTCTCAACATGCTGGCGGCTCTTTCCAGCCGTTTGCGGCAGTTTGCCACCAAGATAGAGGCCCTGACACTGAAGGAAACCCCGCAGCGTCTGGCGGCATATCTTGTCACGGCAAGCGAGTTGAAGGACGGGGCAGATACCTTTACCCTCGACATAGCCAAGGGGCTGCTTGCAGGCATGCTGGGAACGGCCCGCGAGACGCTTTCCCGTGCACTGACCAAAATGGCGGATGAAGGCATGGTGCGGGTGGAAGGCAGGCAGATAACCATTCTGGATCGCGATGCGCTGGAAGCGCTGGCTTCCGGTCTGGAGAGTTTGTAATTTTTTTGAGTTGGAAAGACGAACACCCTAAAGACAGGTACTGCCATGAAAGAGAAATACAGACTGCTGACCGGCCCCGATGATTCCGCTTTCTGCAAGCGTGTTTGCGATGCGCTGGAAGAAGGATACGTGCTGCACGGTTCTCCTTCCATTACCTTTCACGCCGGAAAGGGCGTAGCCTACGTGGCGCAGGCCTAGGTGTGGCCCGAAGAGCAGGCCGTGCAGGTGCGCCCGCTCGGCCCGCTGGACAGCAAGGTGTGCGGCTGCGGCAAGTAACGATTTTTGGTGCTGAACTGAAAAAGGCCACCCCGATGGGGTGGCCTTTTTCGTATATAGCAGCAAGGAGGTTGGGGTCTGTTATTGACCGAACAGGGTCTGCTCGGCGCGTGCGCCGCCGCAGGTCATGATGATTTCCTGAACGGGGGTGTTGGTACCCGTATTGGCGGCAGCGCGCTTGGCCGCTTCGAAAACGGATGCGGAAAGGCCGCGGCAGCAG
>JBKEAK010000012.1:0-6031 GCA_047972125.1 Halodesulfovibrio sp.
CCGCGGACCTATCCCGTCCGCATACCTGTTTCGCAGGGCAAGCTGCACCACGCGTTCCGCCTTTGAGCTGCTGCCAACCAGCCCGGTCACCTCTGCGGCATCGCCGGAAAAGGAACGGTACTCCCTATCCATCTGGCGGGAAAAGGCGTCCAGCCCTGCCGCCTGCAGGGTGGTGTTCTCTTCATCTGCAATGGCCTCGCAGACGCTGAGCACACCGTTGCGGCAGCGCCCGTTGGAAAAGAGTTCATTAATCAGAGTGGTGCGCAGGCTCATTTAGGCTTCCCCGTCTCGCCGCAGGTCGGGCATGTGTGGGTGTGGTTCACCAGCGAAACGCCACTGGCCACAACGTCATTCTGCGGATTGGTATAGTCTCCGGATCTATGTTCCATAGGGCCGTTCAGCTGCCATGTGTTGGGAGCATCCGCGCTGCCGGCAGTCATGGGGCCAAGGTAGTTTATCTGGCCTCCATGCACGGTTATCTCCGGCGCTTGCAGGTGCACACTGGTTTCGGAAGTGGCCGAGATGTCACCCGTGGCCGTTAACTCCACGGAGCCCTGCACTTTGCCCGAGAGCTTGTGGAGCTTGCGGTCATATTCGAGCTCGGTGCCGTCTGCGAAGGTCCAATGTGCCTTATCGCGTGAGGATACCGGGGGCAGGTCCGTTGCCGAATAGAAGGCTCCCAGCACAAAGCCCTGCTCCTGTCCGTATGGCAGGAAGAGGCAGAGCACATGCTCGCCTACATCAGGCAGCACAGAGTTCTTGTCCTTGTGCGTCTTGCGCTGGATCACACGCAGGTCATAGGTCTGCATGTTGTCGGCATCCGGCAGCGTGACGCGGCAGGTGCCTGCCGCATCGTTCACGCTCGCCACCGTGCCCACGCGTACCAGCTGGCGGACAAGTGCTTCCAGCCCTCCGAGCCGTTCCAGAAATTCCTGCACCATAGCGCCCCCTACCAGTCCATGGTTCTGCGCACGGAAAGCGCGGTAGAGTAGCCGCTGTCGTCCACGGTGTGCCGCGACTGCTCTATGAAATATGTGCCGTCCAGCCAGCCGAAGCCGGAAACCCCGCAGACAGCGCCGCCGATGAAACGCGGGTTGCCCATGATCTCGATATTGCCGCTTGTCTCCAGCTTGTTCTTGCGGCGCAGTTCGGTCTTTGCGCGTTCTTCTGCCGCAGCACGGCTCTCCACGCGGTCGGAGATCTTGAGCGTCTGGCCCGATTCCGGCGCATCGGGCGGGGTGTAGGTGTATTCCTGCGTCACGTTGGCGGCGGCATCGTGATAAGAGACGGTGCAGGCGCTGTAGATGTCTGCAAGGCTGTCCCGCAGGCTGAGGCGTTTGAGCTCCCCGCCATCCCGCGAGATGGTGCCAGCAGCGGGCTTTGCGTCCTGCGCCTTTTCATCCATCATCACCAGCTGGCCGGAGTAGACCTTGAAGGCCTTGCCGTGTGCTTTGGCGAGCCGGGTGAGCAGGGCCGCGTCCGATTCCTCGCGCTGATCCAGCCGGGCAAGGGAGACATCGTCGCCGCCGAATCGGGGGCTGAAGCCCTGCGCTGCTGCAATTTCAGACAGCACGCGGGAAAGGGTTGTGGCCTCCCATGCACGAGTTTTCTTTTCCCGGCGCAGGGTGCTGGTCACCATGCTGGAGATGCCCTTAAGAGAGAGCTTGTCCCC
Organism: Halodesulfovibrio sp.; assembly: GCA_047972125.1. Lineage (GTDB taxonomy): Bacteria > Desulfobacterota > Desulfovibrionia > Desulfovibrionales > Desulfovibrionaceae > Halodesulfovibrio. The sequence continues at coordinate 1,673 of JBKEAK010000012.1, forward strand.
GCCCTCGCCATATTCGTATTCCAGCTCGTCGACCTCAAAGGTGCCGCACCGCAGGCGGACGCTGTCGCCCTCGCGCTGCCAATCTTCCACAATGAGCGTGGCCTCGAGCTTGTCGCCCTTGCTCAGCTTCCATGGACCGCGAAACAGGCCGTCCCTGTCCTCAAGGCGAAGCTCAATGCTGTCTGACTGCGAGGATTGCGCGTTGTCCTCCCACGTGACGGATTCAAGGTAGGGCGCAAGGGCCGCGCTCACGTTCTTTCCCCGGCAGAGGATCTCGAATCGGGCAGTACGGGTACGCATGGCTAGTCCTCCCACGGAGCCTTAACCGTGGTTGCCACGGCAGGCAGGTCCGGAACGGTGAGCCGCTCGCCGCCCTCAAAGATGGCCGTGCCGCGATACTGCGGGTTGGCATCCGTCAGGCGCTCGAACAGGCGTTCATCTCCCCAGATGGCGCGGGCTATGGAATCCAGCGTTTCACCGAACTGGCAGATGTAGGCACTAGGCAAGGGACACTCTCCGCTGTTTTCTGAAGTAGTCGTCGATGATGCGAGTAACCGTGGCCTCGAGCTCGCGCCTGCCGGAATCCAGTGCAGACTTCACGGTTCCGGCGTCGCCGCTGGCAATGGTGAAATCCTGCTGAATGGAGATGGTGACAGGGGCATTAGCGCTGAGGGCTGCAGGAGCCTGATTGATGGCAGCTTCCATACCGGGCATGGGGTCGAGCTCCGGCGCATCCGGCAGGGTTTCGCCCATGCGGGGGGCGGCGACCTTGCCGGAAGGTGCAGCAGACTTGCTGTCGCCGGAGAAGAAGCCGATCACATCGCCAATGATAGGCATGCCCTTGATGTAATCGCCCACCTTGCCGAGGCCTTCCCATATCCAGTCTATGAGCTGGCGGAAGGGAGCCCAGCTTTCATAGAGCGCCGTGCCGAGTTGCCAGAGGGTGGTAACGGCCATAATGGCCACGCCGATGGGGTTTGCCATGAAGGCAGCCTTGATGGCTGTGCCAACCATGCGGATGCCTCCGGCAAGAATAGTGGATCCCAATGCTGCACCACGCTGTGCCCTGCCCATGATGCTGGAGGTGATGGTAGCCCGACGCTGGGCAAAACTGAGCGCGGTTGTGCTGGCTGCAGCAGACTTCTGGCCCATGCCGAGGCGCATGGTGGCTCGGTTGAATAGCTCGTAGGTGTCTTTGCAGGAAAGGCTGATGTAGCGGGCCGCAAACACGGCGAGCCTGAAGGCTATGAAACCGGCAACCGTGCCACCGATTACGGTGGTCAGGGTTTCATGTTTAGCGGCAAATTCGGCTATAGGCACAAGAATGGAGTTGATTGCCTGAATGCCCATATTCAGGGAGGGCAGGAGCACCGAGCCCATGGTGGCACCCAGCATCATGGCATTGTTTGTCATGGCCTTCCACTGTGTGGAAGAGGCGGCAAGGTGGCGTTCCATGCGGGCATCCATGATGCCACGCGAATTGTCTCGCACATCCTGCAGGGCGGCAGGCAGATCCTTGAGGGCATCCAGCAGGGGAGCGATACCCTTGCGGCCTTCATCGCCGAATACTTCCTGCAGGGCCTGCGCCCGTGCGTCGGTATCCATGCTACCTACGGCATCGTTTACCTGCTTCAGGGTGGCGAGCATGTCGAGTTCGCCGTTCTTGCTGCGGACGATCTCAATGCCCCACTTCTGCTGCGCCTTGCCAAGCTGCCGCAGCACAGCGTTGAACGCGGTACCGGCGCTGCTGCCTTTCACGCCTGCGGTGTTCAGCTGGCCCAGCAGGGTAAGGCCCTGTTCAAGGTTCACCTTGTAGGAAGCAAAGCCGGATGCTGCCTCGTTCAGCGATTCGCCAAGCTGGCTGAAATCGCGGAACTGGAACTTGAGCTGCGTCTTGGTAAGCAGGTCACCAATGCGCTGCATGTTCTCATCGGCAGTGCCGCCCAGCGACTTGCCGAGGTTGTTGTAGGCGGTGGCGATGACTTCACCCACACCTTCTGCGGCACCATTGGTGATCTTTGCCACTTTCGCCACAACCGTTGAGCCTGCCCGTGCGGCCTGAGCATCCAGCCCTGCGGAGTTCAGCGCATACTGAATATCGTAGGCTCCGGTAAGATCAACAAGGCCGGTGCGGGCAAGGCCACGGGCGTGCTTTTGCGCCTCCATCATTGCGGCGGGCTTATTGTCGGCGTTCAGCGCGTCCTCAAGCCGGATCTGCGAGTCTTCTTCACGCGCAGCCAGCATGAATGGTGTGGCAACAGTTGCACCCATGGCAACCACGTCCATGGCTCCTGCCCGTAGCTCGGCACGCTGATCCGCATAGGCCTTGCTCTTTGCCATGCTGGCGGCAAAGCGGTCATATTTGACACGCGATTTGTCCAGAGCATCACCGAGCTTGCCATACTCGCTACGCAGGCTTTTGACGGAAAAACCCTGCCGGTCCATCTCCACAAGGTTGTTCCGGAAGGCACGCCGGTTTGTATCCACATCCCGCGACAGGGTACCTATGCGCTTTTCCGTGGAGGCTATCCGGTGAGCCAGAAGACCGTGCATGCCCCCCGAGCGCTCTGCCTCTGCGTTCAGGGATTCCAGTTCCCTTTCGGCTTCAGAGAGAGCTCTGCGGGAAGATACCAGCTTGCCGCGCAAGGTATCGAAAGACTGGCCGAGCTTGACCGGCGCTTGACTCTCCAGACCGGAAACAGCATCTCCCATACGCTTGAGATGCTTTTCCGCCTTGGTGAGGTTGCCATCGAATCCTGCTGCCAGCGAGGAGCCAATGACAAAGCTGAGGCCCATTGTCTTCATGTCTGCCATGCACTACCTCGGTTGACTGGTCCTGCATGGCGATCTATTGTAATAGCGTACAAACTATTGGAGATCGCCATGCAGGAAGAACCGCTTCACACGTTCATCAAGTTCTTGTTCAAAACGAGCATTGTTGTGGTGCTCGGGTATGAGCTGCTGGGCGGCAATGATCTCAGTCTTTCGCAGTCGCTGATGCCTGGTATTTTCTTTGGCGGCATCATCTACAAGCTGGTCGCCTCACCGTTAGTGGAAGGCGTTGACCGCTTTACGGACCGCTTCCGTAACTGGATTGCTCAGGCCTCCTGATCAGGGGGCAAGGCTTCCAGCCACGCACTGAACTCCCGCGCCTTCAGGCTTCCTATTTCCCGCCGTCCCCATCCGGAGCGTTTTCCGAAGACAAGCACTGTTTTTCGCAGGTCGCTTCCTCGCGAGGGGCGGAACGCGCCAAAAAACCGTATGCCTCCTGCAGCTTCGAATAGTCTGTCTGCCGCATCCGCAGCAGGTCGGCCAAGGGCACATCGCACAGATGGGCGAAGGTGCAGACCTCGAGCCGGGCGGCAGTGGACATGTCTCCCGCCAGCTCGGCAGCTTCCAGCATATCTTCAACCAGTGGCTCACGCATGGTGAGCTCGAGCACTTCCTTTTCCTTCACCTTGAGTGGCGTGCCCAGAATGATGACCTTGGTGCGCACTTCCATCGGTTAGCCCTCCATGCCGATGTCGGAGCGGACAGCGGCGAGATAGTCGGTTCCGTTTACCTTGAAGACCATGGCGAACTTGTCCACTTCCAGAATGTCTTCACCGTCCAGCGTCAGCTTCAGATAGTCCGCGTCCAGTTCCACTTCGCAATCCTGCGCCTTGGCGATTTCCAGCTTGCCGAGGCTATGCTTTTTGACCATGCCGCCGATGACGATCTTCTGCGGTGCGGTGACAATATCGCCGCCCTTGTCCATGGCGCGGGACTGCACCGAGGCGCGAAGGTCAAGCTGCTGTCGTGTGGGAGCGAGCAGGGAAGCGGTCTGGCGAGTGATGGAGCGGAACTTCAGCTTTACGCCGAGAGCCTTGGTGAGGCCGATAACCGGCGATTCCAGCTCACCGGCAATGCCAGCGCCGGAAATGGTGTCCGTCATGAACTCGATACCGGGCAGCTCTACGTCGACTAATCCGAGGAATACCTTGCTGGCGCTGTAGGCACTGAAGGCAATGACTTTTTCAGGAGTTTTCATGCCTAGCCTCCGAACAGGGTGCTGAAGTTATTGGGGTCGAACTCGAGAATGTTTTCGATCTGCCGCGCCGGTACGGGCGGGGTCATCCACGTGTGGAAGCGCACGATGCCGTCCATGAGGTCGGTTGTGGGGTTCTCGTCCTGAAGGAACTTCATCTCGCCGCCGAGGATGATCTCCATCTGCCGGAAACCGTTCAGGCGGATGTTTTCGCTGTCCACGATGGTTTCAACCCATCGGCGGGTGACAGGGCCATCCAGCTTCTGGAAGTAGGTGAGCACAAAGGTGTTGCCGTGCCAGTTGAAGAACCGGCGCACAGGGATGAAGGCATC
>JBKEAK010000253.1:0-26668 GCA_047972125.1 Halodesulfovibrio sp.
ATATCCTCCGTCTCATTTCTCGGAGGTTCCGCGCTCGGCTATGTTCCCCAGACCTTCATATTCGCTTTGCTCGGCAGCGGCGTGAATGTTGATCCTGTCTGGCGCACCACAATCAGCGCCGTGCTCATGGTCGTTTCAAGCCTGCTCGGCTACCGGCTCTACCGCAAGTATCGGGTAGAATCCGAACTGGACGCATAATAGAACGCCCTGCCGAACCCGGCAGGGCGTTTTCATTTCACACATCCCCTTTTCGCCGCTGGCAGAGATTCAGGGCTTCACCTGTCGCGCATTCCTCCGGGAACACACCAGACTGACAGCATCTGCCCGACCTTCTTTATGTCAAACCAGTCGTGCCTGCCTGCATCTGATCAATCAACGTAAACGTATCCTGGTCGCTCCACTCACTCAGTGTCTATTGGAGCCTCTTCACGTGCGGACGGATTCATCCCCGCTTACCGGTTTGATGCAGTTGCTTGGGCATCGCTCCCGACATAAAAAAGCGCCCTGCCGACAAACGACAGGGCGCGGAAATGCAATATTCAGCAACCATCTTCAGTAATTTCTCAACCTACTTGCGCCAGAACTCCGGAACAAAGAGGATGAACACGGTGTAGATTTCAAGACGTCCGAGCAGCATACACCACGTAAGCACCCATTTGGCGGCCAGCGGCAGATGCGCAAAGTTCTCCGCAGGGCCCACAGTGCCAAGACCGGGACCGATGTTGCCAATGCAGGCGGCAACGGCCGCAAAAGCCGTAAGCACATCTATGCCCAGCGCCGTAAGCAGGAAGCTGGAGATGACAAACAATCCCACATACAGAATGAAAAAGCCCCATATGCCGGACATGACCTCGGCAGGCACAATGCGCCCCCCGAGCTTTATGTGCTTCACCGCTCTGGGGTGCACCAGCCGGAACAGTTCATGGTAAGCCTGCTTGAGCAACAAGAGCACACGCATGCACTTGATGCCGCCGCCCGTTGAACCGGCGCAGCCGCCGAGGAACATGAGGAAGAGAAGCAGCGCCTGCGGGAACGGCAGCCACAGTTCATAGTCTGCCGTGGCAAAACCGGTGGTCGTGCATATGGAAACCACCTGAAACGCTGCATGGCGGAACGATTCGCTCCAGTTGTCGTAGTTGCGGCCGTAGATGAACAGGGCAATCAGCACCGTGAAAACCACGGTTGCCACCGCGTAGAACTTGAATTCGGAATCCTTCCAGAAGCACTTCACGTCACCAAGCAACGCCCTGTAATGCAGGGAGAAGTTGGCACCGGCAATGAACATGAAGATGGTGATGACCCACTGGATATAGGCGCTGTCGTAATGGCCGACGGACAGGTTCTTGGTGGAGAAGCCCCCTGTCGCCATGGTGCCGAAGGTATGGCAGATGGCATCAAAGAGCGTCATGCCGCCGAACATCAGCAGTATGCACTGGGCAACAGAGATAACGACGTAGACCTTCCAGAGAACCGTGGCCGTATCCTTGATGCGGGGTTTGAGCTTATCCGGCACGGGACCGGGCACCTCGGCCTTGTAGAGCTGCATGCCGCCGACCCCGAGAAAGGGCAGAATGGCCAGAGACATGACAATGATACCCATGCCGCCAAGCCAGTGCGTCAGGCTGCGCCACATGAGAATACTGCGGGGGGTTGCCTCAATGTCGGTCATGACGCTTGAGCCCGTGGTGGTGAACCCGGATATGGACTCGAACACACAGTCCGTCCATGTAGGGAACACATCAGCCAGTTGGAAGGGCAACGCACCTGCAAGCCCGGCACCCAGCCAGCCCAACGCCACAATGGCCATACCTTCTCGGTGGTTCATGATCTGCTTGTCCTTGCGCCTGAACGCAAGAATGAGCAGCAGCCCCACACAGACGGATATGATCATGGATTGCACAAGGGGCCACAAACCGGAATCGCGATAATAGAGAGCCCAGCCGATGGGGAACAGCATGGTCAGCCCCACGGAAACAACGAGCGCTCCTATGACGTACAGACAATACGTAAATCGCATGCCGGCCTACAATTGCTTCAGTGTTACCGTCAGCGCCTGTTCAACACGCGAGACATTCTCACGCGTGGACAGAATGATGATACGGTCATCAGGCTGTATCATGCTGTCACCACTGGGAATGACAACTTCCTTGCCTCGCACCATGGCCAGCAGCAGCGTACCGCGCGGCATGGCGAGGTCCTTTACCGGCTTGCCGACAAGCTCGGAATCGGCCTGCGCAATGGCTTCAAGCGCCTCTGCACCCTCACCCCGGATGGAAACCGACGAGAGCACCTTGCCCCGGCGAATATGATGCAGAATGGAGTTCACCGCAGAAAGTCGCGGGGACACGGAATGGTCAATGCCTATGGCGCTCACCAGAGGCTGATAGGCGACCTTGTTCACACGGGTGACCGTCTTTTTCGCGCCAAGATTCTTGGCGAGCAGCGAAGAGAGGATGTTGGTCTCCTCGTCAGAGGTCAGTGAGATAACGGCGTCCATCTCGCCCACGTTTTCTTCGCGCAGGAAATCCTGATCGGTTCCGTCACCCCTGAGAACCAGCGTGGAGTTCAGCTTTTCCGCCAGATACTGGCACCGAGCCTCACTTCTATCCACCAGCTTCACGTGCAGGCCCTTGCGCTCGAACAGCACGGCCAGTCGCAGGCCGATGTTGCCACCGCCGATGATGAGCACATCACGCACGGGTGCCATGTTGCGGCCGCAGACACTACGGACCACATCAAGGCTGGTATCCTTGCAGGCAAAATAGACGATATCGCCGGAAATGATCTCATCACGTCCGCTGGGAATGATGAGGTCTTCACCACGGACTATTGCGGCGATAAGCACGTTGGTATCCGGCACCACATCGCGGAACGCCATGAGCTTCTTGCCGACCAGCGGTCCTTTTTCAACCCGTATGCCCACAAGCTTCACGCGGCCTTCGGCAAATTCGCTGAAGTCCACGGCACCGGGCACGGCCAGCATGCGGTCAATGGCCTTGATGACTTCTATTTCAGGATTGATGATGGTGGAAATATTGAGCGGCTTGTTGGTAAGAGCATCCTGATAGAGGTTGTATTCCTCGTTCCGGATACGGGCGATTTTAATGGAGCCCGGAGAAATGGCGTTGGCAAACAGGCAGGCGATGATGTTTATCTCGTCACTGTCCGTTACGGCCAGAAAGATATCGGCATCCATCACTCCGGCATCGGAGAGAACAACCGGGCTGCAGCCGGAGCCCTGAAAGGTCTGTACGTCCAACACTTCGGAAACGCGGCGCAGCGCTTCTGAACTCTGGTCGATGATGACCACTTCCTTGCTTTCCTGAGCCAGGCGGTGGGCAATGTGGTATCCCACTTCCCCCGCCCCGACAATGACCACCTTGAGCTGTTCAACTCGCGGTGCACGACTGAAAAAACCCATGTTAGGCGTTTCTCCCTGGTATGACCAAAGCCGGGACGCAAAGACGGTTCACGAGCGGAACCAGCCATTCACGCCGACAGGTCCGGCATGGCACAGCCGGAACCTTGCATAATCGGACTTTGGCGGATTGAGCATCTCGCGATTATTACCAAATTGCATGTACCACTGCAAGGTTGGGCAAAATGCTCCTCATATAGGAATTGGTACGCAGAAAACAAAAAAGCCCGCACCAAATGCGGGCCTCTTTGCAAACATAATCTTGCAAGACGTGCTAGATCTGAGAAATAGCCTTGCTAAGACGGGAAATGTTACGGGAAGCGTTTTTCCAATGGATAACGCCCTTGGTGGCAGCCTTGTCCAGTACGGACGTAGCAGTGCCGAGCAGAGCCATAGCCTGGTCCTTGTCCTTGAGCTGAACAGCTGCGCGAACAGCCTTCACAGTGTTACGGACACGGGTCTTCATAGCGCGGTTACGAGCAGCGCGCTTCAGGTTCTGGCGATGCCGCTTGATGGCAGACTTGTGGTTAGCCACGATTAATCCTCCGAAAGACTTGTATGTAAGAATCTTAATGACAATTACTGGAACACGGGAAGCAAGTCATTACGCCGCCACCCCCAGCATGTCAAGCATTATCCGATTTTTCTTCACCTCTCGGGACATTTACCAAAAATATCCCGAGTGGCGAAAGTATTTTCTGCTACATCTGCAGCGCAGCAAAGTCGGCAAGCCTGCCGAGCTTCTGCACAAGAGAGGTCAGCAGGTTCAGACGATTGCTGCGCACGGCAGCATCATCACACATAACCATGACATTGTCGAAGAAGGCATCCACAGTGGGGCGCAGTTCGCCGAGCAGGCCGAAAAGGGCATCAAAATCCCCTGCCTGCCACAGGCTTTCGAATCTGGGTTCGACAGCCTTGAGCGCTTCGCCGAGAGCCTTTTCAGCCTCGTCTTCGAACAGTGCCGCATCCACAACACCGGAAAGAGACACTCCGGCCTCTTCGCCCTGCTTGCGGATGATGTTGGCAGCACGCTTGAAGGTAAGCACTGCCTGCCCGAATCCTTCGGACTTGCTGAAAGCATCCAGCGCCTTGAGGCGCGCAGCGGCATCGCAGATATCCGAAGAACCGGCATTGAGCGCAGCTTCCACCAGCAGGGTTTCATATCCCTGCGACACGAAGTAGTTCTTGAGGCGCAGGTTGAAGAACTCAACCATCTTCTCAAGGGCTTCTTCGGGAGCCAGCTTCCACTTGATCGCATCGCCATATCCTGCCTGCGCGGCAAGGAAGATGTCGCGGGCGGAAACACGGATGTTTCTGTCCAGCATGATGCGGGTGATGCCGAGGCAGCAGCGGCGCAGTGCATAGGGGTCGGCTGCGCCGGTGGGAATCATGCCCAGACCGAAGCAACCGGCCATGGTGTCGGCCTTGTCCGCAATGGAGAGCAGCGCACCACAGAGAGAGGAAGGTACGGGAGTGTCAGGTCCTGCGGGCAGATACTGCTCCGCAATGGCCTGTGCCACCACATAGTTTTCACCCATCTTGCGGGCATAGATGCCGCCCATGATGCCCTGCAGGCTGTCGAACTCGTATACCATTTCGGAAACGAGGTCGGCCTTGGACAGGCGCCCTGCCCTTTCGGCATCAGCCTTCAGGCTCGTATCCACAGACCCGGCCAGCGAACCGCACAGGGTGGAAAGACGACGGGTCTTGTTGCCCATGGAACCCAGAGGAGCAAGGAAGATGACCGTATCGAGCTTGCCGAGCCATGCGTCAAAGCTGTTCTTCAGGTCGTTGCGCCAGAAGAAGCGGCCATCTTCAAGGCGGGCACGCAGCACGCGTTCCCAGCCCTTGCGCACCACATCCATATCCTTGGGAGTGATGTTGAGCACGGTCAGGAAGTACGGAAGCAGGTTGCCGTCCTTGTCTTCAAGACCAAAGCTCTTCTGGTGGCTCTGCATGCTGGTCAGCAGGGCTTCGCGGGGCAGTTCGAGGAAGGAGGAATCAAATCCTCCCAGACAAGGTACCGGATGTTCGGAAAGGCCCTGCACTTCGTCGAGCAGGCTGTCTTTCCAGAGCACGGAACCGCCGATCTCTGCGGCAAGGGCGTTGCCCTGCGCAATGATATGAGCGCGACGCTCGGCACCGGAGAGGGTGACGGCACACTGTTCGCGCACAACATCGGCAAATTTTTCGGCATGGGAAACGGCGAAGGGACCGGGGCCATGCACGCGATGCCCACGGGTGGAGTTGCCTGCGGCGAGGTCTGCCACGCCAAAGGGGACCACCTGATCATCGAACATGGCAAGAACCCAGCGCAGCGGACGCGCATAGGTGTACTCAAGGCTGCCCCACTTCATCTTCTTGGGGAACGGCAGCGCGCCGATGATGGCGGGACACCCTTCAGAAAGCAGGTCAACAGTGCGGGCTCCGCCAATCTTCTTGCGGACGGCAAGATACTCGCCCTTGTCGGTCTTGAGGGTAAAAGCATCGGCAAGGTCAACACCCTGCGTCTTGGCAAAACCTTCGGCAGCCTTGCTGGGCTTGCCTTCAGCGTCATAGGCGATTCTGACAGGCGGACCGGAAACCACTTCCTCGGCTTCGTTCTGAATGGCGGAAATGCCCTTCACGGTGGCCGCTGCACGGCGGGGAGTGGACTGCACATCAATGGCTTCGAAATCCACGTGCGATTCCGTCAGAAAGGCCGCAAGACGGTCCTTCAGTTCCTTTTCCAGCCCGGGCAGGAAGCGGGCGGGCAACTCTTCGGTGCCGATTTCCAACACAAATACGGACATGATATGCTCTTCCTGTGGGCTTACTTGGTTTCGGTCTTGGGCAGCATGGGATACCCGAGGTCTTCGCGCTGCTTGGCGTAAAGACGTGCCACGGCGGACGCCAATGCACGCACACGGCCAATGTAGCCGGTACGTTCGGTAATGGAGATGGCTCCGCGTGCATCAAGCAGGTTGAAGGTGTGCGAACACTTCAGGCAGTAGTCATAGGCGGGCCATGCCACACCCTCTTCGCACAGGCGCTTGCACTCGGCTTCATACATGTTGAACAGGTTCAGCAGCATGCCGGCATCGCTCAGTTCGAAGTTGTACTTGGACATTTCCACTTCGTTCTGGTGATACACGTTCCCGTAAGTAACCTTGTCGTTGTACATGAGATCGTACACCGACTCCTTGCCCTGCAGATACATGCACAGGCGTTCAAGACCGTAGGTGATTTCCACGCTGGTGGGGAACAGGTCAATACCGCCCACCTGCTGGAAGTAGGTGAACTGTGTCACTTCCATGCCGTTCAGCCAGACTTCCCAGCCCAGCCCCCAGGCGCCGAGAGTGGGAGATTCCCAGTCATCCTCTACAAAGCGGATGTCATGAACGGAGGGATCGATACCCAGAGCCTTCAGGCTTTCCAGATACAACTCCTGAATGTTGTCGGGAGAAGGCTTCAGAATGACCTGAAACTGGAAATAATGCTGAAGGCGGTTGGGGTTTTCGCCATACCGTCCGTCAGTCGGGCGGCGGGAAGGCTCCACATACGCGACATTCCACGGCTCGGGACCGATAACGCGCAGGAACGTCGCGGGGTTGAAGGTACCCGCACCGCATTCGATATCAAACGGCTGTGCAAGCACGCAGCCCTGCTCGGACCAGAAGTTCTGCAGGGTGAGAATAACGTTTTGGAAGTGCATGATGATCCCCTGAAGTCAATATTCTGTACACGATGTAACCGTGTTGTTGTGGTCGAATGCATTGGCGGACAAAGACCGCCACACTGTGCTATACGCGCCTGAACATGCCCTTTTCCCATGCCAGACCGACATGGAATTGAATGAAGCCGTCCACGGCACGGGTAATTTCCTTGCGGGCACGTGGCGAAAGAGCCAATGATGTCCAGCAAAGCGGTGGATTGTCCTGCACAAATCGCAAAGCGTCAAGCGATTCGTTGCCCATCCTGAACCGCGGGCCGGATGGTGCAGTGCAGTTGCCGCAGAAAAGAACACCTTCCTGCACATGAAACACTCCTCCGCCTTGTCCTATGGAGGTGCCGCATTGCATGCAATGGCCTGTCTCCGGTCTGTAGCCCTGATCAAAGGCAAACCGTGCACGGAACAGCAGAGGAAGCAGCGCATCCACCTCTTCCGCCTCCTGCAACAGTTCAAGTACTCCTTCAAACAGGGTAAAGGCGGCTCCGGCTCCTTCTGCAGACACCCCCATGGCTTCGATAAACTTCTGGCAGTTCACCGCAAGCCCCAGACGTTGCAAGTCTGTACGCAGCCTTACGGGAGAATGCAGTAACGTTCCTTCCTCAAGACTGTTATAGGCTGCCATGCGGCTACCCTTGACTCTGAACAGTACCTGATTGAGGTGATCAAGACATCCGCTGAAGCGCTGCCTGCTCCGGCAGCCGCCAAAGGCGAACGCCGTAAAAATGCCATGCTCCGGAGACAAAAAGCGGACCCACAGGTCCGCTTCCTTGAACCGCCCGATGCGGAGAATGATTCCTTTGTCCGTATAATCCATCAGACTATCGGGAATGGACGAAATTCATGGTCAGCACCTTACCGTCGGCACCGTCGAGTTTCACATTCTTTCCATTAAGGGCAAGACTGACACCGCCGGAATTACCAAGGCGCAAAGTCAGGGTCTTGGGGAAGCGTATCACAAATTTCTGACCGGAGCGCAGATACATCTCCTTACGGTCCACCCCATCCCCCCAAGCTTCAACCCAGCACTCGGCCGAAGCGGAAAGCGTGATCTTCTGCTCACCGGAAACCTTCTTCAACATCACGTCCTGCGAGGCAGAACCGCTGGTCACCACGCTCACGTGCTCAGCTTCCTGAGACGGAGTTGCGGCCTGTTCCGTTACGGCAGGCACATCAGTGGTTTCCTCTTCAGCCGGTGGTTCAACCACAGCCACGGTTTCCTGCCCTGCTGCAGGTGCTTCAAGCTCGGCCTGATCCTGCTCGGCCTGTGGTGCCGCTTCCGCGGAAAGGGCTGCCTGTGCATCGCTCAGATTCTGGCCAGCAGCCACATCAGTTCCGGCTGCTGCTTCTGCGGAACCTTCCGCGGGAGCTTCAATGGAAGCTCCCGTGGAAGAGTCAGAAGACAAGTTGGAAGCACCGGCGGGCGCGTCTTGCGGAACAGGCGGAACAGGCGGAACAGGTGCCTGTTCCTGTACGGCAGGCGGCGTTTCCGGTGCAGGCTGAACCGCAGAGTCGGCAGGCAAATTTTCTCCTGACACAACGGCGGGCGCAGAAGGCGCGCGCAGGAAGAAATACCAGCCGCCACCGGCAGCAAGGCCGATAAGCAGAACGATGAGCACTATCCAGACCCAACCGGAAGAAGAGGACTGGACATTTCGGGGCGTGTATACCGGTTCGGGATCTTCAGGCTCGCCGTAGGCTTCAAGGTAGATGGCATCCACTGCCAGACCAAGCTCCTCCGGGTTGAGCCCCACGATACGGGCATAGGACTTCACGAAGCCCTTGGTATAAACAAGATGAGGCAATTCCTCGAGCTCACCGCTCTCCAATGCTTTCAGTGTCCGTATGGCTACCTTGATCGTTCGCGAGACATCCTCGCGTGAAAGCCCCCTGAGTTCTCTCTCCTTCTGCAGGAGAGCCCCCAATTCGGTCATTGAAGTCATTAAGCCTCCGAAGAGTCGGATGTTGATGGATTACAGATTGATTTTGACCACTGCCTTTTCGCGCAGTTTGGTGGTGTATTCTTCAAAACGGGATTCAAGCATGGGCTGACGCAGCGTATTCTCGATGGTGCTGTATACATCCTCGAGAGGAAGCATATCACCAGAGGTAGCCTTGTCGAGCTTGAGCACGATGGTTGCACCTTCCTGCTCAAAGGGTTCGGCCACCTGCCCTGCAGAAAGGGGCTCAAGAGCGTCGCGCCACTGGGTGGAAAGGTCTTTCCATGCAAGGTCGCCCAGAAGGCCGCCGTTGTCCTTAGCTGGACCGACGGAGAACATCTTCACGGCGTCTTCAAACGAGAGCTTTCCTTCGCGGATCATGCCCAAAGGCTTTTCCTTATCCGCATTGGGAGCAAAGACAAGCATCTTGACAGTAACTTTTCTTTCGCTCGTGAACTCGGCCTTGTGCTCGTCGTAGTAGGCCTGCACATCTTCCTTGGTCACAACAACCTTGCGGCTGACCATGAAGCTGATGAGCCTGGAACGGACGATGTTCTTGCGCACCTTGTCAAAGAGCATATCGTAGGAAACGCCGTCTGCCTTCATCTGCTCCTTGACCTGTTCAAGAGTCATGTTGCTGCGCTGGGCCAGCTTGCGAATTTCGTTCTCCACTTCGGAGTCTTTCACGGTCAGCTGGTAACGTTCGGCTTCCTGCGTAAAGAGTTCGTCGGTGATCATGGCATCCAGAACCTTGCGCTCAATGGCGTGAATTCTGTCGGCATCACCGGGGTTCTTGCGGGAAAGGCCGGTCTTGAGCAGTTCCGGGGCCACGGCTTCCTGAACATCATATTGGGTAATGATCGACCCGTTCACAAAGGCGACGATCTTGTTGAGGACAGTTTCGGCTCCTGCGGCGCCAGCGCTCAGCATGAGCACGCACACAAGGATGGGACAGGCAAAAAAAGCCCGGAGAGTTCTATGCTTAGGTGACAATACCCACTCCCAGATTATGGTTGAAGGAAGAGACATGTGCTGCCGCTTCAGCAGGTTACGGTTATTTCACAACCGGCAACAGCAACGCATCATCAGTTTACGTTTCGTGTAATCTGTTTCCAAATGTTATGCAACAATAGGGAAAAAATACCGGACGTTCACGGAAGTTGGCGTGAACATTAGAGGATTGCGGTATCTACATACCGCAACCTTTCATTGCGCTTTAGACTCACCCTCTGCGTTACCTGCCCCCTGAGTGGCCTTGGGAGCCTCTTCCGCATCCTTGTCGTCTGCCGGATGCAGCAGCAGACTGGAAATGCGGATATCCGCCTTGCCCAGTTCTTCGTTGAGCCACTCGTCAAAGGCTGACTGCAGCTTCTGCTCCAGCAACACCTTTTCCACCAGCGGATAGGCATGAGAGGGACCCAGAACCTTTTCAGGCAGATTTTCCAGAAGGATCAGGGACTCAAAACTGTTGTCGGCATTCATGACAGCGCTGGCCTCCCCATCCTTCAACTTGTCGAAGGTGGCTTTCCAGTTCACCGGCATCATGTTGAGCCGCATTTTCAATTCGCGAACAGTGATGTCGTCAAAAGACTTCAGAATCTCTTCCTCAGGCGTACCGGCAAGCCACATGGCGCGCGCCTTGCTCACATGCTCCCTGTCCCGGCCGGAAAGGTGCAGAAAACGGACGCGGGGTGGAAGATAAAAGTCTGCCACATGATCCTTGTAGTAGGCTTCCGCCTCCTGCGAGGTGAGCTTTATGCGCGGACGCAGCACATCGGTCTTGAGCGTTTCCATGGCCAGTTGCTGACGCAACTGGGTGCGCCATACGGCTATGTCTATGTACTCTTCCACCAGTGCCTTTTCAAACTGCCCCTCGGGATAGTCTGCCCGTATCACGGCTTCAGCCTCGGCCACAGCCTTATCGGAAACACTCAGCCCGGCATGGGCAAGAGTCTGGTCCACCAGTTCGTTGACGATGAGACGGGCAAGCACGTTGCCGTAGTCTTCCCGCAGGGCATCCACGGCAGGGACCATGCCGCCGGACCAGCTCAGGTTGTTCAGGTCGTAGTAAGCCTCAAGCTGGGTAAGGTAGATGGGCTTGCCGTTGACAGTGGCAACCACACCTTCCTGTTCCATATCCTTGGAGCAGCCGGTAAACAGCAGCACCGCAGACAGGCAACACAGTGTCAGGAAACACAAATGGCGCAAACGGGCATATCTGATCTTGTGCAGCATCACAGGTCCTTATTTTTTCTGTAAAAGAGGCTCAAGCTCGGCCCGGGCATGCTCCAGACGCTCTCTGACATTAGCCCCGGTCTCCATCCTGAATTCCAGACAGGCCGGAGGAACAAGGCGGGCGGAAGAAGCACGCGCACCAACCCACTCCACAAGCGCAGCCGGCGAAACGGCATCCGATTTATCGCCCCAGACAAGGCGGACCTTGTCCTTGAAGATATCCGCCCGCTGCACCTGCATGGACATGAGGAAACGCTTGAACACCAGCACGCCGAGGAAGTTTGACAATTCTTCGGGCAGCGGGCCGAAGCGGTCGCGCATTTCCAATTCCAGATCCTGCAGCATCACGGCGTCCACGGCGGATGAAAGCATCTTGTAGAACCGCAGACGTTCACGCCCATCCGTGATGTATGTTTCCGGAATATGGGCATTAACGCCGATATTGAGTTCCGTTTCCACGGCAATGAGGGACTCTTCGCCCTTCAGCCGTCTCACTTCCTCTTCCAGCATTTCCAGATACAAGTCCAGCCCCACACGGGCCATCTGACCTGACTGGGCCTCGCCGAGGATGTTACCGGAACCGCGCAGTCGCAGATCTTCCATGGCTACCTGGAACCCGGCACCGAGGTAGTCCATTTCCAGAATGATTCTGAGGCGTTTTCTTGCGATATCCTGCAGGGTTTCCAGATTGTTCACCACGAACACGGCATGCGCCTGAACATCCGAGCGCCCCACTCTGCCACGCAACTGATAGAGTTGTCCAAGCCCGAACATCTGAGCCTGATCCACTATCAGGGTGTTGGCACGGGGGAAATCCAGACCGGATTCCACAATGGCGGTGCACACCAGCACGTCGAGTTCTCCATGCCAGAACTTGTGCATGGTAGTTTCCAGATCCTTCTCGGACATCTGGCCGTGCGCCTGCCCCAGTCTGGCCTCCGGCACGAGCTGACGCACATATTCCGCCACGCGCTCAAGCCCTTCTATGCGGTTGTGCACCCAGAAAACCTGCCCGCCCCTTTCCAGTTCACGCTTTATGTAGCCGCGCAGCATGTCCGCATCGCGCTCGATGAGATCGGTTTCCACCGGCTTTCTGCCGAGCGGCGCCGTTTCTATGACAGAAAGTTCACGGATACCCGACATGGAGAGCTGCAAGGTTCTGGGAATGGGAGTAGCAGAAAGCGTGAGCACGTCCACGTTCTTTCTGAATTTCTTGAGTTTTTCCTTGTGGCGGACGCCAAAGCGCTGCTCTTCGTCCAGTACGAGCAAGGCGAGGTTGGGCAGGTCCACGTCGTCGGAAAGAAGGCGATGCGTCCCGATGAGAATATCCACCTGCCCCTTGGAGGCGGCGGCCAGCACTTCCTTCTGCTTCTGTCGGGTCACGAAACGGCTCAGCATGCCGATGTTGACAGGGAAGCCGCCCAGACGACTCTTGAAGGTCTGGTAATGCTGTTCCGCAAGGATGGTGGTGGGACAAAGCAGAGCCACCTGCTTTCCTTCGCAGGCAGCGCGGAAGGCAGCACGCATGGCCACCTCGGTCTTGCCGAAACCCACGTCGCCACAGACAAGGCGGTCCATGGGCGTGGGCTTTTCCATATCATCCAGAACATCCTGAATGGCACGGGCCTGATCAGGCGTTTCCTCAAAGCCGAAAGATGCTTCAAATTCCCGGTACAGCTCATTTATGGGACTGTAGCCAAAGCCCTTGGCAATGCGCCGCCATGCGTACATTTCCACAAGATCATGGGCGATTTTCTCAATGGCCTTGCGCGCCCGCGATTTAGAGGCAAGCCAGCCTGCACCACCCAGCTTGTCGAGAGAGGGCACGCCACCGTCAGGCCCCTTGAACCGCTGGATAAGGCCGAGCCGGTCAACGGGCAGGTACAGCTTGTCGTCACCGGCATAGCGCAGCAGCAGGTAGTCGTTGGCCACACCACCAAGTTCCATGCGGTGCATACCATCGAAAATCGCTATGCCGTAATCCCGGTGAACAAGATGATCGCCCTGCGTCAGGTCGTCATATTCCTTAAGCCCAGCAAAGGCCCCTGTCCGGGCACGCTCACGGCGCTCCGTTTTCGGCTGGATAACGTCTTCACCAAGAATGAGCACCTTGTCCCAAACAAGATCAATCCCCCGCCGGAAGGGAGCCACCAGCGCGAACAGACCTTTCTCCCAAGGTGAATAGCGCAGGTGGGGCACAAGGCCATCCTGCTCTGCAAGCTTGAGAAACTTGGCCCTGCTCCGCTCGTTGGCGAACGCCAGAAGCACCTGCCGCCTTTCGTGCGTCCACTTGCGCAAACGGGCGACAAGAGCCTGCCAAGGACGGTCCTGATCCTGCGAGGCTGTGAAAATGTCCTGAAACGCACCATAGGAACGTTCGGGAAGG
This sequence comes from Halodesulfovibrio sp., assembly GCA_047972125.1. Lineage (GTDB taxonomy): Bacteria > Desulfobacterota > Desulfovibrionia > Desulfovibrionales > Desulfovibrionaceae > Halodesulfovibrio. The sequence continues at coordinate 13,692 of JBKEAK010000253.1, forward strand.
TCTGCTCCCTGCTTTTCCACGCCAAGGACCAGATCTTCAAAATGCGCGCGGCGATTTTCAGACCAGACAGCGGTTGCCTGATCCTGAGAGCGAAGAGCCATGGTGGCCGGTTGACGAAGGCCCGTATCCGTCGCCTGTTTGTCGAGGAAGGCGTGCCAGGTGCGCTCCGACTCTTCAAGTGATTCTTTAAGTTCCCGCTCGGAAGGCAGAATGAACACGGCATCCTTGGGGAGCCACTGTTCAAGAAAAGCCGCCTGCTCGTAATAGGAACCCGGCAGAAGCGGCGTTGTGCCCTCTTCTGCCGCACGGGTAAAAGCACCGGCCTGCCCCTTGGCAAGCTTGCCCTGCTTTTCCAGCGCCTTCCACCACTGCACTGCCTTGGCTCGCTGGTCCGAACTCAAAATAAGAGGTGAAGTCGGCAGCAGCACAAGCTCCGGCATATTGCCGCGGGAGCGCTGACTTGAAGGGTCGAAGAGGCGTATTTCTTCAAGCTGATCGCCGAAGAATTCCAACCGGACGGGACGGGCATAACCGGGGCAGAAGATATCGAGAATATCACCACGCAGCGCCATTTCCCCGGGCTGGGTCACCATGGGCACACGGGCATAGCCCCATTCCACGCACTGATCGAGCAGCAGGTCCGGACCGGTTTCATCCCCCACCGGCAGAACCAGTTCATGCGTGTCGAACAAATTGATCGGCGGCAACTTGGGCAGGAAGTTATCCAGCGAGACAAGAACTCCCTGATGCTTCTTGCGCAGGCTCAACGAATACAGGCTGGCAATGCGTGAAGACCATGCACTCTTGCCGTGGGAACCGGCAGGGTGCTGGGGTATGACGGTCCAGGGCTGCTCCCAGACCGGAGAAGTGAGGCTGGATTCCTCTGTGGAACTTTCCGGCGTAAAAAGGGTAAGCAGCCCCTTCAGCTCGGCCAGTTCCTGCGAATTGCGCACGACAACGACCACATGCTCATCCCTGTTTCGCAAAGAATGAGCCATGCGGGCCTGAGAAGCGGGACCGCTTCTCGCTACCTGAACAACACGCTGCTTCGCATTCTGCAGCGCCAGAATCATCTCATCAAAAAGCACTGGAAACCCGTTTGGTTGGCATCCGCTCTACCCGGCACCATGCCGGGACGACACGACAAAAAGCCGCCGTGCCCCTTTCGGAACATCTGGCGGCTCTTGTGTCGATACGGACGCGGTTTAGATCTGACCAAGCACGTTGAGGTCTTCGTTGGAAAGCAGACGGTCGAGATCGAGCAGGATGAGCAGACGATCCTGCAGCTTGCCGACACCGCTGATGTATTCCGATTCCATACCGGCCACAACGGGTGGCGGCGGCTCGACCGTGCTTGCGGGTATACGCAGCACTTCCTAAACCGAGTCCACAACAAACCCGACGATCATGTTATTTATTTCAATAACGATGATACGGGTATGCTTGTCATGGGCCTTGGAAGACAGACCAAAACGACGACGAAGATCGATGATGGGAATAACCTTACCGCGAAGGTTAATAACCCCCTCAACAAATTCGGGCGCACGAGGAACCTTGGTGATTTCCATGGTGCGGATGATTTCCTGCACCTTCAGGATATCAACCCCGAATTCTTCGTCGCCTATACTGAAGGTCACGAGTTGCAGAAGTTCGTCGTCCTGCTTTCTCTGCACTTCACTCATTTCGCTACTCCTTCTAAGAAGTCTGCCCTGAAAAAGGGCCGAAACGTCCTGTTTCAATAGGTCAGTATGCAATGTACCGATATTGCGTGCACATGGCAACTAGTTTGGAGAAAACGAAGCCAAACGGCCATGATAATAGTCGGAACAAAAAAGGTTGTAAAAGGTGTTCGGGTCGGATATTAGTAGTGCGTCATTGTAAGACGATGACAAAACCGCCCCATACGGCAAGGAGTCCCATTTTGATGGCGAACATTTTTCCCTATCCCGAGGATGCCCCGCTCCACATGCAGATAAAATCTCTTGGAGATGATGAGCTTCTTGACTTCTGGGAAGAAACACAATTTCTCGAACGCTTTCTTGAAGACGACATGCAGGCCCGCAATCAGGCCTCCATGCAGTATGAGCGCCTGATTCTTCAGGAGCTTCAGCTACGCTCCTGCAGACGCTGCGTCTCCGAACGCAGAGCGTAATTTCGACACATCCGGCAAGGCGGCCCAACAGGCCGCCTTTTTTATTGCCCACTGCACCCTCATCATGCCCTCTATCTACAAAAAAGGGCTCCCGATGTACGCCGGGAGCCCTTTCATCATTCTATTGCAATATACTTACTTGGGATCAGGACGGCCCACGCAGAAGTAGGCAAAACCAAGTTCAGCCATCATGCTCGCCGGGTACAGATTGCGGCCGTCGAACAGGATGGGGGCAGACAGAGAAGCCTTGATGCGGTCAAAATCCGGGGTACGAAACTGGTTCCATTCAGTAACAACCAGCAGCGCCTGTGCGCCTTCAACAGCCTCGTACTGCTTGTCCACGATCTCCACCAGCGGATCATTCTCAAACAGGTGTTTCACCTTTTCACCAGCAACGGGGTCAAAAGCGCGGATGCGCATGCCCTTGGCGGTGAGCTCCTTGATCATGGCAAGAGAAGCTGCTTCGCGGGTATCATCGGTGTTGGCCTTGAATGCAATACCCCATACGGCGAGGGTCTTGCCGGCTACGCCGCCCTGCGGCTCAAAGTAATCGAGGATGCGTTCGGCCATGCGAAGCTTCTGTCGATTGTTCACATTATCCACAGACTCAAGCAGCTCGGGACGGAAGTTGTATTCATGCGCAGTGTTGATGAGCGCCTTGACGTCCTTGGGGAAGCAGGAACCACCGTAGCCTACGCCGGGGTAGATGAAGTGGTAGCCGATGCGATGGTCGGAACCGATGCCGATACGCACGTCGCGCACATCAGCGCCCACACGTTCGCAGATGTTAGCCACTTCGTTGATGAACGAAATCTTGGTGGCAAGCATGCAGTTTGCTGCATACTTGGTCATTTCCGCGCTGCGCACGCCCATGACGATCATTTTTTCACGGCTGCGGGCAAAGGGAGCATAGAGAGTGCGCAGGTATTCAGCAGACTTCTCGCTTTCAGTACCTACCACCACACGGTCAGGCTTCATGAAGTCGTTGACCGCGTCGCCTTCCTTGAGAAATTCGGGGTTGGAAACCACATCGAACTCGATATCAACGCCACGCTTGGCAAGTTCATCACTAATGATGGCGCGCACACGATCTGCAGTGCCTACCGGCACGGTGGACTTATCCACCACGATAACAGGCTTGTGCATGTGCTGACCGATTTCGCGGGCAACCTGCTCCACATAACAAAGGTCGCAGGAACCGTCGGGACGGGAAGGAGTGCCCACGGTTATGAAAACGAACTGTGCCCGCTCCATACCTTCTGCAAGGCTGGTGGTGAAAATGAGATTGCCTTCGGCATAATTGCGGCGCACCAGTTCTTCAAGACCGGGCTCATATATGTGCACCTTGCCAGCCTGAAGGGTTTTCACCACTTCGGGATTCACATCCACGCAGGTGACGGTATTTCCCATTTCAGAAAAGCACGCGGCGCTTACAAGGCCTACATAACCAGTTCCTACAATACAAACATTCATTATATACCTCTGCTATATGAAGCGAATGACTATTCTTACAATACCCGGAGCATTTACCCTCTGAGCCTCTTTTCGTCAACAAGACGCAATCCCCCCGTAAACCTTGACGGAATAATGCTATCTCGTGCATTTGAGCTTGACTTTGAGATGTGCCCTCACGATCATATGTAATCAAAAAATGAGGAGGCTTCCATGCCTGTTTTAGTAGTCAACGTCGATCATGTGGCCACGCTCCGCCAGCAGCGCCGCGGCATTGAACCCGAACCGGCAACAGCAGCACACCTTGCGGAACTTGCAGGCGCGCGCGGCATCATCGTTCATCTGCGTGAAGACCGCAGACACATCATCGACCGCGACGTGAAGCTGCTTGCCAGCTGCCTCAATACCCGGATGCACCTTGAAATGGCGGCCACGCCGGAAATGCAGGGCATAGCACTGGAAACCAATCCTTACATGGTCTGCCTCGTGCCGGAAAAGCGTGAAGAGCTTACAACCGAAGGCGGGCTTGCCGTTGCGGGCAGAGTTGAACACCTGCGCGACTACCTTGCGCCCATTCATGCAAAGGGTATCAAATCCAGCCTGTTCATCGAAGCAGACGAGACGCAGATTGATGCCGCCAAAGCCGTGGGCAGCGAGTTCATCGAAATCCACACTGGCCACTTTGCCGATGCGAAAACGCCCGAGGCCCAGCAGAAGGAATTCGAGAAGATCGTTCGCGGCATAGAGTATGCCCGTTCCATCGACCTTCGCGTGAACCTTGGGCACGGCCTGAACTACACGAACATCTTCATGTTCAAGGATGTTCCCGGCATTGATGAATATTCCATCGGCCATTCCATCATTTCCCGTGCCGTGCTCGTGGGCATGGACCGTGCCGTCCGCGACATGGTGGAAATCATCCGCACCTTTGCGGAATAGCCGCACCACTACCACGGAGAGAAGAACGTGATCACAGGGCTGGGACTGGATGTCTGCGAACTGGACAGAATAGAACGCTCATGGAAGCGGTTCGGTGAAAAATTCGCAGCGCGCATTCTGCATCCGAATGAACTGGCCCTGCTTCCCTCCTCTCCCGTGGCCTATCTTGCATCACGGTTTGCGGCCAAGGAGGCTGCGGTAAAAGCCCTCGGAACCGGCTTTACCGGCGGCATATGGTTCACGCAGATAGAGGTGGCAAAAGAGGCATCGGGCAAGCCCGCGCTGAGGCTGCATGGCAATGCGGCTGAAAGAGCCCGTGAACTGGGTGCAACCACGCTGCACATATCCCTGACCCACGGCAAAGGCGTTGCCTCTGCCGTCGTCATTCTCGAATCCTGATCCGCCGGACTCCCGGAACGGGAGAAACGGAGGCCCCACATGGAACCTACCCCCTTTACCCCGCTGCCCTCACCGGCCGAAATGGCCGAATGGGACCGTGCATCCATCCACGAATTCGGCATCCGTGAAGAGATGCTCATGGAAAACGCCAGCCGCGAAGCCCTGCATGTTCTGCACGAGGAGTTTGGTTCCTGTGCGGGCAAAAGCGTGCTGCTGTTCATGGGCAGCGGCAACAACGGCGCAGATGCTGCGGCACTGGGCAGACACCTGCATGATGCGGGTGCCCGTGTTCTTGTGCTGCACACCCGCCCTCTCGGCACATGCAAGGGGGCAGCCGGATACCATGTGCGGCTTGCACGCAGAACCGGCGTGCAATTCATGCTGTTGCGCCAGCACACCGTGAGGTCCCTCCCGGAACCATGGCAGCACCCTGACTGCATTGTGGACGGCATTCTCGGCACCGGATTCAAAGGAGCGCTCAGGCCGGACACCCTCGCACTGGTGCATTGGATCAACGAGCAGAGATCCCGCAGCTTCATCTTCGCCCTCGATATCCCTTCAGGGTTAAACGGACTGACTGGCGCAGCCTCTCCCGTGGCAGTGCGTGCCCATGCAACAGTGACCTTCGAAGCCGCCAAGACCGGCCTGCACATGCCCGGTGCCACGGCATTCACCGGCAGGCTGCGCGCCCGCCCCATAGGTATTCCCGGAACCGTGCGCGAAGCACATCCCGCCTCGTGCGAACTGCTTGATACATCCGTTGCCGGACTGCTGCCCGTGCAGCGGGACGACATGCACAAGGGCACTTCGGGCCACGTACTCATTCTGGGCGGCTCGCGGGGCATGACTGGTGCGCCGGTATTGGCGGCACAGGGAGCTCTGCGCGGCGGTGCAGGCTATGTATGCATTGCAGCCCCGAAGCAGCTTCTGGCGACAATGACATCAGGCATGCCCGATGTGCTGACCTCCCCACTCGGCACAGGTGGCACGTGGGACGACATTTCGAAGGAATCACTCGTCGAAGCCGTGCAACGAGCCACCGCACTGGTAGCAGGCCCCGGCATGGGGCGCACCGCAGGCGCTCTTGCCATACTGAAAACGCTGCTCGCTCTGCCCGGACGCCCTCCCATGGTATTGGATGCCGACGCCCTGTACCTGCTGGCACACCACCCTGAACTGAAGGAACATCTCACAAAGGATGACATTCTCACTCCGCATCCCGGAGAGGCAGCCCTGCTGGCGGGAACCACCATCGCAGAAGTTCAGTCCGACAGACTAGCCACAGCCCGTCGTTTTGCGTTAGAATATCCCTGTATCGTCATATTGAAAGGTGCAGGTACTCTGATCAGCTGCCCCGATGCGCCCTTGGTTCTTTCGCCCTTTGCCGTACCCCAGCTTGCCGTTGCCGGTTCCGGCGACGTGCTGGCGGGCCTTACGGCAAGCCTGCTGGCTCAGGGACTGGACGCACGCAACGCAGCCTGCCTTGGAACATACCTGCACGGATTGGCCGGATCTCTTCTGCAAACGGAATTTCCCTGTCGCGGCAACACGGCACAAGACATTGCCGCCGCGCTCATTGCTGCAAAAAAGGAGCTCGCCACATGCTTACCGCCCGCGATATAATGTCCACCAAGGTCGTCTCCGTTACTCCTGATACCGACATTCCCACTGCTGCCCGCCTGATGGTTGATAACAAGTTCAACGGCCTGCCCGTGGTCTCCAAGGACGGCACGCTGGTGGGCATCATCTGCCAGAGCGACCTGATCAGCCAGCAGAAGAAACTGAACGTCCCTACCCTGTTCACGGTGCTCGACGGCATCATTCCCATGCGTTCCATGTCCGATCTGGATGCGGAAATGCGCAAGATCGCCGCCAGCAAGGTGTCCGAGGCAATGACTGCCGCCCCCACCACCGTGCGCCCCTCCACTCCCATTGACGAGATTGCCTCGCTGATGGTGGATAACCAGTATCACTCGCTGCCTGTTGTCGAAAACGGACAGGTGGTCGGCATAGTCGGCAAGGAAGACATTCTCAAAACCCTCATCCCCGGATAACAGGCTACCGTGCATCTGAAGCTACTTGATTCCGATACAACCGAATATCTGGGACGGGCCGTAGCCACTGCCATGCAGAAGGCTGGTGCGGCCTGTCCCATTCTCTTTCAGGGGCCGCTCGGCAGCGGCAAAACCACGTTGGTCAGGGCTCTTGTCGAGTCCATGCCCGGTGGAGAAAACGCCGAGGTCAGCAGCCCCAGCTTTAACGTTTACAACATCTACCCCACCAGACCGGAGATTGTTCACTACGATATGTACCGGCTGGAAGGCTCACCCGTGGACAGCAGCTATCATGAGTTCCTTGATGAAGGGCGTTCGGTGCTGCTGGTGGAATGGGCGGAATTCATACCACGCGCCGAATGGCCCGATGAGTGGTTGCTTTTTCGCTGGCTTCCATGCGATGAAGGCCGTCTCGTCGAAATTTCGTCCAGCGGGGCATCCGCAAGACGATGCTACGACGAATTGCGTCTTCTGGTGGAACAGTTACGCCAGTAGGGTTGGGTGATGGTCTATGACGGCCAAAGGGTCGTCCCGTGGTATAACCCCTTCAACAGACAAAGGAATCGGTATGCGTATTCTGGTTCAGAAATTCGGGGGAACTTCCGTTGCCAACCTTGAGTGCATGAAACAGGTTCGCGAAAAAACTCTTGCCGCGAGAGCCAAGGGGTACAAGGTGGTTGTTGTCCTTTCCGCCCGTTCGGGAGACACCAACAAGCTGCTGGCCCTCGCAGACGAGTATTCGCGCGACCCTGATCCTGCGGAAGTGGATTCCCTTGTTTCCACCGGCGAACAGGTTTCTGTCGCCCTGTTCTCCATGATAATGAAGGATGCTGGCGTGAAGGCCCGTTCTCTTCTGGGATTCCAGATTCCCATGAATACGGATCAGGCACACGGAAAAGCCAGAATCCTCGGTATAGACAGCGAAAAACTCACTGCGCTGCTCAATGATTACGACGTGCTGGCAGTTGCCGGTTTCCAGGGCATTACGGAGTGCAACCGCATCACGACCCTCGGTCGCGGCGGTTCAGATACTTCCGCCGTGGCTATTGCTGCCGCGCTTGGCTGCGAGTGTGAAATCTACACCGACGTGGACGGCGTATACACCACCGATCCCAACATGTGCAGCACCGCCCGCAAAATGGACCGCGTGTCCTATGACGAGATGCTGGAAATGGCCAGCATGGGCGCAAAGGTTCTGCAGATACGGTCCGTGGAATTTGCCAAGAAATACAAGGTACCTGTGCACGTACGTTCCACTTTTACCGACACTCCGGGAACATTAGTAACGCAAGAGGATTCTACGATGGAAGCAGTTCTCGTTTCTGGCATTGCCTATGACAAGGATCAGGCACGTGTAACGCTGCGCGACGTACCGGACGTTCCCGGTGTGGCCTACAGCCTTTTCGGCCCCCTTGCCGACAAGGGCGTTGTTGTGGACATGATCGTCCAGAACCCCAGCCGCAACGGCAAAACCGACATGACCTTCACCGTTCCCCGCGGGGACCTGAAGAAAACCCTTACCCTGATGGAAGAAATCAAGCAGGAAACCGGCGCGGCTGAAGTGCTGCACGACCTGCACGTATGCAAGGTTTCCGCCATCGGCGTGGGCATGCGCAACCATTCCGGCGTTGCCGCCAAGGCTTTTGCCGCCCTGCGCGCCATGAACATCAACATTCTCATGATAAGCACTTCCGAAATCAAGATTACCTGTCTGATTGAGGAAAAATTCACTGAATTGGCGGTTCGCACCCTGCACGACGCCTTCGGGCTGGATAAAGACTCCATGCTTGGCTGATCATGAAAAAGATACAGATATACGACACGACGCTTCGGGACGGTACCCAGTCGGAAGACATCAACCTCAATAACGAGGACAAGATCAAGATCGCGATCAAGCTGGATGAGCTTGGCGTGGACTTCATCGAAGGTGGCTGGCCAGGTTCCAACCCTGTGGACCGCGCATTTTTCAGCGAGATTCAGAACTATCAGCTGAAGCACGCGCGCATTGCCGCTTTTGGCAGCACGCACCACCCCAACTTCCTGCCGGAAAACGATCCGAACCTACGCAGCCTGTTGGATTCCGGTGCCGGTGTCTGCACCATTTTCGGCAAGACATGGAACATCCATGCCACGGAAGCCCTACGTGTTTCCGAAGAACGGAATCTGGAAATTATTCATGATTCCGTGGCGTACCTGCATTCGCAGGGCAAGCCGGTGTTCTTTGATGCGGAACATTTCTTCGACGGATACAAATCCAACCCGGAATATGCCCTTGCCGCCATAGGCAAGGCGTTTGAAGCCGGTGCGGAGGTGCTTGTTCTCTGCGACACCAACGGCGGCACCCTGCCCTCAGAGGTTTCTGCTATTGTCACTGAGGTCCGCAAGGCCCTGCCGGGAGCCAATATCGGCATCCACACGCACAACGACTGCGAAATGGCCGTGGCCAACTCCATCGCGGCAGTGCAGGCAGGAGCCGTGCATATTCAGGGCACCATGAACGGTGTGGGCGAGCGTTGCGGCAACGCCAACCTCTGCTCGATCATCCCGATTCTCGAACTGAAATGCAGCGGTGAATACACCACCATCCCGCGTGAAAAGCTGCAGCTCATCACGGCAACCTCGGCTTATGTTTCCGATGTGGCCAACCTGCAGCCCTTCAGCCGTCAGCCCTTTGTGGGCCGCTCGGCCTTTGCGCACAAGGGTGGCATTCACGCCAGCGCGGTCAACCGTCTGGCCATGCTCTATGAGCATGTTGATCCCAGAGAACTGGGTAACCGCCAGCGTGTGCTGCTTACTGAACTGGCCGGTCGCGCCAATATAGTGAGCATGGCCCGCCGTTTCGGGTTCCATCTGGACAAGGATGAGCCTGTAGTAAAGGGGCTGCTGAATGAACTGAAGACCCGCTCCAGCATGGGTTATGACTATGCTGCAGCTGAAGCTTCCGTGGAGTTGCTGCTTCTCAAGAAGCTAGCCCGCCGCGGGGTGCGGGAATTCTTCAACCTCGTTCAGTTCCGCGTGCTGGAACTCAAAGACTCGCACGGCAAGGAACCTTTCTCCGAGGCATCCGTACAGGTCGAAGTGGAAGGCATAACCGAGCACACGGCAGCCTCCGGACGCGGTCCGGTCAACGCACTGGACAACGCACTGCGTAAGGCGCTCATAGGCTTCTATCCGCGCCTGAACGAAATGCGCCTTCTTGACTTCAAGGTGCGTGTCATGACCGCAGCCAATCCGGACGGCGGCGGCACGGCCTCCGTAGTGCGGGTACTCATCGAATCCGGCGACCAGCAATCGCGCTGGGTAACGGTGGGGGTCTCGTACAACATCATAGAAGCAAGTTGGCAGGCCCTTGTCGATTCCATCACGTACAAGCTCTACAAGGACGAGTACGAGAAACGGAAGAACGAAAAGGAAGACTAGCCTCTCCCAAAAATAAAAGGCCGGAACATCGTTCCGGCCTTTCTTTTTGGCTTTCAGATCAAACGTTGGAGAATCGGGCCATACGCACTGCTAGTCGTTCAGTACGCGGCCAAGATTGCGAAGGGTATGCAACTACGGCCTAGCTGGCCATGCGTTCAACGCTCATGCGGTACTGCACAATGTCTTCCACAGTCAGTACCGGCATGCCATGCTTTTTGCCCAGCTCCACAATTTCGGGCAGGCGGGCCATGGAACCATCTTCATTGGTCACTTCGCACAACACACCGCAGGGTTCGAGTCCTGCAAGGCGCATCAAGTCCACGGTGGCTTCGGTGTGCCCCCTGCGGCTGAGCACTCCGCCATCGCGGGCGCGCAAGGGAAACACGTGACCGGGCTTGTTCAGGTCTGCAGGCTTGGCCGTAGCCGAAGCAGCAGCCTTGATCGTGCGCACACGGTCTGCGGCAGAAACACCGGTAGTAACGCCCTCTGCGGCCTCTATGCTCACGGTGAAGGCGGTCTGGTGCCTGCTTTCGTTCTTGTCCACCATCATGGGCAGCTTGAGCTGACGCACTTTTTCGTCCGTCAGGCACAGGCACACTATACCGCTGCATTCACGGATAAGCATGGCCATCTGCTGCTGGGTCAGGTGTTCTGCGGAGAAGATGAGATCTCCCTCGTTTTCCCTGTCTTCATCATCGGTAACAAGCACACCTTGTCCGTTGCGCAACGCATCAAGTGCGCGCTCCACCCTTTCGAGCGGGGAACCGAATGAGGACAGCAAAGACTGATTCATGGTGACTACTCCTGTAGTAAACAAACCAGAATCAGGGCACGGAAAAAGACAGATGCCGGAAGAAAACCGGCACAGGGGTATGTAATACCCTCGGCGGGATGCTGACTGTCTTATACTCTTCCATCCGGACTATACCGTCGGCTCTGGCATTTCACCAGATCTGCTGACCTCCGCATCCATTGACCATCGCCGGTGCGGAGCGCTCGCGGGCTCTCCGATGCAACTCGGAATACCGCCGGTAGGGAATTTCACCCTGCCCTGAGAATAAGCACCCAGAATCTATCCCTCATGGCAAGCAGGTGTCAACACCTGCTGCAGACAATAAAAAAAGCCTCTCGTGAAAAGAGGCCGCAGACAGCTGACAAAGTCATTTCTGATATTTTTTGGCTCCGCCGCGCAGGAACCTAACGTTCCTGCACCTCGTATAAGCGATGAAAAATCCGTTTTTGAACTTCAGCTCTGGCTTAACGGGAATGTGGTATTACTGAAAACGGAGCTTTGTCATTAACCTGAGGCCTCCCGTAAAGGGAGGCCGCATCGTCTGTATAAACCAGCTTGATCATTCGTCCTCGACAATGCTGCAACAACTGCCTGCCGGGGAATACACGAACTTCGCAACCCGGTTACGTCCGGCGTTCTTGGCGAAATACATAGCCTTATCCGCAGCATCGATAAGGTTCTCCTGATAGGCTCCCTTCCATGTCGGATCGGCTTCGGCAAGCCCGCTCGAAATGGTTATCTGTATGCCCTTTCGCAGAATATCACCGTTACTGTCGCGGATGACAAAGTTGTATCGTTCCATACGCTTGCGGATGTCCACAGCCAGTTCTTCAGCTATAAGCGCCGAAGACCCGCGCATTACCACGGCAAACTCTTCCCCACCGTACCGGCAGGGATGTACCTCAAGCCCTTCGGAACCAAAAGCTGATATGGACTGACGAATGAGACAGGCAACCGTGGTCAGGGCCTGATCGCCTATACGATGACCAAATTCATCGTTGAAATCCTTGAAGAAATCTATATCCAGCATGAGCAGGGCAAGCGGTATCCCGTTGCTTTTCCATTCCCTGACACCCTGTTCAAGCACTTCGTCAAACGCCCTGCGATTGTTCAGGCCGGTGAGCGGATCAGTTTTACTCAACTGGTCGAGGGTATCCATGTCCCGTTCCATGAGGCTTATCACCTCACGGAAGGTGGCCTGCAGCAACGATACGATTTCAGAAGAATCCTGCTCGCTCGTCACGGCTTCCACGCTTCTGGCTTCCAGATGCTTCACATCGCCCTTGCGGCGCTGCATGAGACGTTTGAATTCTTCAGCAAGCTGCACGGTTTCCTGCAAGGCGGCATTCAGGCGCTGCTCATACGGGGCAACAAGGATTTCCCGGTCACGCATGAGCACTTCCTTGAACCGATCCTCGCTGAAATCCTTGCGTTTGAGCACGTCAACAAGCAAAGCCTGCACCTGACTCTTCTGAATTTCCGAGAGATAGGAATAGTCCGCAAGTCCCCGCATATACAGAATGAGGGTGCGCCATTTCGCATCCCGGGGCACTCCGGCCTTATCCAGCATCTCGCAGAATTTTCCATCCTGCGTGAAATCACATGAACCTGATCTGGTGCACTGCGAAAGTGTAGAGGGCATCAGCATTCAACCTATCGGACTATAAGTGATTCTTTTCCCCTGTCGGGGCAAGGCGTCAATATTCAACGGATAGTGTAATATGCCTTAAAACGAACATGCTGTCATTGAAATCTATTGGTCAGGCCA
>JBKEAK010000254.1:0-17341 GCA_047972125.1 Halodesulfovibrio sp.
AAAAACTCCTTGCCAAGCTGATGAGCTTCTTGTACATAGAGCTTCCTTCCTGCCTCGATAGCTCAGTAGGTAGAGCAGGGGACTGATAATCCCCGTGTCCGCAGTTCAACTCTGTGTCGAGGCACCAAGAGAACAAAGACATTGCGCATCGCGCAAGGGCTTTTCTCGTTTCCGCTGCATTGCACAGCCCCTCTATTCCCTGCCGCCATCGCCCTTGCCTGTACAGGCTTCTCCCCGACAACGGACAATGAAAAGGCCGGAAACAAAGCGGTTTCTATCCACCATGCTTCCGGCCTGTGTATTAAAATATTCCTCGAGTTCACGGAGCGATGCGAAAATCGCCCGGATCGGAATGCTGCTCCTGATCATACATCTTGCTGAACGGCGGTAGCGGGGCAAGCTTTGTCATGTCACCTGCAGCCGCACCGTAAGAAAGCGTAACCACGCGCATCAGGATAAATTCACCTGCCAGCCGGTCAAGAATATTCACGCGCACGGTTGCAGGCAGGGTTACGCCCGCACTCTTCAGGTAGGCAATGTACTGGGCAAATTCGGCATCCGGGGCTGCGGTGTCGAGCACATAGTCGGCAGTGCGCCACGTGCGGCCCCATGCCTCGGTCTTTTCACCACCCAGATAACGGATGTGATAGTACCTGTCGAACTTGATCAGGCGTTGGGCAAGCATCACCTTGTCAGGCGCCGTGAACACTTCCGATTCCATGGTGTCCACAGGCACTCTAGTGATTACATCCCCTTCTCCGACCACACGCACACGCAGGGCACCCGCGTAGCTGTATTCAGCAGGAACATCCACAACAACCGGGGAATACAGGCCCACGGTGCGGGCCTCCGGGTTCCAGCCGGTGGTTCTGCCCACGCAACCTCCGAGCAGCACTGCAAACGCCAGCACGCTCAAGGCCAGCAGCCTTGCGGTGCTGCCAACCCTGCCGGTCCGCCCTGTCATGCCGGACATTGCGGCCGTGGCGGGCATGGCAGTTCTAGCGGCCAAATTGTTCATTTTCATGATCAGTCTCCTTGCACTTCACGCATGAACCGGAACAGGGGCAACATCCCACCGGGTACTCCCGCTGGCGAAAGCAGTTCCCTTCTCATGCGCAAGTTCTCCCTATCATCTACGACCGCGACAGGATGGTGTAAAGATATGCGCATAAATAATTCCCGCCGCCTCTCTGATGCGCGAAAGAATGCCTTGCAAGGCAGTGAATGTTTGACAAGCGCCCCCCGCGATGGAAAAAGAACCTTGCCGCCGGAAGAGAGCGTGAGCAATCAACCTGCCGGTCATTTTTACCTTACAGTGACTCTGAGGAGCATACCCATGACCAAGCGTATTATCACCGTTCTTATGGCCGCGGCTCTGCTTGCATGCGCCGCGCTTCCCGCCATGGCGCAGGCCGCCAAGGTAAAGGTCGCCTTTGCCATGCTCGGCACCGTCGACGACCGGGGCTGGAACACTGCCCACAGCAAGGGCATTGATTACCTGAAGGCGCAGCTCGGCGATCAGATCGAACTGTCCATCACCGAAAACGTGGGTCCGCAGGATGCAGAGCGCGTCATCCGCAACTATGCCCAGCAGGGTTACGACATCATCTTCGGCAACTCCTTCCCGCACATGGACGCCATTGAGCGCGTTGCCGCCGAATACCCCAAGATCAAATTTGAGCACTGCTCCGGCTACAAGATGTCTGCCAACCTGAGCAACTATTTCGTGCGCCTGTATCAGGCCGAATACCTTGCCGGTTACACCGCCGGCCTCATGGGCTTCAAGAATGTGGGCACCGTGGCTACCCACCCCATTCCCGAACCCATCCGCGGCATTAACGCCTTCACCATCGGCCTGAAGAAGGGCCTGACCGAAGCCGGTGTGGAATTCGACCCCAAGAAGGTCAACACCGTTGTCTGGATGAAGTCGTGGGAAGATCCCATCAAGGAAACCACCCTTGCCGAAACCCTTGCCGGTCGCGGTCATGACCTCATCCGCCAGATGGCAGACACCCCCGAAAGCTCCCTTGCCGCATGCGCTCAGGGCGTTCCCGCCATCGGCTACGGCACGGATGCCGCTTCGTACGGTGCCGACTGCGTGCTGACCTCCACCATGGTGAACTGGGGCCCCTACTACGTGGCCACCATCAAGTCCGTCATCGACGGCACCTGGAAGGCTCAGGCTTACTGGGGCGGCTTTGACAAGGACGGCGTACGTCTTGCCCCCTTCAACAAGGCAGTACCCGCAGACGTGCAGGCCAAGGTGAATGCCGAAATGGCCAAGCTGCAGAAGGGTGAAGACCACATCTTCGCCGGTCCCATTACCGATCAGTCCGGCAAGATTGCCATTGCTGCCGGTGCTCAGGCAACCGACGGCGACCTGCTCGGCATGATGTACCTCATCGAAGGCGTGAGCGGCAGCATTCCGCAATAGGTTTCACCGCACGCTTTTTCGTGTATACTCTCCGGGTCGCATTGCGGCCCGGAGGTTTTGTTTTTCAAGAGGAAGCAGGAACAGGCCGTTCGTTTGCCCGCAAGACGGACAAACGCGGTGCGGACCGCTCCCGTTCGCGTAGACCTGCGCGGCCCGAAACTCGTCATTGCAACCCCTTCCTCCTGCCGACAGCCGGAGCGCTGCCCGCCGGAACCACATGGAGATAACTGATGGACGTATTACAGGGACTCGATTCCGGTGAGAAATACCGCTGGGAAGTACCCGGCCTGCCCTATGCGGTGGAACTGCCGCTGGTGCGCGTGCCCGCTGACGGCAAGATTCTGAAGATCGCCTCGCTCAACCTTGTGGGTCAGGTGCGCCTGAACCGCGACATCGGCGTGCTGCTGGCAAAGAAAATACGTGACGTGGTGGGTGACCTTTCCGACGTGGTGCTGCTCACCGTGGTGGAAAAAGGCCTGCAACTGGCACAGGTGGTGGCCGAAGAACTTGGTCTGGAAGCCATGGCCGTGGCCTACAACCGCGTGAAACCCCACATGGAAGCCGACCGTCGCCCCGTGCTGCAGATCGGCGCATCTTCCATCACCAGCGGCGGCAAGTTCCTTGCCCTGTATGAACGCGACATGAACCTGCTGGCACGCGGCAAGCGCTTCATCCTGCTGGACGACGTGGTTTCCACCGGCGGCACCATCTTCAGCCTGGCCGACCTGCTCGAAGAGGTCATGCGCCTCAAGCAGTTGCCGCCGCCCACCATCAGCGCCATTTTCTGCGCCGCCATAGAGGGCGAGCAGTCTCCCCTGCTGCCCGCATCCGTCCATTCCGTGGGCGTGCTGCCCAAGCCGATACTGGAGACCGCATAGCATGAACGACGAAGCCGTGAAGCCGCCCTGCACGGTAACACCGGAACGCGCCCTGCCCCTGCTCGAATGCGTGGGCATTGCCAAGCGTTTCGGCCCGGTGCTCGCCAACAGCGGCGTGGACCTGACCGTGCACGCAGGCCAGATTGTGGCCATTCTCGGCGAAAACGGCGCGGGCAAGTCCACCCTCATGTCCGTCATCGCGGGCCGCTACCGGCCCGACGAGGGCGAGCTGCGGCTGGACGGCCAGCCCGTGCACTTCACGTCGCCCGCGCAGGCGCTGCAACGCGGCATAGGCATGGTGTACCAGCGCTTCATGCTCATTGGCCCGCTCTCCGTGGCAGAGAACATTCTGCTCGCCGCCGACGCCGCACGCATGAAGGACGAAAAGCGCCACACCCTCGCCAGCGTCACCGCGCGCATAACCGAACTGGCAGAACGCTACGGCCTGCAGGTTGATCCCAAAGCGCGCATCCGCGATCTTTCCATGGGCGAGCGGCAGCGGGTGGAAATTCTCAAGCTGCTGGTGCAGGACGCCCGCATACTCATCTTTGACGAACCCACGGCCGTGCTTGCCCAGCCGGAGGTTGAAGGTCTGTTCGAGGTCTTCCGCAAGCTCAAGGCAGACGGGCGCGGTATTCTGTTCATCACCCACAAGCTGGAAGAAGTGCTCAGCGCGGCAGACCGCATTGCCATTCTCCGGCGTGGGCGCATCGTTGCACAGACCGAACCCTGCAAGATCAACAACAAGCTTGAGCTGGCCCGCCTCATGGTCGGCCGCGAGCTGGTGCTGCGGGTGGAAAAGCCCGAAATCCCCCTTGGCGAGACCGTGTTCGAGGCACGCGGCCTGAGCGGTTCATCCTTCGAGGATATCCGCTTTGCCGTGCGCAAGGGCGAAGTCTTCTCCATTGTGGGCGTTGCCGGCAACGGGCAGGAAGCCCTTGCGGAAGCCGTGGCCGGCACGGTTGCAGCCGCATCGGGCAGTGTGGCCTTCATGGGACGCGAGTTTTCCGCACGCGAATGGCACGCATCGCGCGACAGGCAGAACGCCGGGGGCATAGCCTATGTACCGGAAGACAGGCACCACATTGGCAGCATTGCCGGTATGGGGCTGCGTGAGAACTTTTTCCTCACCCGCCGCGACGCGGCAGGCGACGGCCTGTGGCTGGATGCGGAACGCATGGAGCAGGAAACCCGCGAGGCAATAAACCGCTTCAACATCGTCACGCACAACACGGCCACGCTGGCAGGCTCGCTTTCCGGCGGCAACCTGCAAAAGCTGCTTCTGGCCCGCGAAATGGCCCGCAACCCCGGCCTGTTCATTGCCGAACAGCCCACACAGGGGCTGGACATCAAGGCCACGGAAGATGTGTGGGCTGCGATTCTGGCACAGCGGGAACATTCCGGCGTGCTCATCGTTACCGGCGACCTGAAAGAGGCCCTTTCCCTGTCCGACCGCATAGGCGTGATGTTCCGGGGCAGGCTTCTGGACATTATCGACACACGCGACGCAGAACGCGTGGAACGCATCGGCCTGCTCATGGCAGGCACGGTGCAGGGCTGAGACATCAGCCGGAACCCAAGCCGGAATTGCAGCCGGAACATGGACAAACACAATGCTGCTGCTTGAAAAACGTCATACCCGCCTGAAGCATGAAGGCCTGCTCACCGCCGCCATAGCGCTCGGCACCGCCCTTGTTGCGGGAGCCATTGTCATGGCCGGGTACGGTGCCAACCCCTTTGCGGCCTATGCGGCCATGTTCAAGGGGGCGCTCGGCTCCGGATTCGGCCTTTCCGAAGTGGTGGTCAAAGCCATTCCGCTCACACTTACCGGCCTTGCCGTGGCCCTGTGCGCCACCATGCTGCTGTGGAACATCGGCTGCGAAGGCCAGTTTGTCATGGGCGGCATAGGCGCAGCCGGTGCGGTCATGTACCTTGGCCCGGTGCTGCCTGAGCCGCTGCTTCTGCCTGCCGTTGTGCTGTGCGGTGCGCTATTCGGCTCGCTATGGGCGCTCATTCCCGCCTGCCTGCGGGTATGGGGCAACGTAAGCGAAATTCTCACCACCCTGCTGCTCAACTATGTGGCCATCATCATGATGGAACACCTGTATTACGGCCCGTGGCGCGACCCCAACGGCATGGGGTTTCCCGGCACGCCGCTGTTTCCGCCCGCAGCCATGCTGCCGCGCTTCGGCGATACGCGCATCCATCTCGGCCTGCTGCTCGCGCTGGTGCTGGTCATCGCCTTCCACTACCTGCTTTCCCGCTCCAAATGGGGTTTTTCCGTCCGCATCATCGGCAACGGCCCCAAGGCTGCAGCCTATGCCGGGCTTAACGTTCCCCGCCAGACCCTGCTGGTCATGGGCATGAGCGGTGCGCTCGCAGGGCTTGCAGGCATGGGTGAAGCCGCAGCCATTCACTACCGTCTGCAGGACGGCTTTGCCTCCGGCTACGGCTACGACGGCATCATCGTCGCCTGCCTCGCCGCGCTGCAACCGCGCCTTGTGCCCTTCTGCGCCCTGCTGCTCGGCGTCTTCATCGTGGGTGGTGAACAACTCGCCACAGTCATGCAGCTGCCCGCATCCATCAGCCGCATACTCGAAGGTGCCTTGCTCTTCGGGTTCCTGCTCAGCGAGACCATCAGCCGCTACCACATTAAATGGGCCGGCAGAAAGGCCGTGTAGGCGGCAATGGACTAACAGGGGTAGTTTTTTGTTTTTTGTGTGTGATGGTACGCAGTTCTGTATGGGTAATTTGCCTCCGGCGGCCAAAGGGCATGATGCCCTTTGGAAACCCCGACAGCGACAACATACAGCCTCTTCCTGCCGATAGCGGCTTACCGGAAGAGAAACGGCACTCTGAATTTTGAAGAGAACGGCTTCGGCCAAAACAGTTTCAGCCCCATGCTCACGTGCCGATTGAAAGCGCTTCGCTTTCACGGCGGGACAATCCTGCTCTCAACGACTGCTGACTTAAGCGGGGCGAGGCAGGGAGAGTCCAGAGAGGGCCTTGCTGAGGGGCGCAGCCCCGGCTGAGGCCCTTTCTGGTCCCGCGGAAGGCGGCAAAAGGAATAACTGGATACGACTTGTTGTAGTCGGTGAAAGGCCCCCCAAGCCCCCTCACCCTCTACCCATTCTCCCCATGAGGATACCCAAATGCTCGACGACATTACCTTCATAGCCAAAATCGCCATGAAATCCTCCGTGGCGGTGTGTTTTGCCGCCCTCGGTGAAATCTACGCCGAACGCAGCGGCGTGCTGAACCTCGGCGTGGAAGGCATGATGCTCATGGGCGCACTGGCAGGCGTTGCCGCCGGTTCCGCCACCGGCAACCCCGTGCTGGCCACACTCGGCGGCATGGCTGTCGGCGGCCTGCTGGCACTGCTGCATGCCTTTTTTGCCATCACCCTGCGGGTGAACCAGACCCTTTCCGGCCTTGCACTGACCATCCTCGGCGCGGGCCTTTCCAGCTTTCTCGGCCGTGCCTACATCGGCAAAGCCGCGCTGCGCATGAAGGTCTACGTAGTGCCTTATCTCAGCGACATTCCGGTCATCGGCAACGTCTTCTTCAAACAGACGCCGCTGGTCTATCTTGCCTACATCCTCGTGCCGCTGGGCGCGTGGCTGCTCTTCCGCACCCGGCTGGGCCTCAAAATCCGCGCCGTGGGCGAGGATGCTGCCTCTGCCGACGCCGTGGGCGTGAACGTGGCCGCCATCCGCTACGGCTGCACGGTCTTCGGCGGCTGCATGGCGGGCCTTGGCGGGGCCTATCTCTCTCTGGCCTACACCCCGGGCTGGAAGGAAAACATGACCATGGGGCAGGGCTGGATAGCCATTGCCATGGTCATATTCGCCACATGGTACCCCTTCCGCGCCTTTCTCGGTGCGCTGCTTTTCGGCGGGCTGACTGCGCTGCAATTCTTCTTTCAGGCGACGGGCGTGGAACTTATTCCCGTAAACGTGCTGCGCATGTTCCCCTATCTTGTTACAATACTGGTGCTCATCGTGGTGATGCGCCTTGACCGTACACAGGGACGCGGGGCCGCTCCGGCTGCGCTCGGCGTTCCATTCAGCCGGGAGGGCTGATCATGACCGAACTCAATACCCTCATTACCGCCTCACGCGGCGAAGAACCTGCCGACCTGCTGGTGCGCAACGTTCAACTTGTGAACGTGCTCTCCGGCGAGATTCATCCCGCCAACATCGCCGTGCGCGACGGCGTGATCATCGGCTTTGAGGAATATGAAGCCAGAACCGTTGTGGACGGCAAGGGACGCTACTGCGTGCCCGGCCTCATTGACGGGCATATCCATATCGAATCGACCCTGCTGGCACCGCCCCGCTTTGCGGAAGCCGCCGCAGCGCACGGCACTGCCGCCGTCATCTGCGACCCGCACGAAATTGCCAACGTCATGGGCGCGGAAGGCATTGAATACATGCTGGCAGTGAGTGAAAACCTGCCGCTTTCCGTATTCGTGATGATGCCCTCGTGCGTGCCTGCCACACACATGGAAACCTCCGGCGCGGTGCTGACGGATGCGCACGTGCGTGATTTTCTGGATCGCTACCCCGACCGCATCCTCGGCCTTGCCGAGATGATGAACTACCCCGGCGTGCTGTTCCGCGATTCCGGCGTGCTCGCCAAGCTGGAAGCCGCACGTGGCCGCGTCATAGACGGCCATGCTCCGCTCCTTCAGGGCAAGGACCTGAACGCCTACATCATCGGCGGCCCTGCAAGCGATCACGAGACCTCCACCGTGGAGGAAGCCCGCGAAAAGCTGCGCAAGGGCATGCACCTGATGGTGCGCGAAGGCTCGCAGGAACACAACATGCACGAGCTCATGGCCGTGCTGAACGACTTCAACAGCCAGCGCACCTCGTTTGTCTGCGACGACAGACTGGTGAACGACCTTGTTGCCGACGGCCACATTGACGACATCCTCCGCAAGGCCATGGCGGAAGGCCTGCACCCCGTGCGTGCCGTGCAGATGGCTACCATAAACACCGCCCGCTATTTCGGCCTGTACCGGCGCGGCGCAGTGGCTCCCGGTTACCGTGCAGACTTCGTGCTGCTGGATGACCTGAAGACCTTTGCCATTGCCGACTGCTACCTGAACGGCAAGCGCGTGGCGGAAAGCAGCTTTGCCGCCGCAGCCCCGTTCTCCGGCAACACCATGCACGTGAAGAGCCTCACCGAGGCCGACCTGCGCATTCCCGAGCACACGGGCAAGCTGCGCGTGATGGGCATCATTCCCGGTCAGATCATCACCGAAGACCTGCGCATGGACGCCAGAATCACCAATGGGGAAGCCGTGGCCGACCCTGCCCGTGATCTCGCCAAACTGGCCGTGTTTGAACGCCACAATGCCACCGGCAACGTGGGCCTCGGCTTTGTGACCGGTCTCGGCCTCAAGGCCGGTGCGCTGGCAGGTTCCGTGGCGCACGATTCCCACAACCTCATTGTCGGCGGCATGTCCGATGCGGATATGATTGCAGCCGCGCGCGAGGTTGTGCGCATCGGCGGCGGCCTTGCGGTTGCGCACGAAGGCAAGGTGCTGGCATCGCTACCCCTGCCCATTGCTGGGCTGATGAGCGATGCCCCCGTGCAGGAAGTGCTGGACGGCCTGAAAGCCATTAACGATGCCCTCGGCACGCTCGGCTACAAGCTCGGCAGCCCCTTTGCCGCGCTTTCCTTCCTTGCCCTGCCGGTCATCCCCGCCCTGAAGCTTACCGATAAGGGATTAGTGGATGTAACCAAATTCCAGCCAGTGGACCTGTGGGTGCAGGACTAGCCTGCCAGCAGACAGAAAACGCTGAACAGCCAAGACCAATGCGGCCGCATATGGAGAGAACATCTCCGTATGCGGCCGCTTGCACGTTATGCGTTTTCCATTGTATTTACAGCGGGTCCCGTTGGTATCCATGAAGATTGAACCCATGAGGCCCGCCATGAAGCATACACGCCCCCTCTTCCTCTCCGCGCTTGCCACTCTCCTGCTCCTTCTCATGCTCTGTGCCTGCGCGCGCAATCCTCTCGGCATGACCAACGAAGAATGGCAGGGCCTGTCTTCGGAACAACAGATGGTCGCACGGGAAAAGCAGGCAAAGCTTGATCTTGAACAACAGAAACTGGATGAAGAACGCCGCGCCCGCGTAGCCGCAGCAGAAACGGCAAAACGTGAAGAGCAGCACCGCAACGACCTTGCCGCAGGCATGATTCTGGAGATTGTTCCGCAAACGCCCATCTGCATCGGCGGCAGCCGGTGTGGTGGAATAGACAGCCGCGTCATTCTGCCACTGAAGGCTGTATCCAGTGTGGATTACATCCAGTTTCTTGCGGACGACAACATCGGCGACAAGCACGACGCTGTCGCGCATTTCTATGCCGACGATCAATCCGCAGAGAGAGTGGACATCAAGAAGATCAGGCAGTGGCATGAGGTGTTCATCGGAAAGACAGCGCGGAATATCGTTATCCGTCCGGAAGGCGATGACGAGCTACGCATCTACCACATCAAGATTTTCGGCCAGAAGCACGACACCGGCAACGAGCAGTTCATTATCATCCGTAAGTAGCCCGCTGCCTCACGCACTCCACCGCCCATATCAAAAAAGGCCGCCCTTTCGGGTGGCCTTTCAGACTGCTGACAAAGTTATTTCAGGTATTTTTTGGCTCCGCCGGGCAGGAACCTAACGTTCCTGCACCTCGTATAAGCGATGAAAATCCGTTTTCAGACCTCGGTTCCGGCTTAACGGGAATACGGTTTTACTGAAAACGAGGTTTTGTCACTAACCTAAAAGGCCGCCCAATGGGCGGCCTTTCATATTCTGTCGTATGGCAATCAACCGTTACTTGCGGCTGGCGGGCTCCACAAAGAGGCGGTAACCGCGAATCTGGTTGCCGTTCATGACACCGAGCACTTCCTGTGCGTAATCCTGCGGCACTTCCACAAAGGTGAAGCGGTCGTAGATGTCGATGTTGCCGATCATCTTGCCGGGCAGGCCGGTTTCGCCGGCAATGGCACCAACGATGTCACGTGCGCCAATGCGCATCTTGCGGCCCACGTTCATGAACAGGCGAACCATGCCCACCTGTGCGCCGGTGTCACCGAATCCGCCGGTTTCGTCCGGCACGGCGTCGCCAAGGTCACGCTTCATCATGATGCGCAGCAGGGCGGCGGCCATTTCCATGGTGGTGAGGTCGCCGTTGAATTCGCTCTCGATGAAGTTCTCCACGGTGGAGATGTAGCGCTCAAGGTTGCCGGTCTGAATCTGCGAGCGGATTTCAGCAAGCAGCTGGCCGGACTTGGCGGTTTCCACTTCCTCGATGGAGGGAATCTGATGCTGAACGATGCGCGCCTTGGTGTAACGCTTGATGTCGCGCAGCTTCCAGAATTCCTTGGGAGAAACAAAGGTGAAGGCACGACCGGTGCGGCCTGCGCGGCCGGTACGGCCAATACGGTGCACGTAGTATTCCACGTCGTTGGGAATATCGTAGTTGACCACGGCCTCCACGTTTTCCACGTCGATACCGCGTGCTGCCACGTCCGTGGCAACAAGGATTTCAATACCGCCCTTGCGGAAACGGTTCATAACGCGGTCGCGCTGGGTCTGGTTCAGGTTGCCGTGCAGACCGTCGGCCTGATAACCGCGCGCCTGCAGGTTGGCGGTCAGCTCGTCTACACCACGCTTGGTGGAACAGAACACCACGGTCAGCTTGGGGTTATACACATCCAGCACGCGGCACAGGGCATCCATCTTCTGGAAGGGGCGCACCTCGTAGTAAATCTGCTCAATGCTGGGCACGGTGAGCACCTTCTGGGTCACCTTGAGGAATTCAGGCTCCTTGAGGAACCGCTTTGCCAGCTGCAGAATTTCCGGGGGCATGGTGGCAGAGAAAAATACGGTCTGAACAGTCTCGGGAGCTTTTTCGAGAATGAACTCGATGTCGTCGCGGAAGCCCATGTCGAGCATTTCGTCCGCTTCGTCCAGCACGGCCATGAGAATCTTGTCCAGCGCGATGGTGCCGCGTTCCATGTGGTCCATCACACGGCCGGGAGTGCCCACCAGAACCTGTGCGCCACGCTTGAGCGCCTTGAACTGACGGTCAATGGGCTGGCCGCCGTATACAGGCAGCACGCTCACGCCGCGCATGCGCTTGGCAAGGTTGGAAATTTCTTCGGATACCTGAATGGCAAGCTCGCGGGTGGGGCACAGCACAATGGCCTGCACGTCACGATCACGCGGGTTGATGCGCTCAAGAATGGGAATGCCGAATGCGGCAGTCTTGCCGGTACCGGTCTGAGCCTGTCCGATTATGTCCTTGCCCTGCAGGATGGGCGGGATAGCCAGAGCCTGAATGGGCGATGCTTCTTCAAAGCCCATGTCCTCGATGGACTTGAGCACTTCCTGCGACAGTTCCACCCCTTCAAACGAAAAGCCTTCCATTGTTTCTTCCTTATGCGTTCTCGGCAGTCATTGACAGCGCTGAAGACGAATCGGCTCCGGCTTGCCGCGCCAGAAAGTCGATCTTTCGCCCAGAGGGCTGCTGTTTTACACAATACTCCATCTTCGAAGCGCTGCTCCGATCAGGAAACAAGGCGCTGGCAACCAGTGTCACCGGTGTCCGGGTGCGGGTATATTTCGCCCCCTTGCCGCTGTTGTGCTCGCCAAGGCGTCGTTCCAGATCGGTGGTTATGCCGCAATAGAGCGACATGTCGGCACAACGCACCAGATAGACAACCCAATTCTTTTCATCCGCCATTTGTTTCGCTTCTTCCTGCTGCGCGTGATGCCAGACACGCACAGAACCTATTCACATCCGCAGTCGCCTTCGGGGAGTTTCGAAAACGACAGCGTTTCGCCGGGGGCCATGTCAAACAGCCTGCAATCCGGCGCAAAATTCATCAGGGCATCGCGGAAGGCCCGCGTGTTCTGCTCCAGAACGGGGAAGGTGCCCCAGTGCATGGGCACAACGCCGCGGCACTTGAGCAGCGAACAGGCCAGTGCTGCCTGCCGTGCATCCATGGTGAACACGCCGCCTATGGGCAGCAGGGCGAGGTCTATGTCGTAGAGCTTGCCCCACAGCTTCATGCTGGAGAAGATACCCGTATCTCCGGCATGGTAGATGGTGAAACCGTCGTCCAGCGTGAGAATGTATCCCACCGGTGCGCCGGAATCGGAGGAATGGAACGCCTGGGTCATGGTCACGCCCACCTTGCCCACGGTCACTGTTCCGCCGATGTTGTAGCCTATGCCGTTCAGCACCTGCGACTGGGGAAGTCCCGCTGCCACGAGCTTGCCCGTTGTTCCCACAATGGCGCCGAGCATGGCACCTGTGGCGTTGCAGATATCAACCGCCTGCCCCACATGATCTCCGTGATCATGGGTTACGAACACGGCATCGGGCTTGGCAATGCCATCCCACGGGGTTGCCGCGGAAGGATTGCCGGTGAAGAACGGGTCGATGACAATGTTCGTGCTGGGAGTGGCGATCTGAAAATTCGAGTGGCCGTGCCATGTGAGCGTATGCATGCGTCCTCCTGATCTCCTTACGTTACCTATCTCAGTACATTCCTGGGCTCATTACGTTCATGGTCTCGCTACGCGTGAGCGAGTCCTTCCCATCGTTTGACGAGGGAATGGGCAATGCCAAGATGGTCGAGAATACGTCCGGCAAGATGGTCGAGCAGATCCTGTATGGTGGCCGGATTGGAATAGAAACCGGGCATGGGCGGCATGATCACCGCGCCAGCCTCGTCCGCAGCAAGCATGTTGCGCAGGTGCACACGGCTGAGCGGGGTTTCGCGGGGAACAAGAATAAGGGGGCGGCGCTCCTTGAGCGTTACGTCCGCAGCGCGATGCAGCAGGTTGGAACCAAGGCCGTTTGCCACGGCGGCAAGGGTGGCCATGGAACAGGGGCATATGACCATGCCGCTGTGCTGCCACGACCCGCTTGCGGGAGCCGCGCCAAAATCGCCCGGTGCATACGAGCGGTCTGCCAGCGCAATGAGCTCGTCGGCATCCATGCCGGATTCAAGCCGCAGCACCTCGCGTGCCGCATCGGAAACAATAAGATGCGTTTCCACGTCCTGCGCCCATGCGAGCGCTTTGAGAAGCGTTACCGCCAGCGGCATTCCACTGGCACCCGTTACACCCACGACAATGCGTTTCATACGTCCCCGTTACCCGCGCAGACTGCCTGCGGCTCATGCGAACCAGCCGTGCAGCTGCATCCGGAAAAGAAAAAGATGACACACGATCAGCAAGGGACCCAATGCGAGAGCTACGTCCCCCCTTGCTTTCTCAACCGTGCGATGCGGCGCTTTTAACAGAATTGTTTACAAAGCGCCAGACCTGACCCTCTGAAGGAAAAATTTTTCTGTCATTTTTACAATTTCGCAAACACAACACTCAATGACACATGCATACCCTTCTGCATATACTGACAAACCAACGCATAACATGATAGGTTGCCAAAATGTGGTGGCACATGTTCGGTTCACACCCCTGCCCGCTGCAACCCGGACAAACAGAGCACGGTGAACTGCCTTATATAGTGTACCACAGCGGGACCTGACGGCTGCCAATGCTTTTGCCTTGACAACGCATGACGTGCCGCTTACTACAACTTTCCCCATGGGCTATTAGCTCAGTTGGATAGAGCGTCAGCCTCCGGAGCTGAAGGCCGCAGGTTCGATTCCTGCATAGCCCGCCATGGTGAGATTCAAGGACATGTGCCACACGGCATGTGTCCTTTTTTCGTGCCCTGCGCCATGCCTTGCCCACACCTTTTGATCCATCTCCCCCTGCCTGCCCATTCTTTTTTCATCAGCCCCGCCAGTGATCCCCCGCGCCAGCCAACGGTAAAACCGACCCAAACGAGAAAAACAATCATTTTCATCAAAAACCAGCCCCCGACGTGATGGACAGACCACCCGCCACAGGCATATATTGGTCGGACAAGTTCCGGCAAGCCGCTCAACGAGCCCATTCCCGGCATTATGATGACGAGAACCGACTTTCGGAAACAGAGCGGACTATGAACGGCCCCCGGACAAATAATCACAACGCATATTCATATTTTCAGGATACAACGGGAATGACACACACGGAATTCGGCCTCATACGTCACGGGCTGACGTCATGGAATATTGAAAAGCGTATTCAGGGACAGACCAACACCTCGCTTTCCGACACCGGCATCGCACAGGCAGCCGACTGGGGCACCGCGCTGGCAACGCAGGACTGGAGCCGCATTTTGTGCAGCGACCTCAACCGCGCCATGCAGACGGCCACAATCATCAACGAGCGGCTCGGCTCGCTGCCCATGAGCACCGATAACCGCCTGCGCGAACAGCACTGGGGCACGTGGGAAGGGCATACCCTTATCCAGCTCGGCGAGGCTGAACAGGAAGAGATGGAACGCCAGAAGGCCTCCGGATGGGGCTTTACCCCCGCAGGTGGCGAAAGCCGTCTGACCGTGCTGCACAGAACACTGGATGCCCTGCGCGATTGCGCCGTGCGCCACCCCGGAGAACGCATTCTCGTGGTAACGCACCTCGGCTGCATGAAGGCCGTTGCCGATCACCTTACTGAAGTACGCACCGGACAGCCCACGCAGGTTAACGACCCCGAACTCACAGGCAAGTACCATATTCATCATATACGATGCGTTCAGGGCGATCTTTCAGATATCGTACTCAATGTCCCGCTGTGATCTTCTTCGCCTTGCAGGATTGAGCAATCCATAGTGACGGGTGCCTGCGACGCACCCGCAGGAATCGTGGAAGACTTCGCTACCACACGTTGACAGAAAACCATTTTTCTGCATCGAAAGGCAGCCTCTAAGTTACTGCTTTTTTGGAGAAGATTCTCTTGACGCGCGTAAGTTTGCTCCGTAAGGCATCGCCCATGGCGACTCCGTCACATCATGCTGTCGCAGGCAAAGTCCTCGCGATTGTTCTTACTCTGGCATTTTTGCTGGGGGGCTTTTCCACACCTCTGATGCCGACGGATCATGCCGAGGCAGCCAGCACGGCAAGCGCCCGCAAAACCACCGATTCCGGCACCGCTTCTTCCAAGGAAACGATAAAGAAAGCGGACAAGAAAAAAACCACCAAGAAATCTGCGAAAAAGAAAAAGCGGAGCAAGAAGACCGACAAAACGGTCCGCAGCACCGCCAAGACGCAGAAATCATCCAAAAAATCCACCAAGGCCAAAAAAACGGCCAAGGCAGCCGCCGTTGCTACCGGTGCAGCCGTCGCCGGAGCTGCCCTGCCCATAGCCGCAGAGGATGATGCACGGTTCTGCATCGTTGACACTTCTGCTGCCCCCCGCAGCCCTGCAACGCTTGAAACCCTGCATTCGGCTGACGACGGTTTTCCGGGTTCGGCTGACGCTGAGTATGAAGCTGATGCCCCCGTCGCAAGTGATGCAACAGGTGCCCACGCGGCAGTAGACGCCCTTGCCGCTCTGGTAACCAGTCAGGCTGCCGGTCAGCCAGACGATCAAATGGATGACCAGAGGGACGAACAGACTGACAGCCAATCGGCAAAACAGTCTGCCACCCGATCTGCCAAGCAGGACCGACGCACCAATTCACAAACGGCAGCCTACACTCCGCGTCCGGCTCTGCAGGAACGCATGGAGAAAGACCTTGCTCCGCCCAAGCTGCCGCGTGATGCTAAGCCCCCCAAGCGCCCGCACCTAAACGTAAAGGCCGCCTACCTCATCAACATGAGCACAGGGCAGGTCTATTACGAACAGAATGCGGACAAGCAGATTCCGCCCGCATCCATCACCAAGCTGCTGACGCTCTATATCGTCCGCGAGGCACTGGAAAAGGGCAAGCTCTCACCCCGCAAGACCATTCCCGTCAGCTCCCGCGCCGCGCGCACCTCCGGCTCCAGAATGCGGCTGCGCAAGGGCGAGGAAGTAACCATTGATGAACTCATCAAGGGCATAAGCGTCATTTCCGCCAACGATGCCTGCGTTGCCGTGGCAGAATACATGGGCAAGGGCGATGCCTCGCGCTTTGTGCGGGAAATGAACACCCGCGCCAAGAAGATGGGCATGACCAAGACCGTATTCAAAAACCCCAACGGCCTGCCGGCCAAGGGGCAGTATTCCACCGCCCGCGACATCGCCAAGCTTTCGATACATTATCTGAAGGCCTTCCCCGAATCCCTGTCCATACACTCCATGACCTCGTACACCCACAACGGTTCCACCCACCGCAACGCGAACTCGCTGCTGGGCAGATACGAAGGTGCGGACGGCCTGAAGACCGGCTTTGTCTGTGCGTCGGGATTCAACATTTCCGCCACGGCCAAACGTGACGGCACCCGCCTGCTGGCGGTTGTTCTGGGAGCGCAAACGCCCATCATACGACAGGTGGAAACCACCAAGCTGCTGGATTACGGATTCAAGCTTGTGGAGATTCAGAAAAAGACTGGCAAGAGCTTGGCATCAATCCAGCCCTGATACGCCATACGGCGTTCTTAGAGTCTGCGCTGGTGGCAGGATTCTCAAAATCACTCCGGCCATACACGGACGTCCACAGATAGCCACGTTGAATATTGAATAATGAAGGAGAGGGACAACAGGCAACCGGGCCATGCCCGCAAGCCCCCCCTGCCCCTCTCCTCTCACTGTCGCGCGTTACTGCAACCGAACTTCCGGGCAACCGGTACTACCTGCAACCGCAGGCGACCTTCGCCGTGCTCTGCACAGGTGTTTCCAGCATTTCCTCAAGGGTATCAGCCGTAAATCGCACCAGCTTGCGGCACTCCGCTTCCTGCGCATCTCCGAAACGTTCACGCAGTGCCCGACAATTGGTCGTGCCGAATGTTTCCACAAACGCCTCGCGCAGCATGGCTCCGAGCGATGCAGGATAATCCCAGCTTTCACCGGGTCCGCGCCTGCCATACAGCTGCCCTATGGCAATAAGTCCCCCGCTCAAGGCACCGCAGGCCTCTTCAAAACTCCTGCCATACCCGCCGCCAAAGGCCGTTGCACAGGCAACAGCACTC
>JBKEAK010000255.1:0-38819 GCA_047972125.1 Halodesulfovibrio sp.
GAAAGCACAGCATACTATCCTATGAATATTGTTTTAATTTCTGCCCACTACTGCAAGTCAAAGAGAAAAGCTGGCTTTCACTGGCTTGCTCATGAGTTTTGGAATTTGGGCCACGACATTACATTTGTAACAACCGGGATAAGCTGGCTCTCTTATCTTATCCACGACCATCGCCTTCAATATCAATCATTGAAGCACGAGATTAATAGACTGGTCGAAGTGGACAATAGATTCTTCAGCTATGTGTATTTCCCATTATGGCATCCAGTTGCCTTGCCTTTACCCTTCCTTGAACGATTGGCAAAACCACTTTGGGATAAATATCCTGAGTTTTCTCTAGACTCTTCACTTATCAAAAAAATACAAAATGCTGATATCATCGTTTACGAAAGCATGAACGGGTTATTTTTATTTAACAGACTCTCGGAACTTAATCCAAAATCCAAGAAGATATACAGAGCCTCTGACGATATCCGCACACATCGTTCTACATCGCTACGACTTATTGAAGTTGAAGAATCAATTCTTGACAAATTTGATCTCATAAGCGTTCCTCATAAAACGCTTATTGACGGGAAATTCAAGAATGCATCCAATGCCATACTTCAATACCATGGAGTTGCAACATCATTATTTGACGCACCATCAACAAGCCCGTACAAATCTACCCCGAACTGTGTTTTTGTGGGCGTATCCCTTCTCGATGAAACGTTCATAGAATTTGCAAGCGAAGCATTCCCCGATTGCACGTTCACAATAATTGGTCCATTCACTCCAAGAATACGCAAGCGAAATGTAGTATACACAGGAGAGCTCCCCTTTGAAAGCACCATACCATACATAAAACATGCTGACGTTGGCCTAATAACCTTGCAAAGAAAAAATGAGCATGCGTCATCCTTCAGCGACACACTAAAAGTGCACCAATACAGATACATAGGACTCCCGATAATTGCCCCGACATTTATTGATATACACAGAAACAATACGTTTTACTACACACCCGGAGAACAGGATAGCATCATAAACTCATTGAAAAATGCACTTGCGACTCCAAAAGATAAAAATAGCAAAAATGAAGTGCACGACTGGAAAACAGTTGCGAAAAATATTTTGCAACACGTCTCGTAGAATTCACGCTCAAAGGCTACAACTCGATGCCCATTTCAAAAGAACGTGACATTGCAAACATCAACTACTACTTCTTTTTAATTGCGGTTTCACTCACACCACTACAGATATATACAATTCCCATACGCGGGTTCTACCCTTCCATATCAATCATGGCAGCATATGCGTGCTTTATCCTGATACCTTTCTACAGAACATCTCCCCGTCACAAACACCTATTGCCACTGGTAGCGATGCTTTTATGGATGACTGGCACCCTTCCTCTGCATCAGGAAAAAACTCTTTTAATAAAAATTATTTTTTACAACATTCCATTCGTAGCGTTGTTCATAAGTGGATATTACATCTCTGCACACAGAGAAGATTGGCACACCCCATTTTATTTTGCCATAGCATTTTCTGCAGTAAACGCTCTTCTTGTTCTCACATTTCGCACACTACCACATCTCGAACAGCATCTATACCATCTCTCAATTGCTAAATTATTTATCAACCCCAACAGAGTTGACTATATCCTGAAGTCACCAGAACTCACAAATGCATTTATAGACTATAGAAAGTCTGGCGGATTTTTTCCAAATGCAAATTATGGTGCAGTATTTTCAGGAATATCCTGCCTTGCAAGCTATGGTCTGTACAAAGCAAAATCAAATAATATTCTTTTTATTGCCGCATTGCTTTTTATTTCCGCAATGCTTGCCTCTGGCTCCAAGCCAGCATACATAGCGGCCCCTTGCATTACATTATTCATGTTTATTAAAGAAAAAAAACTCTACCGCATATTGTTGATTACATGTTTTCTCGCAAGCCTTTCTCTTTCACTTTCCACAACAGGAAAACCTTTCAAACAAGACAAGCCTGCGACTATGAACAAAACAACAGCGCAAGTTCAAAAAATGATTACATACCACGCCAACAACACCATCGCCAACTATGATACCAGGCTAGCACTGTGGGAGTATTCGCTCGACCTCATTTCTAAACGTCCATTATTCGGAAGTTCTCCAAACCAACTTGAAAAAATTGGTGGAGAACTCTTCAAAAACATGCAACCACATAACACCTATTTAAAAGTCGGCGTCTATTTTGGCATTCCCGCCCTCATTCTTGCGATGCTATTTCATATTGGGATGCTACGCGCCATATGGAAAGCAAAATACAACGTCCCTACACAATATAGATGTTTCGCACTCTGCACTTTCCTATCTTTTGGCTTGATGGTTGCCCAAGGGCTTGTCTCCAATGCTGAACCCACTGGCGAATTCCATAGCGCAGCTCTTTTGGCTGGAATGTGTGGTATTACTCTTGGATTAGCGTCTCCTCAGGTCAGGACCAAACCATGAAGGTAGCCATATACCGACACCAGCTTTTCGCTGCATCTGAGCCATTCATTACAACCCAGGCATCCAACATCCCTGGATTTAGCCCCTTATACGTCGGAACCGAGCTGTCAGGGCCCATTCCCGATGGAACCACATGCTTTGCCACGACCAACTGTCGTATTCAACAGCGTGTCACCAGGCACAATCCAGCGGCCGTAGCGTGGCTTGATGCTCAGCGCCCAGCCTTGATGCATGCCCATTTTGGCATTGATGCAGTATACGCCCTACCTATCGCCAAACAGCTTGGAATCCCCCTTGTCACAACCTTTCACGGAATTGATGCAACAGCTTCCACCAAGACACTACTCACGAGCAAGAAAATCGCTTGGCTTACATACTTACTGCGGCGATCCGAATTAAAACGGGACGGTGCCTTATTCCTCTGCGTGTCTGAGTTCATAAAAAAACGCGTTCTGGATTTGGGCTTTCCTGCTCAGCGCACTACAACCCTCTATACGGGCATTGACCCCAGTAAATTTACCAGAAACACACCGTACACCAATACGGGCCCCATTCTTCACATCGCCAGACTAGTAGAGAAAAAGGGGACAGAAGATGTTCTGCAAGCCTTTGCAAAACTCCCGAGACAGCTGGCCCCATCTCTGGTGATTATTGGGGACGGCCCCCTGAAGCAGAAGCTGCATGACCTTGCACAGAATTTGGGTATTTCCAAACAAGTCAGCTTCATTCCTTTTTGTTCGCAGCAGGAAATACAACAATGGCTGTCTAAAGCCGCTTTATTATGCGCACCCAGCAAAACAGCCCGAAATGGAGATTCCGAAGGTCTGGGGCAAGTCGTCCTTGAAGCGCAGGCCATGGAAATACCTGTAATCGCTACTCACCATGCTGCTTTTAATGAAGCTATTCTGGATGGCGCAACCGGCATACTGGTACCTGAGTCCGCTCCCGACCTCCTCGCAGAAGCAATGAAAGCACTCTTGTCTGATCCGACAAAAGCAGCGGCTATGGGAAGAGAAGGCAAAAAGCACATTCTTTCTTGCTTTGATGCCCGAAAGCAGGGAGAAAAACTCGCTGAACTCTACCTTAAGACATTGAGTTAATGGCCACACCATGCGTCGCTTCTTCATTACCTTTCTCTTTGGAGGCCTGCTGGGCAAGCTTCTCGGCTTAGCACGAGAGCTGCTTATGGCATCCATGTTCGGTACAGGAGTAGCCGCCACAGCATGCAGACTCAGTCTCTCCTGCGTCACCATCCCCGGAAAGCTCTTGACCTCCGAGGCCATCACCGGCGGCTTCATGCCCCTGCTCGCCAAAGCCAATTCAAAAGATGACAAGGCAACCGTCTCTTGCATTTTTTGGTTTTTTTTAAGCCTCACCCTCGTTCTTTCACTTTGCACCAGCGTAGCACTATACAACTATGCTCCCTTTTGGGTGCACTCTCTGGCTCCTGGCCTCAATGCAGCCGAGCACCTGCTCGCTGTAGACTTTTTGCAGATCGTTTCTCTAGGGCTCCCGGCCTTTGTAACCGCTGTTACCCTCTCCATACTCGAGATGATCCAAGGGAATTCGGGCATTGCAGCAATCCAGGCCTCCATGCAAAGCCTCGGCTTGCTTGCAGGCATTGCCTGCTTCTCATTCTACAATGAGGTTCGACTCCTTGCGTGGGGATTAAATGCAGGTTGGTTCGCCCACTTGGCTATTGCACTTTACAGAACACGTGCACTCATCCCCCGATTTTCGAGCACCACCCTTCGTTCTCGTCTGCCCAAGCTAGCCGGGCAATTTTTCAAAACAACCCTTCCCCTTCTGCCTGTACCGCTTATGGTTCAAGGAAATCTCGCCCTTGAAAGAGTTATTGCATCGTATATGGGCGGCAAAACCATACCAGCGCTCGATTATTCACGATTTATTTGCGAAACCGGTATGGCATTGGTAGCCATGCCCCTAGGTTACGCCATTCTGAGCCATCTAAGCCACTATGACCTCCCTCGTCTGCGAGTGCGTCTTATCGAAATAATCAGCCCCCTTCTGCTTATCGGAAGCCTATGTTCATATTGGCTGTTTGCCGCCAGCGACGTCATCGTGGATTTGCTGTTCGGACGAGGAAAATTCAGCCAAGAAGACGTACTGCTCACAGCCTCGATCTTGTCATGGTCCGTACTAGGCCTCTGGGCACATATTGCAGGCTACGTACTCCTACGGGGACTCAACATCTCGCAAGAAAACAAAAAATATTCGCTTGCGCTTCTCTTCGCGACCGTAGTCAGCATGCTGACAAACTGGTTTTTGTGGCCGCTCTACGGCCCTGCCACTCTCGGGATTGCCTACTTATGCTATTCCGTATCTGTATTTGTCGCAGCGATAACATACTTGAAGTTATGGCGATCGTTCATCAAGATTTGCCTGCCTATGCTGTTACCGTTTACGATCATCTCCCTACTGCACTATGGGAACATTGCTGGAATTCAATCGCACATACTACCCCGCACCGTTGCTGTGGTCGTCATCGGCTGCATCCCACTCACGTCCGCAAAGATTCGGCAACAGTTCCATATTTTGCTCAAGCCAAAGCGATAGCAATTCCTCTGTCAGACGGGCCTTCAGACATGCATTCCAACTAGTCATTAATGTCTGACCACATAGCCTAACCATGCTAATCAGCACCTTTACTCCACGGCTAAATCCGCAATCTCCCCCCCACCACACAAAAAAAGCCGCCCCGCAGCCGAAGCTACAGGGCGGTCTGAAGGTCCTTCATCGTTCGTTCCGGAAGGACTTATTCGTCCTTCACATCCTCAACAGTAATCAAGTCATTGAGAAGATCATGCTCGATTACACATTCG
Source organism: Halodesulfovibrio sp. (assembly GCA_047972125.1). Classification (GTDB taxonomy): domain Bacteria; phylum Desulfobacterota; class Desulfovibrionia; order Desulfovibrionales; family Desulfovibrionaceae; genus Halodesulfovibrio. Next base: position 5,318 of record JBKEAK010000255.1, read on the forward strand.
TTATCGCCCAGGCAGTTGGTGCACGGGCCGGGGTAATCCATATTAGGCATGGGAGAACCTCCCTGATTCGTTCGTTAATGGAACTTAGTCATGCCTTATAGGATAAACACCGTCGGACTGTTGGCAAGGTGATAATGAAAATTATTTTCAAATAAGCCCATTTTCCTGAAAGCTGCCACCCAAGCAACCTTTGCCTCCCGGCCTCCGCTACCGCTAGGTATGCCAATTGGTGAGAGACTGACCTCAGCGCTCTGTTGCGCCGACTGAAGCCATCAACTTGGGATGCCAGCGGGTGTTCCCGAAAGAGCGGCACTGAGCGCCCGGAACACTACCCCGGGATGCCTGCTCGGAAAGCCTGCCCAAACAGCTTACTCGAAAAACTTACTCTGCCGGCGGTGCGCTGGAAAAGACGCCCCGAAAACGGCCTATGCCTTGCGCAGCATGGCCGCGTAGAAAAATTCCATATAGGGCGAATCCTGCGGGCTCTGCCATTCACGTTCCAGCCGGATGCCTTCCGTCCGCTCAAGGAAGGCGGCAATCTGGCGCTCGTTCTCATCCGGATTCACGGTGCAGGTTACATAGATCAGCCTGCCACCCGGTGCGAGCTGGGCTGCAACATTGTCGAGAATGGCGGCCTGTGTGGCAAGAAGGTCGCGAACGCCTTCAGGCGTGCGGTGGTATCGCGCATCAGGGCGACGGGAAAGCGTGCCCAGTCCGGAACACGGCACATCGGCAAGGATGGTACGGAACGCAACTTCACCGACCTCTTCCCATACTTCCGGGGCAACGGGGTCGGCAGCGGAGCGGAGCAATGAGAACGGCGGCTCAATGCCAAGGCGTTCAAGCTCTTCACGCATACCGCGCAGGCGTTCACGGGAGGTGTCGCTTGCATAGCGCACGGGCACGCCCGCTTCCAACAGGGCGATGGTCTTGCCGCCGCGGCCGCAGCAGCAATCCCACACGGGGCCCTGCCACTTTTCCGGCTCTGCCACGGCGAGCACTTCCTGCGAGGCAAACGACTGACGCGAAATCTGCCCTTCTGAAAGCATGGACTTCATGCCCACGGGCGCAGCTCCTGCCGGGAACAGCAAGGCATAGCCTTCGTGCTTAAGGCAGTCGGGATGCGCGGCAAGCTCGGCAACCAGGGCATCGGCCCCCGACTTGGTACGGTTCACCCGCAGCCCCACAGGTGCCGAGGATAGTCCGGCCGCCAGATAGGCGAGCGTCTTTTCTTCGCCGTAGGCGGCAAGCCACATCTGCACGATCCACTCAGGGCAGGAATACCACACGGCCAACTGCTTGGAACGGGACATTCCGGCAGTCAGGGCCTGCATGTCATGCGCTTCTGCGCCCATGCGGTCGAGATTGCGCAACACGGCGTTCACCAGCTTGCCCAGCCCCTGCGAGAACTGGCGCTTCACGTAGTTCACGCACCAATCCACAGAGGCGTAGACCGGAATACGGTCAAGATACAGCATCTCATACGCTGCGAGCCCCAGTGCTATGCGGCACTTGTTCGGCAGCTTGGAATCATCCTTGAGAAAGCGGGAAAGCAGCGCGGCAATCCTGTCTTTCAGACGCATGTAGCCGTAAACAAGCTCGGTGCACAGGGCGGCATCCGCCATGGAGATGCGAACACTCCGCAAACGTGCATCCAGCACGGCCTGCAAATCCTGACCGTGTTCCAGAATCTCGTTCACACATTCAAGGGCGACTGCCCGGGCCGGAGGAAGAAGAGCGTCTTTTTTCTTGGGGTTCACAGATGCGTATCCTGATACCGGGCGGTTCCGGCGCTGATTGCGGTGAGACATGATGCACCACCCGGAATCCTGACAACAGATTCGCGGCGGCAACGTTCCGATGCCATGCATACAGGGTGTTGAACGTTAGCTCAATGCTAAAATTCAGGACGGGAGAGGGGAGGAAATCCGGCCTGTTGCCGTGTGCACACACTACTGCAATACACCTCAAAACAGCAACGACACTGCAAAAGCAAACAACACTGCCACACACTGTCCCACACTGACACTAGCAGAAGAAAAGTGAATCTCAAAAAGATAGCCAGAAACTCACTCAATGGTGTATAACATTATACATACCACACTTCATCGTTCAGGAAATTCCCCTCCCTCGCATCTATGCTGCTGGAAGGAGATATTAGTCTTAAAATTTGTGATATGCTAACCATACTCACTAAAATACTTCAATTTTTTCACTGAAACCTCATTTTCCATAGGAAAACATGCAATGATCGTCAAATCGCTATCAGACATAGCTTTGCGCTAGTTGATTATAAGATATTTTTTAGCTATTCTTACAACAATTAAAAGGGAGACCTATGCTCACCCAAACATTTTATCAATACGTTAAACACACAACTAAGGATGATTACAGACAAAATCTTCTCTTCAGGCAAAACCAGTGGATGTTAAGAATAACCCAGACAAGCCACTCGGTGCATAGAACACGCACTGAACACGAAGATCAGAAACAATAAACAGGCCTCTTCTAATGTACTTGGAGAGAAGGCCAGCTAACCAAAACTCCACGAATATACGACGTCCTAGCTGAGTAAGACAGTTCAATCCACAATATTAAAAACAGTTGGAGACGGCATATGGGCAATTACTCAAAAAAAATACTCTTAGTGGAAGATTCCACCATTAGCAGACTTCTCATAAAAAAAATGCTCACATCGCTTGGACACGATGTGGCGACCGCCGAGAATGGATTAGATGCTTTATATAAATTTCAAAATACCACTTATGACATCATTTTTTTAGACATAGACCTACCTGACATGAGTGGTTACGACGTTGCTATTTCAATGAACGAATCAAAATCAACTGCTACGCACATTGTAGCTATAAGTGCTTTGAACACCCCTGTGCACAGAGAAAAATGCCAAAACTTAGGAATAAGTGACTCAATATCCAAACCCATTACAAAACAATCCTTATTAGAAATAATAAATAAAAATACAGACATCAACCTACAACATCAAACCGTCAATCATAACAACACAAATACTATTATTGACATAAACTGCCTGCTAAATGACTTTGAAAACAACAGCCCATACGTAGAAGAAGTTATTGGCTATTTCATAGAAGACAACAGAATAAACATAGAGAACCTAAGGGCGTCAATTCAAACAAATGACAAGAAAAAGAAATTAATGACATTACACAAGATAATCGGTTCATCTCGAAACATAAGAGCCATCTCTCTGGCTAGGGTTGCAGACAGAATTTACAGCACCCTTAATAGCTGCGGAACAATCAGCTTATCCGACTATTCGGACTTGCAAGCCGAAACTATTCGCCTTGAAACGCACCTTGCTGAAAATTTTGCCCTAAAAATTCAGAACACGGTGAAATAGACTGAATTCACCCGCAAAGCGGACAAGAGAGGGAGAAGACCGAAATGCGGTTTCTAATCATAGATGACGACAGAGTTAGCCGCGCAAGACTGTCTGCCGTACTAACACAATATGGGCAATGTGACGTCGCAGAAACTATCGACCAAGGCTTTGAAAGCTTTTGCGAAGCGTGGACACAGTGGCAACCCTATGACCTAGTTACGATAGACATATCACTGGCAGAAGAGAATGGAATCGACCTTTTGATCAAACTGCGTGACGCAGAAAGAGCCAGAAACGTCTCAAAAAACAAAAGAACTCTCATATTCATGGTCACGTCTCACCACTATGAAACAGACATACACCGAAGCGTATTCGCAGAATGTGACGAATACATTCTCAAGCCCTTTTATTCGTTCGACCTCAAAGAAAGGCTCGAGAAATACGGCTTTTCCAAACTCCAGCAATCAACCTGTGAATACTATTAGCCTCCAACTAGAATGCAAAACACTCTAAGATTTATTCACAACTGAAAAAACGATGGTAAATATGGAAATATCAACAATATTCATTATGCTATGCTTGACTATTATATCTACACTTATAATCAAGACAAGATACCAACGCAGGACTCTCTCTGCAATATTCAATAATGAACTTATCGGAATAGCGCACATCAGTGCGAATGGTATTGTATTAGACATTAATGATACGATGCTTAACTCTTTTGGAATACATGACAAACAAAGCATCATAGGAATAAACGTCTATGATACAATCACAAAACCAGAAATTATTGACATGCTAAAAACATCAATATCTGGAACAACAAAAAAAGAATGTGGATATTATGTTTCTGTAACCAGTGGGAAGAACGCTTTCTTAGAGAAAATAGCAATTCCAGTAAACGACACTTCACCTTCAGACATCATAGTCCTTTCTATCGACTCTACAGCTGCACAGAACACAATGTACGAACTTTCCCAAAGAGAAGAGCGTCTTAAAAAAATGATAGCTCACATCCCAATACTTGTTGACGCTTTTGACGAACAAAATAATGTACTTATATGGAATAAAGAATGTGAAAAAGTAACCGGATATACTGCATCTGAAATAATAAATAATCCACAAGCTCTTGAGATGCTATATCCCAATGAAAAACACAGGTGCGATGTATGTCAATCCCTTTCTAAAACATACGACTATAGAGACAAGCTATTCAGCCTGACTGCAAAAGACAAAAGCATAAAGCATATAAACTGGTCAAACATATCTGCATCCGTTAAAATACCGGGATGGAAATCTTGGGGTATTGGCATTGACGTCACTGACAAGCTTAAAATACAAGAAGAACTCCAAAACGCTAAAGATCGAGCAGAGAAAAATGCAAAAGACAAAATATTATTTCTTGCAAAAATGAGCCACGAGATAAGAACTCCAATGAATGCAATACTTGGGCTCACTAATCTCATTTTAAAAACAAACCTGAACGCATATCAACTTGAGAATATAAAATCAGTAAAATCATCTGCAGAAACGCTTCTTAAGTCAATAAATGATATATTATATTTCTCGAAGCTGGACAACAAACAAATAAAACTAAACTACTCCCCGTTTAAACTCGAAGACACTATTCACGATGTCTCCAACCTTGTAATTCAACAAGCCACTGACAAGGGAATCTCACTCTACTTCGACATTGCCAACGACGTCCCGGAAATCCTCCAGGGTGACGCACTAAGGGTCGGGCAAATCGTTTTGAACCTCGTCAACAACGCCGTAAAATTCACAAAACGTGGCCACGTCTATACCGAAATATCTTTACGAAATGTCGTAGAAGACACCGCAGCTATCAAATTCTCGGTAAGCGACACTGGCATCGGCATGGAGCAGGAGCAAGCTGACAAATTGTTCAACCCATTCTTCCAAGTCGACAACACTCTTTCTGCAAACAACACAGGAAGTGGACTTGGGCTTTACATTGCACAGGAATTTGTAAAGCTCCACGGTGGTTACATCAGTGTTGATTCACAAATCGGCATCGGATCCTCCTTCCACTTTACTGCAAAATTCAAAACTTCGCTCGAAGAAAACCCAACATACGACTTCAAAGACCTTAAAAATTCCAGAGTTTTTATATTTGACAACGACAACACAGCACAGCAAATTACAAAAAAATATGTTGGACATATTTTTTCAGACATTATTACAGTGCAAAACTTTGATGACATACTAAACTTCAACCTAGAATCCCCACCTGAACCATGCGACATCATAATCCTTGACTATGAATCAATAGCACAACAGGGATTTAACATTTCATGCATAAATTCTATAGCAAATCACCAGCGAGTTATTGTAACAGCACCTCCAGCCTACGAGGAGGACATATACACCGAGCTACAAACATTGAACTTTGACAATATAGCTTCGAAGCCTATTTTCAAAACACAGCTACACAAGCAAATGGCAAAAGCCATTGGCCAACAAACTACTATAAAACCGTGCTCAGACAGCAGCCAAATTGAGTTCAACAAAATAGTATCTTCTCTTGTTGGCATACACATATTGATAGCCGAAGACAACATCATAAACCAGCGAGTTCTTTCAGGAATATTAAAACACGCAAAAATAACAACAACCATTGCAAACAACGGGCTTGAAGCTCTGGTGTTAACCCGTAAACACAAATTCGATGCCATTCTTATGGATATACAGATGCCTGAATTAAATGGCCTTGAAACTACTAAGGCCATCAGGGCAGAACAAACCAATTCATCCACCCCCATTCTGGCAATGACTGCCAATGCTTTCCCTGATGATATCAAAAAGAGCTTAGAGGCCGGGATGAACGCTCACATCACAAAACCCGTTCACGAACACGCTCTTTTCAACACACTTGCTCTATGGGTTAAGACGAACCAAACAGACAGCCTCAAGACCAAAGCAGTTCTTAAGTCAAATATTAAACAAGCTGCTCCGGATGGAAAAATTTCTTTTGATCTTCAACTTCTTAAACATGGGGCGTTACCGGGGGGGCTCACTATCCACTCACTGGCAGAACGCTTTGGGGATGACATCGAACTCGTCGCAGAAGCCTTAGAACTCTTTTTATCAGACCATTCCAATGACGCAAAAGTTATTGAGACCGCCATTCAAGACAATGCACTCGAAACTGCGTTCAAAAGGCTACATCTTCTCAAGGGTGTTGCCGCTAATCTCGGCATGAACAATATCCATAACACCATAACGTATATAGAAGAAGTATCAACATCATCCTCTTCTCACGAATTAACTGAGGCATTATTCAACTTGAAACAACAACTTGAAAATGTGACAGATACAATTCGCTCATGGCAAAAAATCTCTTAATCTCGTTCACCAATATATACCAAGCATCGACACGTTGATTATACCATCTAGATAAATCACCACACTAGAAACATCAGCCTCTGCTCGACACCATGCCCTCGAACAGCAGATCCAGAAGAAAGCCGAGCTGTTCTTCCACATTGCCCCTCTGCTCGGCATCTGCGTTATTGCTCACCCAGCGGGCCAGAAGAGGGGGATAAATGAACGTGGTTATGGACTGATGCAGGGCTCTGGCCAGAGTATATCCATCCATCTGCCGAATCTCTCCGGCGGCAATGCCCTGCTCCACCAGAGCAAGCAGAACGCTTCGCATGCGCTCACTATGGTCGTGGATGATGGGCCATTTCTGCTCCATGGCTATCGGGATCATATCATAGAGCTTATCCCCCTTCAGCAGGGTGGCCCTGATCAGGCGGTAATAGCTCAGGATGAACCCCCTGATGCGTTCAAGGCTGCCTCCCCCATCCTGCACCGACTGCCTGCAACGTTCTTCTATGCTGCGCACAAGCCGGTCGCATACCTCTTCGTTTATCTGCCCCTTGGTCGAAAAGAACCGGTAGATATTGGCGGGGCTCATACCAAGGCTGTCTGCAATGTCCGCAACGGTTGTTTTGGCGTAACCGACCTGCTTGAACAGCTGCTCCGCTGTTTCAAGAATCCGCTCCCGCGTTGCCATGGTATCGTTTTCCGTACTTTTCTTTCGTCCCATCTACCTGCTCCGAACACCCTTTCATGCCAAACCATACAGAATAAAACCGCCGATAAAGGGCTCTTCATCGGCGGCATGTATTCAGACCCGCCACAAACGTGGCAAACCCGCTGCTACGCCTATTTGCGGACCGCGACAAAGTTGCGTCCCATCTCCTCACACAACCGCTGCACAAGGCGGGATTGCGCGGATACAATGCCCTGATAGGTGTCGCCGCCCTTGTCGGCCATATCCTGTGCATCAAAGAACCCGTTGCTCACAAGGTTCCGCGAGGCATCGTATATCCCCCACCACGCACGCAGCGATACGGTGCCGTCCGTTGCTCCCTCAAAGGCGAAGATGCGCACCGAGAGATAGTGAGACATCCGCACTCCGGCGGGAACGGGAGATGTGAACACCCTGTTTGTTCCCACCTCGCGCCCGAAACGGATGGCAATGGCGGATTTCAGCTGATCTTCCAGCGAACCGGCCCACTGGCGGCTGCCGACGATGGACATGCTGTATTCGTTGTTCCGCACCAGCAGGTTTGTCTGCCGCAGATACTCCGGCAGGACAACCTGAAGCAGTTCTATGGAGCCATCCGCAGAATTGGCCATGGATTTGGCCCCGGAATCAGCCATCCCGGAGGATTGCACCGACCCCTGCGCGGCATCAGGGCCAAGGCCGAGGGTGTAGAGCGCTGTGGGAGGAGAAGCCCTGCCCCCCGCACAACCGGAAAGCACGCACACAGCCAGAACCAATGTCAGCAGTAAATGCCTGTTGATCATGATACCACCTACCTTTGAGCCGGGTTGCCGCGAAGCAGCGCCTCGGGATTACGTTCCAGATGTTCGGCGAGCTGCCGGAAGGCCCTGAGCGTGGCTTCCAGTTCGCCGATAACCGTGGTTATCTTGTAATTCATGTCCTTGCCGTCCCTGACGACATCCTGAAACTCCTTGAGCGTGGCCGTGGCCTGCACAAACGCATCCTTGGCAGGACCACGCAGATCCTTGCCGAGCTTGCCATACTCATCCAGCCTCTGCGAAAGGGACTCTATCAGCAGCGGCAGGGCGGCATTCAGCTCCTTGCCCATGCGGTTATACTGGCCCAGCGTGTCCGTGGCAGTCGCCAGCATGGGATCAACGGAACCGTTCAGCTTTCTGACCAGCTTTTCCGTCTCTTCAAAGGTATTGGCAAAGCTCTTGATCCCCCTGTCTACGTCAGGCGACTGCAGCTTGTCGTTTATCAACCCCAGCGTGGAAGTGGCCTCGCGCATCAGGGTTTCGAAATCCAGACTTTCTATGAAGGATTCAATTTTTTCCATATCGGAGGCGACGGTCGGAATTTCCTTCATGCCCTCAAGCTCGCCATGGTATCGCACAGGCTCCTGCGGAAAATAATCCAGCAGAATGGCCAGCTGGCCGGTCAGCAGACTGGAGGGAATGAGCTTGGCCCGCATCCCGCTCTTGATATAGCGCTCAATCATCGCATCCACGTCTTTCGGGACGCCGCTGTCGAGATAGACCATGTTCTTCGGATCAAGGGTAAAGACAACCGGAATAAGCACGCTTTCCGTCTTCGTTTCGGAAAGCAGCAGGCGAATGCCAGTCACGTTGCCCACGGGAACACCCCTGATGTAGACCGGAGCGCCTATGGAAAGCCCTTTTACCGATCCGGAAAAGAAGGCGACATATTCCTTTTTCTTCTCAAACATGCCCCCCGAAGAGAACAGGATGATGAACAGCACCCCAAGAGCCAGGGAAGCAACCATGAAAATGCCGACGCCAAGGGGGCTTGCCTTTTTCATATATACTCCTGCAATCGCTTATGATTCGCCGCGGGTAAGAAAGGTTTTAATTTTGGGATTGTCCGTCACTTCCAGCATCTGCACCGGGTTGCCTCTTGCTGTCATGGTGCGCTTCTCGCCGTCCAGGAACACGGAATCCGTGCCTATGGCAAAAATGCTGGGCAACTCATGTGTTACAATCACAATGGTGGTGCCAAAGCTGTTGCGCAGCTCCAGAATAAGGTCATCCAGCATTCTGGCGCTTATGGGGTCCAACCCCGCAGAGGGTTCGTCAAAAAACAGAATGTCCGGGTCAAGGGCCATGGCTCTGGCCAACCCCGCCCGCTTGCGCATCCCTCCGCTTATTTCCGACGGATAAAATTTCTCGAACCCGGCCAGACCTACCAGAGCCATTTTCAGGGAAACCAGCTCGGCAATCTCCGAATCCTTCAGTGTGGTATACGCCTTCAGAGGCAGGGCCACATTCTCGGCAAGGGTCATGGAGCTCCAAAGCGCCCCGCTCTGATACAGCACGCCGAAACGGCGCATGATGGCTTCCTGCTCGCTGCGGGAAGAATCCCAGTAATCACGGCCGCCATAGAGCACACGCCCGGATTTGGGACGCTGCAACCCTATCAGGTGGCGCAGCAGCGTGCTTTTTCCGCAGCCGGAATCCCCCATGATGATGAATATCTCGCCCTTGGCTATGGAGAAATTCAGATCACGCTGCACGATGTAGTCATCGTAGCCCATGACCAGATTTTCCACGGCAATGACTGGTTCGTTATGGGTACCGTTGTTCGGCATGGTCATATTCCCAGAATGTTCAAAATAACAGTGAGGGCCGAGTCCGCCATGATGATGGCAACAATGCCCGTGACCACTGCCGAGGTCGTGGCCTGCCCCACGGCCGTGGCATTGCGCCCGCAACGGATGCCCCGAAGGCACCCGGCCATGGACACAAGCCCGCCGAAAACAAGCCCCTTGAAAACGCCAATGCTCACATCCACAAGGTCAATGGCACCAAGGGTCTGGTTGTAGTACTGAAGCAGGCTGACTTCCGGCATGCCGATGGTGACAATGGCCCCACCGAGCATGCCGAGCAGGTTTGCGAACAGGCAGAGCATGGGCATGGTGATTATCAGGGCCAGCATGCGGGGCATGACGAGAAAGTCCATGACGTCGAAACCGCATGTGCGGAAGGCGTCCACCTCTTCGTTCACCTGCATGGTGCCAAGCTGGGCGGCATATGCAGCACCGGTTCTGCCTGCCATGATGATGGCGGCCATGATGGCCCCCATTTCTCTGGTCATGCCTATGCCGACCAGATCGGCCACATATATTTCCGCGCCGAACAGCTTGAGCTGAATGGCCCCCACAAATGCGAGGATAAGCCCCACCAGCATGCTTATAAGGCAGACAATGGGCAACGCCTTGGGACCTGCCTCGTCTATGAAAAACAGCAGGTCATGCCGCCGCATCTGCGATTTGCCCATAAACAACCGCTGAAAGGCAAAGGCCAGTTCGCCGATGAACACGAGCATTTCCTTTGCTTCTCCCGCAAAGGCAAGGCCTGCGTTCTTCCATATATCCAGAAATCCCGTTTTCTTGTCAGTCCGGGCGGTATCCTTGGGCGGAACACGCGTGGCAAGGTCCACAAGCTGGCGGGCATTTTCAGAAAGCAGCGAAAGGTCAAGCACCGCACCGTGGGCAGAGGCATGGTCGCGCAGCTTCAGCAGAAAGGCGATGAAGGTGCTGTCCCATCTGCTCAGGCCGTCATCGTGAATGCGGATGGTCTTTGAACGGACGGACGGGCCGAACGCCCCGGTGATCTCGACAAGAGAAGGCCTGACCGAAGATGCGATCCAGCATCCGCGTATCGACAGATCGACAAACGCTCCTTCTGCAGAAGCCTTCCACACCAACCTATCCTGTTGCTCCATAGTTCCTCCGTCAGCGGCAGTCATCCGAATGCCAGAATAGGACAAGGCTGCCGTCCCTGACAAGTTTACCGGCAAGCATCCCGCCAGCACGCGATATGCTGGCAATTGAGCCCGGCAAATCGGGCAAAAGCAGACGGAACCAAGCTGGAGCGGCGACAACTGGCCATATGACCATAACTGGGCCGATCTAAACTGGACTGGTCTGGGCCTATCTAAACGGGGCAAAACCGGCTTGTGCCTGCCACCTGTCCGGGCGTTGAAAATACCTTTGCTGATGCCCGTTTAATATTTTTTGAAGATATATGTTTTTCATCAATTTTCAACCTAAAAATAAAAACCAACAATCACGATAAATTACTTACACCCCCAGTCTCCCATCTCAAATCGGGACCACAAAAACACATCACCGCCGGACGTCCTGACAAGAACATCCGGCGGCGATCCGTTGGGAGAGCAAAGAGGAGACTGAAGAGATATACAGAGCGTATCACACAGCCGTCATGCTGCGGAGGGGAAAGACACCGCACATGGAGGCATGCGAACAATAATAACCAGGATAGGCCGGTTCGGCCTGAAAAACAAAAGGCCCGGGCTATGCGCTCAAGCCCATGACAGGATGCATCATGCCCTCTGCACGGGGGGCGCTGTCCCGCTCCTGCTGGCAGTGCACGCACAGCGTGGTTGTGGGATTGATCTTGAGACGCTGCACGGGAATATCTTCCCCGCACTCGGCGCATATGCCGAAATCGGCCACGTCTATGCGGTGCAGAGCCTCTTCCACCGCCTTTATCTGCTTGCGGATGCGGGCCTGCAAAGCCACGTTCATGCGCAACTCGCTCATGCGGGAGGCAAATTCGTTTTCATCGGCGCAATACATATCCTGATCGGAGCCGGTACGATCCTGAAGACGCAGAGCGGAAAGGGTATCTTCCAGATGGCGTTCTATCTCGCGGCGCTGACTGTCAGTCATGGCATTCTCCTCACGGGTAAAATGGGTTTCCGATGGTCAGTGTCTATGCCACGAAAACCAGCCCCGGACATGACGCCCCGGTGACAAAACGCAGCACTCCGGCAACGGTTCGGTTACGTTTTTCCTACATCCTTCACTGCCGCCCAACTGTCACCGCCGCTTAACGCAACGCACACATTGCCAGCCTACATCTGGCGCATCAGGTGATCCGGACCAACATCCCATGGATCTCGCAATTGACCTCCCAATGGTCCGGCTGCCACCTGCAACGCCAAAAACGCCACGAGGTACCCTGTATGCTGGATCAGGTTCTTCAGGATAATGAACTGAGCCTCGACTTCATCCCCCCCGCCGCAAAGCGACTGCTTGCCCCTGTCAAAACGCCGCTGCTGCACATCTCCAAGCTGCACCGGCTGTTCACGCTCTACGGCGGCATGACACAGCGCACCTGCCCGCTGGCATTCGCCCGCGAGGCACTGGACATTCTTGATGTCCGCATCAAGCTGAAAGGCGAGGGATTTGACAGCATCCCGAAAACCGGCCCTCTGGTGGTTGTTTCCAACCACCCGTTCGGCGCACTGGAAGGACTGGTGCTCATGGCCACGCTGCTGCCCGTGCGGCCCGACATGCAATTTCTTGCCAACTCGCTGCTCGGCATCATCCCCGAACTGAAGAAGGTGGTCATCGATGTGGACCCCTTCAACACCCGCGATGCCCGCATAAAGAACATCAAGGGACTGCGCAGCGCCATAAGCCACGTGGGAGCAGGCAACAGCCTTGCAGTGTTTCCTTCCGGCGAGGTCTCGCACCTGCAGCCCGCCCACCGCGGCATAATGGACCCGCAATGGAACCGAAACGTGGCCCGCATCATCCGCAAGACAGGGGCGGATGTGCTGCCCCTCTACTTCCATGGCCGCAACAGCATCATGTTCAACCTCATGGGGCTTATGCATCCGCTGGCACGCACCGCCCTGCTCCCCCGCGAGCTGCTCAAGAAGCAGGGTTCCTCCATAAAGCTCAGCGTGGGCAAGATCATCCCCTCCTCACTGCTGACAGGTCAGCACGGGCTTGCCTCGGAAGACGATGTCACCAACTACCTGCGGGTGCGCAGCTACTCCATGCGCCAGCAGGAAGAACGCCGCATCTTTGCCCTGCCCTTTGTGCGCAAGGCACCCGAGCCCATGCCCATTGCCCTTGCGCGCCCCAAGGCGAGCCTGCTTATCGAGATGGATGAACTGCCGCAGGAACAGATTCTGCTGCGCGAAAACGGCTATACCGTCTTTGAGGCACGGGCCTTTCAGATGCCCAACATACTTCACGAACTCGGCCGCCTGCGCGAAGCCACCTTCCGCCCCGTGGGTGAAGGGTCCGGACGCGACCTCGATCTTGATCCATACGACTACGAATACAACCACATCATCCTGTGGAACGATGCCGACCAGCAGATAGCCGGGGCCTACAGACTGGGGCAGGTGCGCAAGCTCACCACCACGGCCGGCTCCAAGGGGCTATATTGCTCTTCGCTCTTCAAGCTGAAAAAGCCCTTCTTCGCCAAATACGGCGATTCCGTGGAACTGGGTCGCGCCATTGTGCACCCGGACTATCAGCGCGACTACAACCCGCTCATGCTGCTCTGGAAGGGTATAGGCCAGTTTGTGCTGCGCCGCCCCGGGCTGCGCTATCTCTTCGGCCCGTGCAGCCTGCCGCTGGTATTCAACCACTACACCCTTTCCACGACCATGCGGTATCTCGACACCCACCACACGGACAGGGAACTTGCCACCATGGTTCTTGGCCGCAAGCAGCCCAAGCTGAAGCCCCCCAAGGGCGTGACCCACGATATCAATATAGAGAACCTTTCCTTCTCCGGCCTGAACGGGCTGGTAAAGGACATGGAAGACGGGCGCACCCTGCCCATTCTCTTCAAGCACTATCTCAAGCTGGGCGGCAGAATTGGCGCGTTCCATGTGGACAGCAGCTTCGGCACGCTCGATGCCTTTCTGCTCATAGACCTCACGCAGGCTCCTTCCAATATGCTTGCCCGGTATATGGGCAAGGAAGCCGCAACACGATTCATCAACCTCCATGAATCGGACGGGCAGGAAACACAGCAGGACACTTCAGCCAGGTAATCACCGCGTATACTCCTGTACTTCGACAGCTTGCGTAACATCCGGCCTGCGCGACAAACTCTTGCCGCCATGCGGCAAGGCAGGATGGATGCAGGCTCCGCTCCGGAACACCCCGCCGGAGCGGGGCTCTACTGCATGGTATTTGGGCGAGGCATTTGGGCGGGGTGTTCCGCCCCACTTTCCGGTCACAGCTCACAGTGCATCACTTGGCGCACAACGGCTTTTCCTTGCGGTTTTTCAGCTTCGCGGGCAAAAATGGCAGGGCGGCAGACGCCGCCCCGACATAACGCAATACTCGCGAATCAGCCTCGCGAAACGGAGGTCACATGGAACTGAAGCTTGTTCCCGTTGAAAATCCCGATGCCCTGAACCTCATGTTCGGCCAGTCCCATTTCATCAAGACCGTGGAAGACATCCACGAAGCCATTACCTGCGCAGTGCCCGGTGCCAAGTTCGGCGTTGCCTTCTGCGAGGCTTCCGGCGACTGCCTCATCCGCTGGAGCGGCACAGACGAGGCCCTTATCGAACTGGCAAAAAAGAACGCTCAGGCAGTGGGCGCAGGCCACACCTTCTTCATTTTCATGCGCGACATGTTCCCCATCAATATCAAGAACACCATCATGGCCGTGCCTGAAGTGGTTCGCCTGTACTGCTGCACCGCAAACCCCCTGCAGGTTGTGGTTGCGGAATCCGAACAGGGTCGCGGCGTCATGGGCGTTATCGACGGCTTCAGCCCCGCAGGGGTGGAAACCGAAGCGGATATCGAAAAGCGCAAGGGCTTTCTGCGCATGATCGGCTACAAGGCCAAAGGCTAAAGAGCAGGTTGGTGACCATGCAGATTGCTACCATGGCCAAAAGCCCCCTGCGGCAGATGCAGTATCCCACCGATCTGGACGCCTTTGTTGCCGGACGCGGCGGGCATCTGGGCGGCACCATGCATTGTGCGCGCTATCTGGGCTCCCGTGTCCTGTGGGACAGCAGCACCGGTGAGTTCATTTCAGAAGAAGGCGTGAGCATGTCCGGGCTGGATCACCTCACCCCTGAGTTCCAGCTCGTGCTGCAGCGTGCGGAAGAAGAACTCGGCTGCCCCATCCATCTGGACGGCGTGCTCATACCCGTGCAGCAGGGCAACCCGCACTTCCGCATTTACGACATATTCACCACGGCGCAGAACGCTCCGGTAACGCTGTGGCGGGAGGTAAACCTGCTGGCAGACATGTTTGCCCGCATTGACCGGAAAACCGTCTATACCCGCCCGGTGCAGTACTTCCATACCTCCAGCATGGACAGCGAAAAACGCATCACCCGCTGGCTGAAAACATGGACAACCCGGCCGGGATGCGGCGGCGTGTTCTTCAAGGACATGGAGTTCATCTACACCCCCAATGCACCGGCACAGGGTGCCTGCGTTGCTTTGGGCAGAAAGGGCTAACGACTGGTATGTATCATGCTCTCCTCGCGAGCAAAAACAGACAGCGCATCTTGTATTTACAGGGCAGGCATAAGCCTGCCCTGTGTTTTTTGAACAAATAGCGACATTTTCGACCTTACAATTTTCGTGACAAACAAAATCAAGCGTGCAAGTGTCACTCCAATCACACCGCTGCATTCATTTTTAAGGGGACACACAAGATTCAGCGGAGTTTTAATCATTATCAGCGAGGAAGTATAATGAACTTGTCGGTACGGTACAAAATTCTATTTCTCATCGCCATGACCATTCTGGTGGCGCTCGCAGGATACGTGCTAGTGCTTGGCAATATCCGCAAAATGGAAGTCCAGCACGAGCAGCAAGCCCGCATTGCCATAGAAAACCGCATCACCACCGAGGCTGAAAAAATCAATACCTACATGGCGGTAATGGAAAATGTGGCAGACAACATCGCCTCAGCTGGCGAAGGTCTGCAGCTCGTCCAGCGCGCTGCCACCCAGACCAACGGTACGGACATAGCTCCGCAGGTGCAGGCGTATCTTACATCCATCATCTCCAAGTATCCCAACGCCATCGGCTGCGGTCTCTGGTACGAGCCCGATCGCTTTGCGGAAGGCAAAAAGTATTTCGGCCCCTATGTCTATTGGGACGGCGGCAAAACCGTATTCACCATGGAATACAACACGCCGGAATACGATTACCATAATCAGGACTGGTACACGCAGGCCATTCCCAAGAACTGGGACCGCAACAAACGCCGCGATTCGCGGGTTTACTGGTCGGCACCCTATCTGGATACCGGCGGCACCAAGTCGCTCATGATCACCGTGGGTGGTATCATGTACAGCCCGGAAGGTCGCATAGAGGGCATGTCCACCTTTGACCTGAACATGAACAACCTCAAAGAGGTTGTGGGCAACATCCGCATCACCGAATCATCGCAAGCCTTTGCCGTTGATACCCGCAGCGGGCTCATCACCGCCTACCCCGCAGACGACAACCTCGTCACCCAGCCCGCCAGCCGGCTTCCCTTCTACAACCAGATTGCAGAATCCCTGCAGCTCAAGGCAGGAGAGCGCACCCACTTTACCACCGAGATCGACGGACGTGCACAGTCCGTCTACTACAGCGTGACTACCACGGGTATGGGCCTCGGCGTTGTGGTGCCGGACGACGAACTCTTTGCGGAAGTCTATGCCATCGCCAAGGCCAACAACATGACCACCATCGGGGCCATTGCCGCGCTTCTCGTGCTCTCCGGCATCATCCTCATGGTGCTCAATGCCATGGTCATCCGCCCCATCCTCAACCTTGCAGGCTACTCGGCCTCGGTTGCGCAGGGCAATCTTGATGCCACCATCGCAGGTGCCTACCACAGCGAATTCGGCAAGCTCAAGGATTCCATGTTCTCCATGGTGGCAACGCTGAAGGAGAAGATGCACGAGGCAGAACGCCAGACCGAACAGGCACAGGCAAGCGCGCAGGCAGCGGAACAGGCCAAGCTGGTGGCAGAAGATGCCACCCGCAGGGCAGAAAGCGCCAAGCGCGAAGGCATGCATCAGGCTGCGCAGCGTCTGCGCGGCGTGGTGGAGATCGTTTCCTCCGCCTCAGACAAACTGGCAGCGCAAATAGACGAATCCAGCCGGGGTGCGGAAGAACAGTCCGCCCGCGTAAGCGAGACAGCCACCTCCATCGAGGAGTTGAGCGCCTCGGTCATGGAAATAGCCCGCAATGCCGAAAACACCTCCACCCTGTCCGAAGAATCCCGCAAGGCCGCAGAAGCCGGTTCAGACCAGTTCAAGATAGTCCTCAGCGACGTATCCGAAGTGGAAAAGGGCTTCCAGTCCATCCATGGCTCCGTGGACGAACTGAGCCGTCAGGCCGACGGAATCGGGGCCATTGCCCAGACCATTGAGGACATTGCCGACCAGACCAACCTGCTGGCCCTGAATGCCGCCATTGAAGCGGCCCGTGCGGGCGAAGCCGGACGCGGGTTTGCCGTTGTTGCCGACGAAGTGCGCAAGCTGGCGGAAAAGACCATGACCGCCACCAAGGAAGTGGGGCAGTCCATCAACGCCATTCAGCATGCCGTGCGCAGCACCCTTTCCAGCATGGATCAGAACAAGGGCGTGCTGGCCAAGTCCGTTGCCGGTGTGAGCAAGGCGGAAGACCTGCTCGGCAGCATCGTGGCGCTCGCGCTGGATGCATCGGATCAGGTGCGCACCATCGCCACCGCAGCGGAACAACAGTCCGCCGCAACGGAAGAGATCAACCATTCCGTGGGCGACGTGAGCCGCATCTCCGACGACACCGCACAGGCCATGCGTCGGGCAGAGGCAGCCATGAACGAGCTGAGCGAACAGGCCGCAGAGCTGCGCAAGCTCATCACGGAGCTGGAAGCCCAGTAACCAAGTAACCCAGCCGCCAAGCAAAGCTACAAAGGCCGGGGGCACATATGTGCCTCCGGCCTTTCAATTTAAGAACGTTTTCTATTTGTTCGCCTCCGGCGGGCAGGAACCTAACGTTCCTGCACCTCGTATAAGCGATGCAAATCCGTTAGAGGGGCCTCAGTTCCGGCTTAACGGAAATGCGGCATTACTGAAAATGAGCGTTTGTCATTAACCAGAAAGGCCGGAACCACACTGTGGTTCCGGCCTGTTCAATTCCGTCTGTCTGCCCGCGGTCAACGCTTACAGGATGGGCAGGTAGTTCTTGATTTCGTATTCGGAAACGTGGGTGCGGTAGCCATCCCACTCGATGAGCTTGTTGCCCACAAGGTTGCGGTGCATGTGCTCGCCGAGCACGCTCTTCACCAGCTTGGATTCCTTCATCAGCATGGCTGCTTCATACAGCGAACCGGGCAGGGAATCGATGCCCTTGGCGGTCAGGTCTTCGCTCTCCATGGCAAAGATGTTCTCTTCCACGGCGGCGGGCAGCTCATAGCCCTTTTCAATGCCTTCAAGACCGGCACCGAGCATGACGGCAAAGGCGAGATAGGGGTTGGCTGCCGGGTCGGGGCTGCGCAGTTCAATGCGGGTGGCTGCTTCCTTGCCGGGCTTGTACATGGGCACGCGGATCAAGGCGGAACGGTTGCGCTGCGCCCATGCGATGTACACGGGAGCTTCATATCCGGGCACCAGTCGCTTGTAGGAGTTTACCCACTGGTTGGTAACGCAGGTAAATTCCTTGGCGTGGGTGAGCAGACCCGCAATGTATGCGCGGGCTTCGCCGGAAAGGTGGTGCGGGTCGTTGGGATCGAAGAAGGCGTTCTTGCCGTTCTTGAACAGCGACTGGTGCACATGCATGCCGGAACCGTTTTCACCAAAGATGGGCTTGGGCATGAAGGTGGCGTAGCAGCCGTGCTTGCGGGCCACTTCCTTGACCACGACCTTGTAGGTCATGGCAATGTCAGCCATCTTCATGGCTTCATTGTAGCGCAGGTCAATTTCGTGCTGCGAGGGAGCCACTTCGTGGTGGGAATATTCCACCGGAATGCCCATGCGCTCCAGCGCAAAAATGATTTCGCGACGCACGTCGTTGCCGAGATCAAGGGGCGGTGCGTCAAAGTAGCCACCAAAATCAAGCGGCTGCGGCGAGGTGGAGCTTGCGAACAGGAAGAATTCCAGCTCAGGGCCCACGTAATAGGTATAGCCCTTCTGCGCTGCGCGCTCCACCAGCTTGCGCAGGATGTAGCGGGGGTCGCCTTCATACGGGGTTCCGTCCGGGCTCTTGATATCGCAGAACATGCGGGCCACGGGCCGCTCAAGCGGACGCCACGAGCAGATCTGGAAGGTGGTTGCATCGGGGTAGGCGACCATGTCGGATTCCTCAATGCGGGTGAATCCGAGAATGGATGAGCCGTCAAAGCCCATACCTTCCTCAAAGGCGGCTTCAAGTTCGCTCGGCGTTACCTGAAAGCTCTTCAGGTTGCCGAGGATATCGACAAACCAGAACTGCACGAAGCTTACATGAAACTCCTTAACGGCCTTGATAACGTCATCACCGTTCTTGCAGTTGAATACCGGATAGTTGCTCATGAAACCGAACCTCCATTGAAATTATAGTCCCGCTTCGCCTTTTCCGTCCGGAAGATCGCTCCCGCACACACCTTGCGAAATCAGGATCAAAATATCACTTTTTTGTGAATTAAGGCAAGGAAAGCCTGTACCGATCCGTTACCCGAGCAGCCAAAGCGCTGCAATCAACCGAGCAGGTTACATCGGCCGAATTATATCAGCCAGATTGAACCCGACGGAACAAACCGAACGGATCAGCAGGCCGGAAACAGACATCTGTTTCATTCATCCGGAATTCTTGTACCATCTGCCCGGACGTTTGCAAGACGCAAACACCCATCCACTCCATATTCCCCCAATCTTCTCCTGCAGTTGCCGCCACTGCGAGGCATGCTCCTGACATTCCCGCCGGAAACCAAACTTTGCGAGTGCATACCCTACTTTACACCAAACTCTCCATGCTGTGTCAAAAAATCATACAATTACAGGCGATTGGAGATTGTGAAAAAATGGCACAATCATTGAAATGTTCCGGGCATCCGGGCGTGTGGCTCGGTCAGAACCATGATGAAGGAGAAGGAAGAACAATGACTAAAGGTGTTTCTCGTCGTCAGATGTTGACTGCTCTCGGTGGTGCCGTGGTCGGCGGCGCCCTTGTTTCCGCCATGCCCGCAGTGGCTGCCCCCACCCTGCCCATGGGACAGGTATGGACTCCCCACAAGCTCGACCCCGTAGCCTGTGCTCCCTATGCTCATGAAGGATACTGGCACAACGGTTACGGCTGCTGCTACGGCGTTTTCTACAGCATTGTCGGCACCATGGGCGAAAAATATGGCGCGCCCTACAACCAGTTCCCCTTCCACATGATGGAAGTGGGCAAGAGCGGCATCTCCGAATGGGGCACCATCTGCGGCGCGCTGCTGGGTGCGGCTTCGGCCTTTGCCATGTTCTGGGGCCGCAAGGAACGTGACCCCATGGTTGACGAGCTGTTCCGCTGGTACGAAAAGACCGCCCTGCCCATCTACAACCCCGGTGCTGACAGCCGCGTGCCCGACGCCATTCCCACCAACGTGGCCGGTTCCGTGCTCTGCCACGTTTCCGTATCCAAGTGGTCCTACGAAACCGGCATCGACGCCAACTCCAAGGTCCGCTCCGAGCGTTGCGGCCGCCTGACCGCAGACGTGGCTGTAAAGGCCATCGAAATCATGAACGCCAAGATCGACGGCACCTTCAAGGGCGCATTCGCCAAGCAGGATTCCGTTGCATACTGTGGCGACTGCCACGGCAAGGGCAAGGAATCTCCGCTGCTCAAGGGCAAGCAGGACTGCACCCCCTGTCACTCCGGCACCGACCACACCCAGAACAAATTCAAGAACCACCCCTAGCCTACGCCCACAAGGCGGGGAGCGTTTCCTCCATACAGAAGGCCGCCCTTTCGGGCGGCCTTCTCTTGTCGCTAACAACGTCATTTACAATTTGTTTTTGGCTCCGCCGGGCAGGAACCTGACGTTCCTGCACCTCGTACAAGCGATTAAAATCCGTTTGTTTTGATCTCAGCCCCGGCTTAGCGGAGTCCGTTTCTTAAAAAATTAGCCCATCAACTTGATAAGCCCTTTAGAGGCTCAACCGTATCCCGCCTTCGTGACAACGGCGGGCTAGGGCTTCACGGCCTCACCGGGATACACCACCCTGCCGGAGCGGGAGGTATCGTAGCCTTCAAGCTCTTCCGCAATCTTGTGGAACTCCGGCTCGTTGAGCAGGCCAAGGAAGAGCTGCACGGGCTTGTCGAAAAAATGTTCCTTGGGGATAATCAGGTCAAAGCGCTCCCACTGCACAGGCACAAACCCAAGATCAAGGCGTGCGGCAACCGTGCGGATGGCCATGCCCGTATCTGCCCTGCCTGCAAGCACCTCTATGTCCACGTCCATGTGCCTGCCCGCTTCGTTCTCATAGCCCTTCACGGTATGCGGGTCGGCTCCGGCCTGCGTGAGCAGGGTATCAAACAGCAGCCGGGTGCCGGTGCCGAGCGGCCTGTTCACCACAGTCAGGCTTCTGCTCATGATGTCTGCGGCACTGCTCAGTCCGTGGGGATTCCCCTTTGCCACCACAAAGCCCTGTTCACGGTGGCAGAAGTTCACCACGGCAGGCTGCTCATCAAGCTCCTGCGCCGCAGCCGCAAAGTTGTATTCGCCGTCCGCGTCTTCCATCAGGTGGCTCGTGGCAATATGGCACTGCCCGCGCCTCACGGCCTTGAGTCCGCCAAGACTGCCAAGGTTGCAGAATGCGGCCAGATAGTCGGAGTGGCGTTCCATGAACACCTTGAGCATCCTGTCCAGCAGAATGTCGTTGCTGCCGGCAACCACGAGTACCTCGCCTTCCACCGCTGCCGATTCCATGCGGCGGGGATAGTTCATGGTGCGCGACTCTATCCACTGTTCCACAAGGTGTGACGGGAACAGCCACTTGCCCGTGGCCTTGGTGGCGGGCAAGCCCTTCTCGGAAATGAGCGCGTAGACCATTTTCTCGTTCACGCCGAGATATTTGGCGACTTCTTTGGTGGAAAGCAGATGCTTCATGACAGTCTCCTGCTGCGGATTTCGTCTATACCTTGTAGCGCGTCCGGGCACGACAAATCAATATGTTGCGTCAAACAGGGCAACATGAGGTCTGCATGACTGCGTGCGACACTCGCGCATTTCGTCTTGCATCCTCGCGCAGTTTAGGGTAAGGCCATCTCCCCACTTGCATGAACACGCAGGACAACGTACCCTGTTATCTGTGCAATATCGCAACGGGCGCGCCTTTTTCCAACTTTCCTGCGCCCATCCTCTTATCCGGAAAATATCATGTATCCCAAAATAGCACTTATCGGACGCCCCAACGTAGGCAAATCCACCCTGTTCAACAGGCTCATCCGCAGCAACCGCGCCATTACCCATGACCGTCCGGGCGTTACCCGAGACCGCATGGAAGGCACGGTAAAGCGTAACGGCCGCACGTGGACCGTCATTGATACCGGCGGCATCCATCTGGATGAAAACCACAACGCCACCGAGGGCCCCAACGAACTGCGCGGATTCGAGGCGGAAATCCTGCGTCAGACGCAGGAAGCCATGGCCGAATGCGTGGCGCTGTGCCTTGTGGTGGACGGCCGCGACGGCCTGCTGCCCTTTGACCGCCGCCTTGCCGATTACGTGCGCAGAAGCGGGCTGCCCGTGCTGCTGGCCGTGAACAAAGTGGACGGCGGCGAGCTGGAAGACATGTTCACGGCAGAATTCCACGAACTGGGCCTGCCCATGGTCGCCATGTCCGGCGAGCACGGCTTCAACATGCGCGGATTCGAGGAAGAGCTGCAGAGCATGCTGCCCCCCGAAGACGAATGGGAAGCGAAGGAAGACGAAATAGGGCTCAAGATCGCCATGCTGGGACGCCCCAATGCGGGTAAGTCTTCGCTGGTGAACGCCATTACCGGCGGCAACCGCATGATCGTTTCCGACGTTGCAGGCACCACCCGCGACTCCGTGGACGTGACCTACACCATAGACGGCAAGCGCTACACCTTTGTAGACACCGCAGGCGTACGCCGCCGCTCGAAGATTGTCGACTCCGTGGAACGCTACAGCGTCAACTCGTCCATCAAATCCAGCACCAAGGCGCATGTTACCGTGCTCGTGCTCGACGGACAGGAAGGCCTGACCCAGCAGGACAAGCGCCTCATCGACCTGCTTGATGAGCGCAAGACGCCCTTCATGGTTGTGGTCAACAAGATGGACCTTGTGAAGCAGAACGAACTGGCCGCCGTGAAAAAGGTGTACAAGGACGCACTGAGCTACAGCTCCCATATACCGATTCTGTATGTCTCTGCGCTGACCAGAGCCAACCTCAAGCGCATTATCCCGCTTGCCGAGCAGATCTGGAGCGAATGTCATGTGCGCGTGAACACCGGTCTGCTTAACCGCACGCTGGAAGCCATTGTCACCAAGCAGCAGCCGCCCGTGGTGAACCGTGTGCGTCCCAAGTTCTTCTACATGACGCAGGCAGAGACCAATCCGCCCACCTTCGTCTTCTTCGTGAACGATGCGGACCGCATGAAGGATGCCTACATCCGTTACATGGAACGCTCGCTGCGCAAGTCCTTCAAGATCGAACACGCCCCCGTGCGCGTACGATTCCGTTCCAGCCACACCAAGCGCGAAAAGAAGAGATAGTCTTCAGACTCAATCAATAAAAAGCCCCCGTCCGAGGTTATCCCGGACGGGGGCTTTATTCATTTCAATCGAGCCGCGCCATGCAGCTGCGGCAGACTACCCCAGCTTTATCCACGTAAGTTCGTGCTTGTTGGCGGAAAGGTGCATCAGGCGGGAACCGGGAATGGCGGCAAAATCGCGCACAGCGGTCATGTAGTCCTCGCCCTGCAGTTTCACCGTGCAGACAAAGTTACGGCATTCGCCAAACTCCAGCCAGCGACGGACCATTTCCAGCAGCCTGTCAGGGTAGCAGATGACGTCGGAAAACAACCAATCCACCTTGCCTGCGTGGCGCGGGTCCAACGCAAAGGCGCTGCCGCTGCACCAGTTGATGTTCGGATTGCGGGCGATATGATCAGCCAGCGGCGACTTGTCTATGCTGAAAACCTTTGCTCCCAGCTCGGCAAGCACCCACGACCAGCCGCCGGGGCAGCTGCCAAGATCAAGGCACAACTCACCGGGCTGCGGCCGCACCTCCAGAAGGGTGAACAACTCCCACAGCTTCAGATAAGCGCGGGTGGGGGGCACTTCCTTGTCTTCCACAAAGATCACTTCACCATCCGGGAAGGGGCTTGTGCAGCGTGCGGAGGCAACCACCAGATTCTCGTCCCACAGCGTCCATGAACCGAGCTGGCCTTCCGGCGGGCGGGTGCCGAACGTCAGCGGCTTGGCAGAAACATGGGGCAGCTTTTCCTGTATGAGCTTGGCGCGGCGATGATGCTCCGCACTGTGCAACCACCAGTTGCGCTGGATGGCCTTGAGCT
Source organism: Halodesulfovibrio sp. (assembly GCA_047972125.1). Taxonomy (GTDB): domain Bacteria; phylum Desulfobacterota; class Desulfovibrionia; order Desulfovibrionales; family Desulfovibrionaceae; genus Halodesulfovibrio. The sequence continues at coordinate 30,029 of JBKEAK010000255.1, forward strand.
TGCGCGCGGCATCTCCGATGGATTCAATGGCTATGGCCTGCGGCTCAAGCCAGATATTCTGCGCCCAGACCACCTGCTGCGGTGCTCCCTCTGCCACGAACAGGCGGCCGCGCTGCGCAACCACGTTGCACAGTTCCTTGGCAAGATCTTCCTCGTAGCCACGGGGAGCAAGATAGATGGTCGTATTCTCGAACTGCATGTCACCTTCCTTCATTCGCACAAGCCGTGCAGTGGCGCTGTACCGCAGGATACGCCGATGCGCAAGGCAACGCCACATCCCGCCTTTTGCCACCGGACAGGGCAGACACCTAAAAACAGCCATTTCCCTAAATGATGATAGACGGATGTAACTACAAAAGTGTATGCTCACCCTACGCGATCAGGATTGCATTTCCCGCCCGTCCCCTTCGCATGCGCGCTCATACGCCCCTGTCTCCGGAATCCCGGTCGGGGGTATTTTTGCGGGCGCATCCGCCCGATTTGCTTACTCAACCACAATTCACGGATGATAGTTCCATGCGCAGACCCGATGCCGCCATGATTCCTTCCATTGCCCTGTTCACGGCAATGATCCTCTGGGGCAGCTCTTACATTGCCATGAAAGTGGCCGTAACCGCCTATGACCCCATGGTTGTCATGGCCGGACGCCTTGTTCTGGGCAGCTGTACCTTTGCCTTCGGCTGGCGTTACCTGCGCAACATTCGCATCCGCCGTCAGGACTGGAAACCGCTGCTGCTCATGGCAGCGTGCGAACCCTGCATTTACTTTATACTGGAAGGCTACGCCATGCGCTATACCACCGCATCGCAGGCCGGCATGATCGTCTCCTCCCTGCCCATCTTCGTGGCGCTTGGTGCCTTCTTCTTCCTAGGCGAGCGGCTTTCCGCGCGGGTGTGGACCGGCTTTTTCATTGCCATGAGCGGGGTCATATGGCTCTCCCTCGGCAGTGTGGCCACAGAAACAGCCCCCAACCCCCTGCTCGGCAACATTCTGGAAACACTGGCCATGGCTTCCGCCTCGGTCTATGTGATCATTGCCAAGCGGCTCTCGGCGCACTACCCGCCCATGTTCATCACGGCCGCCCAGTGCTTTGCGGGCACCATATTCTTCATCCCCCTGCTGTTCATGCCTTTCACCGAATTGCCCACGCATGTAGAAATTCCTGCAATCGTCAGCATAGCCTATCTCGGCACAGTCATCACCATAGGCGCTTACGGGCTGTATAACTACGGCGTGAGCAAGCTTCCTGCAGGCCAGGCAAGCGCGTGGGGCAACCTTATTCCGGTTGCCGCGCTCATCATGGGACAGGTTTTTCTGAACGAGACGCTCACTTCTGCGCAGTATGTAGCCTCCGGGCTGGTTTTGGTCGGCGTTTACCTGAGCCAAAAGTAAGAATGCTGCCCTTTTATGCAGTCCGGACTGTTTTTTGTGCCTTTCCGGTCCGGTTTTTCGTGACAATAACCCGTATAATGCGTTATGGTCGGACCAGTATGCCCTGAGCCTCCTTGTGCTCCGGGCCAGACCACGGAGTTACGAAATGCCCCATTTACATGCCGCCCTTCTCACCTCGCTCGCCGCAGATTCGCTGGCGCTTGGCGCGCACTGGGAATATGACCAGAAACGCATTGAAGAGACCCTGGGAAGGGTCACCACCCTCCTGCCCCCCAAACTGAGCAACCAGTTCCACCCCAACCGCAGGGAAGGCGATCTTTCCCATTACGGGGATCAGGTGCTGGTGCTGCTCGATACGGTCACGGCCAACGGCCGGTTCGACCTGCATGCCTTTCGCGATGCATGGCTTGCCCGCATGCAGAATTACGACGGCTATCTCGACCGTGCCACGCGCGAGACCCTGCGTAATTTTGAAGAAGGCATGCCCCCGGAACGTTCGGGCGCGCAGTCTTCCGACTTTTCCGCAGCGGCCCGCATAGCCCCGTTGTTCACCGTATACATGGATGACCTTACCGGTCTTGTTGCCGCCGCCCGTGCTCAGACGCTGATGACGCACAATTCCGAGCTGGTGGCGGACGGTGCCGAGTTCTTTGCCCGGGCCGTATACGCCATTCTCCACGGTGCCACCGTGCGCGAAGGGCTGGATTCCGCAGCCGAGGCCGGATACCGGCAGTTGCCTGCCGAAGACTGGCTGGCCTTCACCTACATGTCTGCGGACGAAGACGCCCGCATGGCCATTGCCCGCTTCGGGCAGTCGTGCGGCATGAAAGGCGCCTTCCACGGCGTTGTGCACCTTGTCACCCACTACGAAGCTGAGCCGCAGACCGCACTCATCGAAAACGTCATGGCCGGGGGCGATTCCTGCGCACGCGGGCTCATGACCGGCCTTGTTCTCGGTGCCCGGCACGGTGAACTGGCCTGCGCTCCTGAATGGTGCAACGAACTGAACTGCCTTCCCCGACTCAAGGAATACCTCGACAGACTGCTCTAGCCCGCCCGATACAAACCGGAACCGGAGGCCACAACCTCCGGTTTTTCATTTGACGGACAACCAAGGCTGCGGGTAGTGCTGTCGCGCTTTTTCCATGCAAAACACCCGTGACAGATCAGCAGTATTGGGTAAGAATTGAATTTACCCGTGCTGATACCGCACGATACTTCAAAACGGATTGCACCATGTGGGACAGGGATACGGTACTTCGCTACGAAGAATGGTTCGACACGCAGGAGGGCTCTTTTGCCCTGCATGCTGAAAAACGCCTGCTGGAATATCTGGTTTCCGGCTGGCCCCGGCGCGGCCATTCGTTTCTCGAAGTGGGGTGCGGTCCCGGCATGATACTGGAGATGATGTATGAGACCGGGTTTGACGTAACCGGACTGGATGCATCTCCCGCCATGCTTGCCGCAGCACGCAAGCGCATGGGCACCCGTGCCGACCTGCATGTGGGCAATGCAGAGCACCTGCCCTTCGACGACAACCAGTTCGACTATGTTGCCCTGCTCACCGTGCTGGAATTCGTGGAGAACCCCATGCAGGCACTGGAAGAAGCCTTCCGTGTTGCCGCACGTGGCGTTGTGGTGACCATGCTCAACAAATGGTCTTTCTACTACCTTACCCACGGCATACGCTGCTGCGGACGCCACAGCGGGGTGCTGCGCGAAGCAAACTGGTACACGCCCATACGCATGCGGTCCATGGTGCGCAAGGCGGCCGGCAGCAAGCCCTTTACCATGCGCTCGGTACTGCCCGGTCCCTTCATCACGTGGAAGAACACCATGCCATGGCGCTTCGTCAACTCGCTGCTGCTGCCCTACGGTCTGGGGTCTTACACAGGCATCCGCGTTGACCTGTGCGATATAGAAACCGTCACCCCCCTCATGGCCCGCACCAAGGCCGTGGTGCCCCCCAAGCCCATTGCCAGCCCATAAAAAAAGGCAGCCTGCCTGCGCCTGCTGCCCTGTACTCTCTCTTATCCGCGTTCTGCCCGCCTAGGCCATGTCACCCCGCTCAAGCATGCTCAATGCCATGCGCAGCTCATCACCCAAGCGCCCCGTCACAGCGCTCTGCACACCTTCGGTAGACGAGGTAAACTGGCGTTGCCGTATGGAGTAGACGTTGCGGATGAAGTCGGCTTCCTTGCTTTCATCATAGCCGCCGGTTCTACCGAAGGCTTTTGCAAAGATGCGCACCGCTCCGGTGGGGCCATGGTGCACCGCTGTTGAGAACAGCACTTCCTGCAGTGCCTGCGGCATGGAATCAATATTCATGGCCTTGCTGATGGCCCTGAAAGCAGGCGAAAAATGATTGCTGTGCACAAACTTGTCCTGCAACGCCTCAAAACGTTCGGGCTGAGTTTGGGCCACCTGCTTCCACGCGGTCGGCATGGTGCCGAATCGGGACCCCGTATTGGCCCGGCCTGCCTTTTTCAATTGCGAGGCAATATCCGGGGCCTGACTGTCCAGATAGTTGATAAAGGCATCCATAGTGCCCGCACGCGACGAAAGCTGATATTTTCCGTATGAAGTGCCGCCGCGTCTGTCAAATCCGATGGCAGAAATGCCGCCATCCGATCCCGACTCAAAAAGTGCTGCCAGCGCACCGGGCCGGAAGGATTCCGTTGCCCTGTGGCCCACGGTCTGCATCGGGCTTTCCGTCACATTTCGGACAGCACGGGCCATTTCATCATCCGATGACGACTCCACAGCCTGTGCAGCCTGCATCTCGCGCAAAGCTGCGGCCATATCCCCATAGGGACCAGCCGCCTCACCTGCACCGGCCGGTGGCGGCGCAACAGCCATGCGCATGGCGCTGCCTTCCGGCGCTGTCATGGTTCTGAACATGAGGCAAAGGGATTACTCTCATCACCAAGCACCTTGGTCAGAGTAGCCAGAGCTTTGACATTGGTCAGGTTCATGCTGCCGAACATGGCGCTATCCAGCGCAGACATGTCGTTGGGGTTCTTGCCTGAGCCTATGCCCAGAAATTCCTGAACAGCATTCCCCTGCCCCATCTGGATCATGGGGTCGTTCAACAGCTCGTCAAATCGCGATCCGAGCGTCTTGGTTCCCTTCCCCAGACTGAACGGATTACCACCCGCCTGCCCCCCATGCTGTTTGAGGCGGTCGATATAGCTGGTCACATGACCCATGGCGAGTGGATTGATCTGCATCGGCTACTCCTTGCCCACAAATAGCAAGGGTAATGCCGCACATGTTTTATCTCACGATACCATGTAGATACATCAACATTTGGGAAGCCTTTTTCACGACCGTGTCAGCATACCGACGCATGCTATTGCCCCATCTATAATCCCGTAAGCCGAACTTATAATTTCCAGAGTATTACACCTGGTCTAGCAGTAGAATTGAGCGATTCCCTATCGCCCTGATTCCTTGTCGTCTGACTGCGGAGCCATCTTTTCAACCCGGCTGCCCGAACCGGCAAAACCTTGGAGAGTGAATATGTTCGGCAACATGAAACTATCCGTAAAACTCTACTCCGGATTCCTGGTTGTTCTGGCCCTGCTGGCCATACTCGGTGTCACCGGATTCCTGGCCATTGAATCCGCTTCGGACGGTTTTTCGGATTACAGGCGCAAAGCACGGCAATCCAACCTCATAGGCCGGCTGCAAGCCAACATGCTCATGGTCCGCATGTCAGTGAAAGACTTCATACTCTCCGGCAGCGATACCAGCGCCAAGCAGTTCAACGACAGGTTCGGCGAAGTGCTCAACTTCATCCAGCAGGCCAAGCAGGATATTAACGATCCCGGCCGGCGCAAGCTGGTGGATGATACAGAATCGCATGCCCATGAATACCAGAAGGCATTCGAGCAGGTGAAAGAATACCGCACCAAGCGCAATGAGCATGTGGCCAGGCTCAATGCCAACGGCCCCATCATCGAACAAAAGCTCACGCAGGTATTTACAACAGCGGAACGTGACGGCGATCAGACTGGCGCGTACAATGCCGGATTGGCACTGAGAAGCCTGCTGCTCACCAGACTTTATGTGATGAAATTTCTTGAGAGCAATACACAGGAAAACGCAGACAGGATGACATCGGAATTTGCAGCGTTCCAGAAGAGTCTGGAGTCCCTGAACAGAACGCAGCAAAACTCCGAGCGCAGATCGCTGCTCAATGAAATAAGCCAGCTTGAACCGCAGTATATGACCGACTTCAAGGCAACCGCCTCGATCATCTTTGCACGTAACGAGCTGATGAAAAATACACTGGATCAGCTTGGCCCCTCCATTGCCCAGACAACGGAAGACCTTAAGCTCTCCATCATTGAGGCGCAGGATAAGATCGGCCCGATAGTGCAGGCATCCAACGATCAGGCCATTCTCATCATCGCGATCACGGGTTCTCTGGCTATCATGCTCGGACTTCTCATAGCCTTCATCCTCACCCGCAGCATTCTGCGCCAGATTGGCTGTGATCCTTCCGAGATTGCAGAAATATCCGATCAGCTCGCAGCAGGCAACATGGCCGTGACCTTCAGAGGCAATGCCATGGGCGTTTATGCGAGTATGAAGACCATGGTGGGCAAACTGGCGACCATTGTAAGCGATGTTACTGCTGCTGCAGAAAACGTTGCATCGGGCAGCGAAGAGCTTTCCGCCTCATCGCAAAGCCTGTCTCAGGGTGCGACAGAACAGGCAGCCAGCATTGAGGAAGTTTCCTCTTCCATGGAGGAAATGAGTTCCAACATCAGCCTGAATGCAGAGAACGCCCGCCAGACAGAAACGCTGGCAACACAGGCTGCACTGGATGCACAGGAAGGCGGCAACGCCGTGGCCAAGACCGTGGAGGCCATGAAGCACATTGCTGAAAAGATTTCCATCGTTGAAGAAATAGCCCGCCAGACCAACCTGCTGGCCCTGAACGCCGCCATAGAAGCCGCACGCGCCGGAGAGCACGGCAAGGGCTTTGCCGTTGTGGCGGCAGAAGTTCGCAAGCTGGCAGAACGCAGCGGAACGGCAGCAGCAGAAATCAGCGAGCTTTCATCTACCAGCGTGGAAGTTGCCGAACGCGCCGGAGCCATGCTGATGAAGCTTGTGCCGGACATCAAAAAAACCGCCGACCTCGTACAGGAAATCGCCTCTGCATCCAGCGAGCAGAACGCCGGGGCAGAACAGATTAACAAAGCCATTCAGCAACTTGATCAGGTAGTGCAGCAAAACGCTTCCGCATCGGAGGAAATGTCATCCACCTCTGAAGAACTTGCCTCTCAGGCCTCGCAGTTGCAGGAATCCATGGGATTCTTCCGCATCTCGGATTCCTCGCTGGGCAGCCGCAGGCAGGTCAAAGCCATCAGTGCCCGCGCAAGCATCCCCAAGGCGCAATCAGCCAAGCCACCAAAGCAGCTGGCAGCGCCACGCAAATCGGAATCTGCAAAGGATACGGGCGAGGGATTCTCCCTTGCCATGGAAGATGATGACGACGCCTTTGAACGCTTCTAGGAACACCCTCATCCCTCCTCACACAGAAAAGGCCGCGCGGATGGCGGCCTTTTCTGCTGTCCAGCCTACTGACAGCGCACTGCAACTTAAAATTCTCAAGCTCATTTGGCACCGAGCAATGCTTTGCCCGAGTTGTAATAGCTATCCATTTCCGCCTGCGGCACCATGCTTCCGCCTGTGCACCAGACAATATGGGTTGCGTCGGCCATCTTCGCTGCAAGGCCGTGCTCCTTGAGCCAATCCGCTGCCGAGCAGACCCTGACTATTCCCGGTGCTCCGGCCAGAGCAGAAGGTTCCAGCCGCAGACCTTGCGTATCTGCAAGCAGTGCAAGGTAGCGATACATGTTCTCGTCCTGCACGGTAAACACGCCATCCAGCATGCCGTGCAGGGTTCGCCCCACAAAACCGGAAGGCCGCCCCACGGCAAGCCCGTCTGCAGCCGTAATGTTGTCTATGCCAAAATCCTGCACACTCACCCCGTCGTGCAATCCCGTGTGCAGACCAAGCAGCATGGCCGGAGAATGCGTGGGTTCAGCAAACAGACAGTGCACGTGATCCCTGAAGATGAGCTTCAAGCCAAAGGCCACGCCTCCGGGACCGCCACCCACACCGCAGGGCAGATAGACAAAGAGGGGATGCTCTGCATCCACCACAACACCCAGTGCCTCCAGTTGCCCTTTCAGGCGCTCTGCCGCCACTGCATACCCCATGAACAGGTTCACGGAATTTTCGTCATCCACAAAGTAACAGGCAGGATCATCCGCCGCCTGCTTGCGCCCTTCTGCCACGGCAAGGCTGTAGTCAGAGGCATACTCCACCACATTCACGCCTTTGGAGCGCAGCAGATCTTTCTTCCATTGCCGCGCATCCGCAGACATATGCACGGAAACGCGAAACCCGAGTTGCGCACTCATGATGCCGATGGAAAGCCCCAGATTGCCCGTGGAGCCCACCGCAATGGCATACCTACCAAAGAAGGTTCGGAATTCGTCGCTATCCAACCTGCTGTAGTCGTCGGTCGGGGTAAGAATACCAGCATCAAGGGCGAGCCCTTCGGCATGCTTGAGAACTTCATAAATGCCGCCACGAGCCTTGATGGAACCGGAGATGGGCAGGTGACTGTCGAGCTTGGCAAGCAATCGACCGGGCAGGTGCATGGAATAATGCTCGCAAAGGGCCTTCTGCAAGGCGGGAACGTCCTGCAGCGGGGATTCGATCAGCCCGACCGCTTTTCGCGTCTCAGGAAAGACTTTTGCGATGTAGGGACGAAAACGCTCAAGCCGGGATGCAGCATCTGCAACATCGCTGGTCGTCAAAGATATGCTCTGCATAGCCTGCTCAAAAGGCACCGTCGCCGGATTGAACCAGCTCACCTCGTGAAGGCTGACACGGTTCTGCAGCAGCGTATCGTTAGCCAACCATTCCTGAACAGTTTTACCGCCGAAGCGAGGAGTGCTCATGCGAATTCCTTATTGGAAGCAATAGGGTGAGGGTGTTTGGTGAAGCTACCTAAAGGAGTGGATGTTGGGAAGGGCGATAGAAAGAACGGGAGAGGGTTGGGGGTGAACACGATCAGACTTTCACTGACTACATTGACTACATTGGGTCCCTATTAGGGTAATCCATTGTTTCCTCCGGACCTTTAACCGTTCAGTGAGTCATCGAACTTTACGGATAAAGAGAACAAAGATGACCAGAGAGGTTCAGCGGGTTCTCCTTTATCTTTACCCGACGCGCTCCAAATACACACATGCCGATTGGAAGCGCTTCGCTTCCACGGCAGAACGAACCACATCCAACGCCCAACAGGGGCGAGGCAGGGGGAGTCCAGAGGGGGCCTTGCTGAGGGGCGGTACGCCCCGGCTGAGGCCCC
>JBKEAK010000256.1:0-6880 GCA_047972125.1 Halodesulfovibrio sp.
AGATACATGGCCTATGAAAACGAGGGCTATGGCCTGTACCTCATCTCCATAGGCACAAACAACGGCAAACTCCCGCTCCTGCGTGAAGCTGTGGATAAAACGCTGGCAGACATAGTTGCCAACGGTATCCGGCAGGAAGAGCTGGACCGTCAAAAACGTCCCATGCTGACGGCACTACGCAACGCACGCCGGGACAACCGGATATACATACGCCTGCTCAACCTCATGGCCCGCCGCGACCAGCCTTACATGCAGTGGGATGCGGAATATCCGGCACTGCTGGAATCCCTGAGCGCAGATGAACTGCATGGCGAGGCAAAGGCTGCCTTCAAAACAGAAAACCGTGCCGAGATTACCGCAACCGAAGCAGTTATCTCTTCCACTGTAATGGAGGCAGACAAATGACGGTCAGCACCTCTTCAATGCAAGCGGAGCATAATGCTCCGCTCATCGAATGCTCTGGCCTGTGCCATGCCTACGGTGAAAAGGCTGTATTGCGTGATCTTACGTTCACGGTACGCCGCGGCGGAGTTTTCGGACTGCTGGGCAAAAACGGTGCGGGCAAAAGCACGGCCATCAACATCCTCATGGGATTTTTGCGGCCAACCTCCGGAGCCTGCCGGGTTCTCGGGGAAGAGAGCCATTCTCTTTCTCCCTCAGCCCGAAAGCGCATCGGCCTGCTTCATGAAGGCTTCATTCAGTACGACTTCATGACCGTTGCCGAACTGGAACAGTTCTACGCTCCCTTCTATCCCAAATGGGACCGCGAGGTTTTCTTCGAACTTATCGGCCGCATGAACATGCCTCACTCCCGACGGCTCTCGCGCATGTCGTGTGGTCAACGCTCGCAGGTTGTGCTGGGCCTTATCATGGCCCAGAGACCGGAACTGATGATCCTCGACGATTATAGCATGGGACTGGATGTCGGATACCGGCGGCTGTTCCTCGACTTTCTGCGCGAATACGTATCGCACCATGGCACCACGGTGCTGCTCACCTCCCATGTGGTGCAGGAACTGGACACCATTGTGGACAACATGATCGTGCTCAAGGAAGGCAGAGTCTGCGTTTCAGGCACCAAACAGACCTTCATGGATACATTCCGCTGTTTCCGGTTCAGCAAATCAGAAGCGTCGCTTGCGCTGGCTGACGACGGACTGATCGTCAATGCCGAGCACGGCAACTCGTTTACCTCCGTATACGGATTCTTCGACGAGCAGACTCTCAGGGCGCACCTCTCAGAACGGAACATTCCCTGTGATGGTTTTGTGTCTGTGCCCTTGAATTTCGAGGACGCCTTCATAGGCCTGACCGGAAAATACTGAACCTCTGACCTCGTCTGGAAGGATCATGAACACACAGACCGGAGCTCTACTGCTCAAGGAATGGATAAAACTCCGCCGCGGTGTCTGGCTGCTGCCCCTGATAGTGGGATACGCCGCAACAGATGCCACGCTCATACTGAACACCATCAGCCGCATGCATGGCCCGCAGGGGCTGTGGGCAACTGTCATCAGCAAGCAGCCTCCTTTTTTCAGTATGTTTGTCCTTCTGGCAGCCTGCGGCATTCTGCTCGGGGCCACGCAGGCATGGCCCGAAAGTCAGGGAAAGCGGCTGCGCCTTCTCTTTCACACCCCCATAAAACCCTGGCGCATTGTTGCCGCCATGGCCGGCACAGGCTGCATGGTACTGATCCTCACCTGCATTCTGGCCCTTGGCCTGCTGGCGTTGGCCATGCACGCCTTTCATTTCCCCCCGGAAATGATTGTCCCCGTGCTGCTCAGTGTGCTGCCATGGTGCATGCTCAGCTTTACCGCCTATTTTTCCACACTGGCCTTTTTCTGCACGCCTCATTTCGCGCTTAAGCTGCTTGTTCTCACATGCGGTTTCGTTGCCGCATCATTGCTGGCTGAAGTGCAGGCATACGGCGCATACGGCCCTTCCTTGTGGCAGTATGCATTGTTTGCCGCCGGTTTTGCGCCCATGACGTACTTTGCACTCATGCGCTTCCTCGGCTCACCTCAGGGCGACGGCTTCGGTCCGGCGCGAGGGGCGACTCTGCTGCTGGCGGCATGTTGCCTGAGCGCGGCTCTTCCCGGCTTCTACTGGCGCATGGCCATGCCGGAACGCGTCCGTCAGAGCATGTCTTTCAGTTCGGTTAGGGGAGAATTTGTGACCTCCAGTACTGCTCTTGGCAAAGCCATAGGCCCGGTGGGGGCAGGAACGACTATGTACATGCTGGAAAATGGCACAAAACTGAATCGCAAGCAGTATGCGCAGGCCCTGCCCTTCCTCTACGCCGAGGATCTGGCCAAATGGAACTGCTTTCCTCAGACTCTGGGCGGACGCACATTCACCCCGCACGAGGCCAAATACAGCTGGCAATTCGCCCGTTTTTCCCCGCAGGAATGGAATAGTCCGGCCCCCATGCTGCACATGCTGCTTGAATCCGAGCCAGGCGGAGCCAGGCTGGAATTGGCTCCGGACTTTTTCCGTGTGGCATCAGACGGGTTGAGCATTGAGTTTCTCCGGCCCGAAGACGGTTCTGTGAATCAAGCCAAGAGCAAGCTTTTCTCCGATGCCTTGCGAAATGTCGGTTTCGTCTTCCCTGTCCGGGCTCTGGGCGGCAACCCTGACCCGCTCAAGGCATACGATCTGGGGTATGTGCTCACCGACGCTGAAAACACGCTCTTCCGACTCCAGATGACGCACGCAGCCCCCCGCTGCCTGAACACACAGCAGACCGTGCCGGGAAATATCCGCAGCATCATTGTTCAGGAACACCACCGCAAGGAGTGGGGTGCTTTCGTGGTGACGGACGATGCCTTCTTCATACTCGACCAACAGAGCGCCACACTGCGCCGCTTGCCGCTTCCTTTCTTTGATGCCGGAAAGACGCGCATTGCCCTATGGGCGGACCCGCTCGGAAAAAGCGCCGTACTGTGGGATCTTTCAGGTATTCACAGCGGTATTACGGGGCTGGGCATGGATCCGAACTATAAGTCAGTACATGATTTCACCATGCCTCCCAATGAAGACGACCTGCGGACCATGGACCAGCGTCGCCTGATAGCCTCGTTCCTTTTTCCGGTGAAGCTCAGCAAGTACGAAGCAGGTTCGGGATTCATGCATCTTTCCGCAACCTATGCTGATGTACCTTTGGCCGCAGCTGCCAGCTGCGCGCTATCCCTTGTGCTCTTCCTGCTGCTCCAGCGCAGGATGCAACGCCCCCTGCGTTTATGGGATTGTTCCCTGATCGCCTTGTTCGGCCCTGTGGCACTGGCATCCATCATTCTCGCAGATATGGACAACAAACAAAATCTCTTTAACAAATTCAGATAAATGGCGCTGGGGACATGGTTACCCCATGTCCCTATTTTATTGATCTTCTAATGATAATGAAATTCATTACACACTGGAGTTAGACATGAAAGGGAAGCTGCAAGGATGGGCTCTGCTGTTCATCCTGAATATTGTGGGGATATACGGCGGCTCAGCATGCGCTGAAGTATACCCACCGGGACTTTTCGCGCAGAAAACTCATAGCGGCAACGAACCTGCCACACAAAATGCAACCACCCCGGATGCCGTTCAAAGCAACGCCACAAAAACAGAAGCATCTCCGTCCGGAACCACCAATGACGGCGTACACCGTCTGGATACTGTTGAGGTAGAAGGTCAGCGCAAGGAATCCGGTACCGCTTCCATCAGCGGCAAAGAACTCCATTCCCTGCCTTCGCACTCAGGTTCCATTACTGAAGCACTCAAGGGGATGCCCAACGTACAGTTTTCCAACGAAGAAATATCCAGCCGGACCGGAGGGGAAATCCGTCCTCCCCGCATATCCATTGCCGGTGCAAAGCCGTATGAAAACAATTTTCTCATTGATGGCCTGAGCGTGACTAACACCCTTAACCCCAACGGGCTGAACGGAGACGAGGGCAGCGCAAGCTACAATGACATGACCGTAAACGGTGCAGACCAGACCATTTTTTACGATACGAGTTTAGTTGACTCCATAACCGTGCACACCAGTAACGTGCCTGCCAAATACGGCTCGTTTGTGGGAGGCGTGGTAGACGCAAAGCTCATCGACCCACGCAAGGACCGCTGGCACGGTGTATTTACCGGCCGCCACACGCGCAGCAAGTGGGACAATCTGCGTGGCGTGGATATCAATTCCGAAGAAGCGGACAATCAGGCGCGGTTCAACATAACCAGCATGTCCGCCACATTGGACGGCCCCGTTACAGACAACGCCTCTCTGCTGCTTTCCGTTTCACAGAAAAAATCCATTATTCCTCTGCTTCTGGAAGAAAATGATGGCACCAAGCATGACAAAGACCAGTGGCGCATAAGCGAAAACTATTTCGCCAAGATGACCTTTACCCCCAGCGAAGACTTCAAATTCTCGCTGGACAGCACCTATGCGCCATACTCGGAAAAGCGCTGGCGCGAAGAATGGCCGGACAGTGACTGGAAAACAGAAAACAAGGCATGGCGCTTCGGCTCTTCGGCTGAACTTACTACGGATGCGGGACTCTTTTCCGGCAAGCTCGCATACTCGCAAAACGGTTTCAGCCGTGATGCCAGCAATTCTTACCGCTATTCCCACGGAGATGAGGCCTATGGCGCGGTGGGTGACGCCACTGTTCAGAACCGCAGCATTGATCTGGGGCTGGATTACGACGCCGTAGCCCTGCACACCGGCGATGTGGAATGGCGTTTTTCCACAGGTCTGGATGTCAACAATACCACCACCGACTTGTGGAACGAACAAGCACGGGCAGTCACTCTGGTCGATCAGACGCTGAACCGGTGGATACTGACCGACGTTACCTACCCGGAGAGGAATCAGAGCAAGACCCTGAATACGCTGGGCTACTACGGGCAGGCTGAAATTGAGTATTACCGCCTCACGCTGACCCCTGGATTCCGCATCGATTATGACGATTTTACCTACAATACGGACATAGCTCCCCGTTTCAAAGCTGAACTGGATACATTCGGTAACGGCATGCTGCGTCTCGTAGGCGGCGTGAACCGATATTATGGCAGCCAGTTGCGCGCATATGCATTTGACCGCTACCGCACCTCCTACATTCATCAGGAGCGCGATACCAACGGCGACGGCATAGCAGATATTGTTACGGATAAATTAGGGGCCGACAGAAATTATCAGGCCAAGGGCCTTGAGACGCCTTACTCCGACGAACTCACCGGCGGCATTCTGGGAGATATCAACGGATACGAGTACGGCATTGAGCTGGTGCACCGCGATCATAAAAACCAGCTCATCAGCGTGACCCGAGGTGACAACCTCTACGAGCTCACCAACGACGGCAAAAGCACATATGACGGCATAACGCTGAGTTTGGCCCGATCGTTCCAGCTTGAGGATTTCGGCTCCCACCGTCTGGCTCTGGGATTCACGCAGTCCAAAACCAAAACATTCAACGGCGCGTTCAACAGCGACATCAACACAATCGCGACCAGTGGCGGCTATGCTTACGGATTCGAGCAAGTTTACTACAACGGAGAACTTGTCGACCGTTCCGAACTGCCTGCCGAAGACTACAACGCACCGCTGGTGATCACGCTCTCATGGCAGGGCAATTTCTATGAGGATCGCTTACGCCTCAATTCAGTAACCCGCTGGCGCGATTCTGCCACAGGGCTATACAAAGACGCCCGGGTTGCTTCCGACACCCCGTACGGCACTACCTCCTCCAACCCGAACAAGGAAAGCTCCAACTGGCTTGACGACTCCGGCGAGTATCACGACGCATACCGTAAAGGCGTCATTCCGGGCGGCATGATTACCGACCTGTCGTTGGAATTCGATGCTCTGCGAGAGGAAGCATATACCGTCACGCTGCTGCTCGACGTTCTCAACGTCTTCGACGGCACAGTGGGGGTTGGGGTGGCAGAGGAAGACATAAACAAAACCACCGCAGCCGCTCGCGGGCGCTCTTTCTACGCCGGCATCCGCTGCGAATTCTAGTAACCATAAAGGCCGCATGCCAAGTAAGGCGTGCGGCCCCTCCGCCGTATGCGACGACATTACAGGGATATGACGATCATGCCTATCTATTCAGATTTCACCTCTTCGAAAGGGGCCTTAGGCTCTCTCTTTCTCATGGCCGCGTTTGTCCTCTGCGCAACCCTGCCCCTGCGGGCTTTCGCCGAATCCGCTTCCACGGCAACGATGCTGAGCTTGTTCGGTGAGCCGCTGTATCAGTGGAACGGCAAGCATTTTACCCATACGAATCCGGATGCTCCCAAAGGTGGCAGCCTGCGTCTTGCCGCAAACGGAAATTTCGACTCCTTCCACCCATACATAGCACGGGGCATGTCTCCGGCAGGATTCGGCCTCACCACAAGCACGCTGGGTACAGCCGTTCCGGACTCCTCCACACTGGAATACTACGGACTTGTGGCGCAGTCCTTCGAAGTGGCGAAAGACCGCTCATGGGTCACCTTTCATCTCAATCCCGCCGCCCGGTTCCATGACGGAGTGCCCATGACGGCGGAAGACGTGGCATTCACCTTCCGCACACTCATGGAAAAAGGGGCCCCCTTCTACCGCAGCTACTATGCTTCCGTTGACAGGGCAGAGGTGCTTTCTCCTCGCAGCATCCGCTTTGTCTTCAAGGAAAAAGGCAATGCGGAACTCCCCGTCATTCTGGCTCAGCTGCCAGTGCTGCCCAAGCACTACTGGGAACACCACGACTTTTCGTCCCCCACGCTCGCCCCCCCTGTGGGGAGCGGCCCATACAGAGTGGCTTCGTTCGTCATGGGCAGCCATGTGGAATACGAACGGGTGCCCGGTTACTGGGCCAAGGATCTGCCCGTAAACAAAGGCCGCTACAATTTCGAT
>JBKEAK010000257.1:0-3183 GCA_047972125.1 Halodesulfovibrio sp.
CATCTCCCCTCCCCGCCGGAGGCATCTTCAAATACGGTTATTACTTCTGGCCGCGAATCTTTTCCAGCAGCGCAGTGGTAGAGAATCCGCCCAGCAGGGGCAGACTCAGCACGGTGCCACCGTCCGCTTCCACAATATCACGTCCCACAATCCTGTCCACGGACCAGTCGCCGCCCTTTACCAGCACCTGCGGGCGCACGGCCTTGATCAGTTCATAGGGGGTGGATTCGTCGAACTCGGCCACAAAATCCACGCTGGCAAGATGCGCCAGCACATAGGCCCGGACGGGAAAAGGGTTCACCGGTCTGTCGTCGCCCTTGCCCAGACTGCGCACCGAGGCATCGCTGTTCAGCCCCAGAACGAGAATGTCGCCCTGCGCACGGGCGCGCGCCAGCAGGTCCACGTGGCCGGGATGCAGAATATCGTAACAACCGTTGGTGAATACGATACGCCTGCCCCGGTGGGGGGCCAGCGCTTCCAGCAGTCCTTTCCAGCTGTCGGCGCGGAACACGGCAGGATGTGCGGGCACGCCGTTGTTCATTTCGGGCGAAGGGGTCATGCCGTTGCCGGACATGGGTTACTCCTTGATGGTGAGGCGGTCGTTCGTGCCGTAGAGCACCAGCTCTATCCAGTCGAAAGCAAATTCAAGGCGCGCGGTTTCGTCATCCAGCACGCGCTGCTTTTCTTCTTCCGTCATGACGAGACGTTCCATTACCCCTACACTTTGCAGGAATCCGTCAAACCGGTCCAGCTGATAGAACGCCAGCGTACACAGGGTGGCGTGCTTCTGGGCAAGGGGGTAGCCCGTGCGCTGCTGCTTGGCCATGAGGTGCATGTAGCGGTCGTTCAGGCGGTTGTATTCAACCAGCTCCTGATCCTGCAGCCATGTATCCGTGGTCCAGTCCTTGTTTTCGCTGAAGCCCAGACAGTGCGGCTCCTGCACGAGGAAATACTGTTCCACCAGCGCGCCGTTGTCGTCTTCGCGGGTGGCGCGGCCGAGCGGATAGGTGCGGCAGGCGGCGGAACGGCCGGGATACACGGAACAACCGGCGGGAGAAAGGAAGGGACAGGTGCGCTCAGGGCCGTTGTCCATCTTCAGATACAGCACGGGGTAGCCGTTGGGATACTGGCCCACCTTGGTGTGAAAGCCGATGAAATCTTCGCTGCTCATGCCCAGTTCATGCCGCAGGCGCAGCACATCATAGGGGGCCAGCGGCATGTTCAGGTCGCGGCAGCAGGCATTGAAGCAGGCCACACGGGGATGGCACGCAAAACGGAAGCTCTGTCCGGGCTTTATTTCCGGCAGGCTGTCCAGAAAGGCTTGGGTCTCTTCTGCGGCCGGGTCCACGGGGGTATCTGTTTCAATGCGCTTGATCATATGCTCTCCGGCATCACGGGTGGCACCGTCCCGATCATCCGGGGCCGTGGCTTCCGCGAAGGATTGATTGTGTGCGTAGGCATCGGCAGCCCTCCGGATTTTGGCCGGACGGCAGCGGAATGCGTTGGCGAAACAGCGGCATCGGCCGTGCTTTCCCCACCGCTGCGCCGCGTTGCGCAAGGGTTTCCGACACGCTGCGGAAAGGCTAGGCATTACCCGATGCCCCCTGAAAGATCAATCGCGGGTCTGCCGCATGAAGCTGCGAGAGCCATTCCGCCCCCCTGCCCTGCATGTAAGGCCAGCCCCGTCGCGCATGGACAAAGGCTTCGGGAAAACGTATCCACAACTCTTTGAAGCCGCATTCCTTATAAAAGGATACCGGATTACGACCCTCGCACCACCCTACCCCGTTCAGGAGGCTCCATGAGCGTGTTCCGTATTGCCGCCGCACAAACAGGCTCTGTCAAAGGAGACATTTCGGCCAACGTGGCCACCCATACCGCCATGGCGGAACAGGCTGGCAGGCTGGGCGTTACTTACCTGCTTTTCCCCGAACTGGGCCTGACGGGATATGAGCCGGAGCTTGCCGCAAAGCTGGCCATGGCGCAGGACGACACACGCCTCGCCCCGCTCAGGGATGCCGCGCAGAAGCATGGCATGATCATTGTGGCGGGTGCCCCGCTGCGAGTGGAGGATACGTTGTCGAGTGAGGATACGTCCTCAAGTGCGGATGGAACGACACCGGAAAGGGACGGCGCAGCAGGCAAGCCCCGCATCGGCTCCTTCATTTTCCGGCCCGACGGCAGCGTGGGGGTCTATGCAAAGATTCATCTGCATTCCACGGAAGAACCACATTTTTCCGCCGGCACCGAGCATGTGCTGGAATCCTGCCACGGCGAGCAGGTGGGCGTGACCATCTGCGCAGACCTGTCCAACCCCGCCCACGCAGTAACCTACAAGGCCATGGGGGCTACGATATACGCGGCCAGCGTGCTTGTTTCTGAAAACGGCTATGCGGCCGATGCCGCCATTCTGACTGCCCGCGCCAAAGAACACGGCCTTCTGGTGCTCATGTCCAACCACAACAAGCCAAGCGGCGGCTGGAATTCCGGTGGCCGCACCGCCATCTGGACACCTGACGGGCAGTATCATGCCGCAGGTGCCAAGGAAGATGCGTTGGTGGTGGCGGAAAGGGATGGGGATGGGTGGAAGGTTACAACCATCCCAAGCGAGAACACCATACAATGAATAGAATAATACTAATAATATGTATCACCTTCACAATGACAGTCCATTCTTTTGCAGACGGAATCAAAACTCTAGGCACGTGGATTGATACCAGTGATTTCGGAATTGGACAAATAACCATCCAAAAGACACAGAACGACTATTTAGCAATTCAAAAATTTCCAGACAAATCTCACTCAACAAGAAAACTTAAGGCAATAAAAAAGAATAACATAGTTTATTACTATGAAATGGATAACACCTATGGGGAGTATTACATTATCACTCAAAGTGGCACTTTGGAATGCTATGACAATGATGGACCCATAACGACAATGCACAAATTCGTTCAAAAATAACTTAATTTGTGAAACTAGCCCCTTCGCGACCAACCGACTAGCGTCCACCCAGCACCACCATCTATCACATCAAAAATACGAGTGAATTACCATGAAGATGCAGAACATTCCTTTCGGCGTAACGGATTGGGACTCGGTTGAACGCACCGAACACAAGGGAGACACAGGCGTTGCCTATTGGCGCACCCGTCTCTTCGGCGAACAGGGCAACGAAATCCG
>JBKEAK010000258.1:0-27675 GCA_047972125.1 Halodesulfovibrio sp.
AGCGGGTTGGCTGTGTTTTCCTTCTCAATATGGCCCGTTTGATGAATAGTTGCGCCAAGTTCTGTAAAATTCTGTCGAGCGCTGCTAACGTCTGCCCAGTCCGGATGTGTTTTGGAGTCCGATGAAGGGATGATCTTGCATGTACTTTGCTGCCAGACAGTTGCCCGCCAGATGCTCGTCAGATCCTCGTAAGTTGCCCGGCTGTTATCAGTCGATTGAAGTCGATGGCCTGCGAAGGGCTATGCGGTTGTGGGGCGGAAAATGTGAGAAGATGGCTGCTTTGCAGGGGGCCTATCAGCCTATGACCATGTTGCCATGGGGAGCCTCTATGCAAGTATAAATGGAGCGGAGGAGGCTGACTGCAGCCGGAGGGAGGGCATGAAAAAGGCCCGGATGAACCGGGCCGTGTTTCTATGGAGGCACTACCAGAAGGTCAGCATGCTGTTTTTGCGCTCTCTCAGCGATTTCAGCATATCCAGTTTGTGTTCGTCATTCATGAGTGCGTCATCATCCAGCCGTCTCCAGTCCCACTTGTCTTCATCCGGAGGAAGCTGCTCACAGTATTTTGTGGCTATGCGGGTCTGTTTGCGCGGGTTGCTTCCGTCGCAGAGGGAAGAAACATTGTTTACCGTCAGTACTGAAAAGCCGTCGTACAGGCCGAAGATGGTCGCCTTTTCGCTGTACTGGGTTTCAGTGTAGGGTATGCCATTATCCTCTTTGATGACTCCGGCGTCGATAATGACCATTTTGCCGGGACCGGCAAAGGTATAGCGGGCCTGAACAGAATCACCCGAGAACAAGATTTTTTGCAGCGAGGCATCGACCTTCACGTGATCTTTCTTTTCCCTGTCCACTACAGCGTAGACAACGTTGCCGGATTCCCACTGAATGTCGCTGGGCTTGTACTGCTTCATGCTTCTGGCGGTGCACGCGGAACACAGAGCCAGAATCAGCAGAGAAGAGATGATGTAGCGCATCTGTGCATTTCTCCTTTTCAAGGCACTATACATGGTTCCATTCCGGCTGGGGAGTGCACCTGCACGCCTCAGCCTGTTCGGCAGTATCAAAAAAGGGCTTGCGGATGTTTCCGCAAGCCCTATGACCTTCATGGTCGGGATGAAAGGATTCGAACCTTCGATCTCTGCGTCCCGAACGCAGCGCTCTACCAAACTGAGCCACATCCCGTGAGGAGGTGGTAACTAGCGTAGGTCCCGAATGAATGCAAGCTTTTTTTCGTGCGTTGCCAAAATATTTTATTTTATTTAGTATTGATTAACATTCGAAATTCTCTACCATAGTGCTATGAGGACCAGAATCGTCCTGTTCGCAGCAAGGGTAGCGCGCCCTGTGGCGCGAGCCTGCGCGCTCTTTTCAACCACACGAGCACGAGTTCCGTTTGTCACCGAGATTCGCAAGGAGTGACGGGTGATTACAGTTGTTGTAGTAGATGATTCCGCTTTCATGAGAAAAGCGTTGAGCAGCATGCTTGAAAAAGACCCTGAGATCAGGGTTGTGGCCACTGCCCGCGACGGGCAGGAAGGTCTGGATCTTATCCGCAAGCATAACCCCGATGTTGTGACCCTTGATATAGAAATGCCCCGCATGGACGGCCTGACGGCACTTCGTCATATCATGATGGAAATGCCCCGGCCCGTTCTCATGGTCAGTTCACTGACTGTCGAGGGAGCAGAAGCCACCCTGAAGGCCATGGAGCTCGGGGCTGTTGATTTTATTCCTAAACAGCTTTCCAAGGTCTCTCTGGATATAGTAAAGATAGAAGAGGACCTTCAGGAAAAGGTGAAGCAGATTTCCCGCAGGCGCTTTGTGCCGCCTCGTCCTTCCCGCCCGGTGCGTCCGGCCGTTGCAACCAACGGAACCGCAGTTGCGGCGGCGCACGCAGTACCCAAGCCGGTGGCACCTCGTACGGGCAGACCGGTGAGGGATATCGTGGCGATAGGCGTTTCCACCGGTGGACCGCCTGCCGTGCAGAAGGTGCTTTCGCAGCTGCCGGCAGATTTTCCTGCCACCATCCTGATAGCCCAGCATATGCCCGCTGCCTTTACCGGTCCCTTTGCCAAGCGTCTGGACGGCGTTTGCAAGATATCGGTCAAGGAAGCCGAAACCGGTGACAGAATCGCCCCCGGTGTGGCCTATGTGGCTCCGGGCGGAAAGCATATCCGTCTGGACCTGCGCGGTGGCCGTATGGAACTGGTGGTTACCACTGAGCCCACTGATGCGCTCTACAAGCCCTCTGCCAACGTGCTTATGGAGTCGGTGGGCAACAGCGTGGGACGCAAGGCGCTTGGTGTCATACTCACCGGTATGGGGAGCGACGGCGCAGAAGGCATGCGCGTGTTGAAGCAGAAGGGGGGACGTGCCATAGCGCAGAACGACGCCAGTTGTGTTGTCTACGGTATGCCCAAGGCCATTGTTGATGCCGGTTTAGCCGACGAGATTCATGACATTGATGATATCGCGGAAGCCATCATGGCTGGTTTGTACAAATAGTCCGGCAGTTGTTCGACCGGATATGCTGATCGACCTTGCAGTAAGGATGGGGACATGTCTGAGCACATTGATATAATGAAGCAATTGAACAGTTCAGAGCCTGCGGAGATCCGTGAGGCAGCCTTTGCCGCAGGGCAGGCGAAGATGACGGAAGCCATCCCGTTGCTTGCAGGGCACATACGGAGTTCCAATCTGGGCGTTCAGGAAGCAGCCGACAGAGCCTTGCGCCAGATCGGCGGCGATGCCGTGGTGCAGGCGGTTGTGCCCCTGTTGCGTTCCGACGACGCTCCCCTGCGGAATATATCCATGGATATCCTGCGCGAGGTGGGGGCTCATGACCTGCAGACGCTGATAGATCTTCTGCATGACGATGATCCTGATATCCGTATCTTCATGTCCGATATTCTGGGCACATCCGATAACCGTATTGCCGTATCTCCGTTGTGCGAGGCCTTGCTCAAGGACCCCGAAGTCAATGTGCGGTATCAGGCTGCGGTGAGCCTTGGCACCCTCGGCTTTGCCGAAGCGGCAGACTGCCTCAACAAGGCCATGAAGGATGAAGAGTGGGTTCAGTTCTCCGTTATTGAGGCACTTGCCAAGATCGGTGCGGATTCTTCGGTCAACGCATTGGCCCGCGCCCTTGATACCAGTTCCGACCTCGTGTGCTCCATGATCGTGGAAGCACTTGGCGAGATGGGAAACATCAAGGCTGTCAGCGTGCTCATGAAGCGTCTTGATGCTTCTCCCGGTCCGCTGCGCAACAAGATTGTGAAGGCCATAGTGCAGATTCTGGGCGGCAAGTCGCTCAACCTGCTTGTGGACAAGGAGCGGGATAAGTTCCGCCAGTACCTTTTGGCGGCGCTTGAGGATGAAGACGAGGATATTCAGGATGCAGCGGTTCTGGGGCTTGGCTACGTAGGTGGCGAAAAAGCCTCTGCAGAGTTGTTGCGCCTTGCCGCAACGCTGGACCCGGACAGAGACCACGAGCGCCTGCTCGCCTTTGTGCAGAGCATTGCCTCCATCGGATTCAACCCCGCGTTGGAAGAGGTGGTCCGCTCTGGTGACGAATATTCCGTGCGCATCGCCGTGGAAGCCATCCTCCATATGGAAGACAAGGCTGCGGTGCAGTTGCTCATGGACGAGTTCTGGAACAAGAGCCGGGACGAGCAGCGTGCCATTATCCATGCCCTTGCGGAAAAGGCTGATGAAGACGCCAGAGACTTCTTCCTCGATGTGCTTGAACGCCACAGGGACGGCAACGTGCTCAAGGCCGCATTGTATTTTCTCGGTGAATGCATACGTTCCGTGGAAAGCGGCGACAGGCTTTTCGCCATGCTTGAGCACCCCTACGACGACGTCAAGGAAGCCGCACTGGAAGCCTGTATCGCGCTGGAAGATTCCGGCATGGTCGAACGCTTCCGCCAGTATCACAGCAGCCCCGACCCCATTCAGCGCATGATGGCGGTCTATGCCCTCGGCAAGTTGGGAGTGGACGAGAACATAGAGATTCTCACAGCCGCTCTGGAAGACGAGGTGCCGGATATCCGCAAGATTGCTCCGGAAGCCTTGTTTCAGGGGTGCCTGTGCGACTTTGACAGGCTTTCACTGGTTGTTCCGCGTTTGCATGATGAAAACCGTGAGGTGCGTCTTGCCCTTGTGGACCTCATCGGTGGCTGTGCAGTGGAAGAAGTTGAGCCCTACCTGATGGAAGCACTGCAGGACGCAGACGACTGGGTAATTGTTCGTGCCATTGAAGCGCTTGGAAAAAGACGCAGCAAAAGTGGCGTGCCGAACCTGATAGAATTGCTTGAATCCGACAGCCCGCTTGTACGCCTGAAGGCTGTCGAGGCCCTGGGGGATATCGGCGGCAAGGCCGCCTTCCGATCTCTGCTGGCTCTCATGGATGCAGATGATCCGGAATTGCAGGAGGCCGCGCAGGAAGCCGCGGAAAAGATCCGGCAGAACGAAGGGGAGGGAGAGTAGATGTCTTCATTGTTCTCGAAGACGATCACCTTGAAGAAGGACCAGAAGGTGTCCGACGATGAGTTCCGACAACTTCGCGATTTCATCTACGAACAGTGCGGCATCTACATTGCGGACAACCGTAAATACCTCATCGAGAATCGTCTGGCCAACAGGCTCAAGGATCTGAACCTCAAGACCTTCGGGGAGTATTACTATTTCCTGCGGTATGATGCGAGCAAGCGTCAGGAACTGAGCAAGCTGTTTGAAGTGGTAACGACCAACGAAACCAGCTTCTACAGAAACCCGCCTCAGCTCAAGGTCTTTGAGGAAAGCGTTCTTCCGCCTCTTCTGGATGACCTGCGCAAGAAGCGGCAGAAAAAGCTCCGCATCTGGTCTGCCGGGTGTTCCACCGGCGAAGAACCCTACACCATCGCCATGATCCTTCATGACGTGCTCAAGTCCGAAGTCTCTACGTGGGACATAAAGATCACGGCCAACGACCTTTCCGAAGCCGTGCTCATGTCCGCCCGCAGAGGTATCTACACTGAGTACGCCCTGCGGACCACGCCGAAGGAAGTGGTCTCGCGCTACTTCACGCAGACTGACCTGACCTACAAGGTGAATCCCGAGGTGAAGCGCCTGGTCAACTTCGGGCAGATCAACCTGAGCGACCGTATGCAGCTGAAGCGTGTGGAGCCTTCTCACATCGTTTTCTGCCGCAATGTCATCATCTACTTTGACGACAACATGAAGAAGCAGGTCATCGGCTCTTTCTACGATAACCTGCTGCCCGGCGGTTCCATGCTTATCGGACACTCCGAGTCGCTGCACAACATCACTCGAGCCTTCAAGCCGGAACACCACAAGGGAGCTATCGTTTACAGGAAACTGGAGTAACGGAGGGGCAGTGTCTGACTTCTGGCTGCAGGAGTGCTGTAATGAGCGGTAAAATTCTGGCGGTGGCGAATCAGAAGGGCGGAGTAGGCAAGACTACGACAGCCCTGTCTCTGGGAGCTGCACTGGCTAGGATGGGAAAACGGGTCATGGTTATGGACCTTGATCCGCATGCCTGTGCATCTGTGCATCAGCGGTATTATCCCGACTCGATTGAACATACCGTATACGACTTGTTCACGAGTCCGGAAGAGAAGTGGATGGAGGTCTGGCAGAAGATACGCTACCGGCACGAAGCTCAGGTCTTCGACATGGTTCCCGCTTCCATCCGTCTTTCCGAGCTGGAAGGGGACCTGCGGGACAGACCGGGAAAGGGCGGCATTTTGAAACTGTCGCTGGAGCTTGTCCGAAATGACTATGACTATGTCATTCTGGATTGCCCCCCCCATCTCGGGCTGTTGCAGATTAATGCGCTGGTTGCCTGTGATCTGCTGATCATTCCCATCCAGACGGATTTTTTGGCCTTGCACGGTTTGAAGTTGCTGTTCGACAGCATCCGCCTGCTGAACAAGGTGTTGCCGGAACCCATCCGGTACCGAGCCCTGCCAACCATGTACGACAAACGTGCAGGTGCGTGCCGCAGGGTGCTGGAACTGCTGGGAAAAAAGATGGGCGACAATATGTTCAAAACGGTCATAGGCATTGATACGCGTTTTCGCGATGCGAGCGCCCTTGGCAAGGTTGTGTTTGATATTGACCCGGAATGCCGTGGGGCAAAAGGGTATGAGCTCCTCGCAAACGAGATAGTGGCGTTATTATGATCAAGACACCGGAAGAATATTTTCAGGATCAGGAGTTCGAAGCAGCTCCGTCCGGCGACAAGGGCAAGTTCACACCTGCCGAGCTGGCCTTCATGCAGAAGTATCTCGGCATGGATCAGGCCGCGGCGCTGAAAAAGCTCGGTCTGGAACCTGTGCAGCCGGAAGCGGCTGCCGCGCCCGTTCAGGGCGGCTCCTCACCGGCCGGTCAGCCGGTCGCCGCGCAGGGAAAGGGCAGGGCCGCAGGCCCCGTTATCGAGCGGGAACCTGACCTTGCGGAACAGCTGCGTAATGCCCCTGAACTGCAGCTTGTAAGTTTTTATGTGGGATCGCAGGAGTTTACCGTGCCGATCATGACTGTGCAGGAAGTGCTGCGTTACATGCCGCCTACCAGATTGCCCACCGCGCCTTCGTTCATTGCCGGTGTGGTCAATCTTCGCGGCAGGGTTACGCCCCTTGTACGTCTGCGTGACCTGCTCGGCATTCCCGCAACCAAGGAGAATCAGGACCAGTTCATTGTGGTGTGCCGCAGGCACGGGCTGCAGCTGGGGCTGATGATCGAAGCGGTGCACACGATGTACAGGGCCACTCAGGACATGATTGACTGGGCCATCGAGTCGCATCTGGGCGTGAATGTTGACTTCATCTCCGGTCTCATGAAGTCCGGCGATGAACTGATAGGAATAATCTCGGTTGACCATATAGTTGATAGCGTGCTTCAGATTTAGGAGGCCGGAATGAGCAAGCATATTCTTATTGTTGACGATTCAAAGACTGTTCGTAACCTTGTGGCCTTCATCATGAAAAAGGAAGGATTTAAGGTGACCACGGCAGAAGACGGACTGGACGGCCTTGAAAAGCTGTACTCCTCTGACCGGATCGACCTTATCATTTCCGACGTGAACATGCCCCGCATGGATGGTTTCACCTTTATCAAGACCGTTCGCGAGCAGGATGCATACAGAGACCTGCCCATTGTCATGCTTTCCACCGAAGGACAGGACAAGGATATTCAGATGGGCATGAGCCTCGGGGCCAACCTCTACATGGTTAAGCCTGCGCAGCCTGAAAAGATGGTCAAGAACGTAAAAATGCTTTTGGGCTAAGCTTTTTTCTACAAATGCCGATATGTTGTCGCAACAACAGGCATTTTTGCTGTATGCTTGGTTTGTGAGCTTGAAGAGTATGAAAAAACAGTTGGTTATTGTTCGCTAATAGCAGGGCTCTCCAACGTTGAGGATGCGACATGAGTCAAGATTTCATGGATCCGGAAATATTTGCTGACTTTATCATTGAAGCGAAAGAGCACCTCGAAACCATCGAGCCGAACCTTCTTGAACTCGAGAAGGAGCCGGGGAACATATCCCTGCTCAACGAAATTTTCCGTCCCATGCATTCCCTCAAAGGGGCCTCGGGCTTTCTGGGGTTGAATAAGATAAACGTCCTTGCGCACAAGGCCGAAAACATCATGGATGAGCTGCGCAAGGGTGACATGAGCGTGACCGCCGAGATCATGGATGTCATTCTTTCGGCCACCGATGCCTTGCGCCAGATGATAGACAATCTGGAAACCCAGGGCGGCGAGGGGGAAGTAGCGACGGAAGCTATTATCCATACGCTCGATGCGCTGCTTGCCGGAGAATCCACAGCAGCTCCTGCGGCTGTCGAAGCATCTGCAGAAGAGGTTGCTGCTCCTGCGGCTGAGGCGGTCGTTACCCAGGCAGACGGCGTGCTGGTTGATGATGCGGCCTCTCTTGAGATGGAAGAGGGCAAGCCCTATGCGCTTACCGCATTCGGCGAAGGGCATTTGCGTGACTTCATAGAAGAAGCGCGCGAGATGACCGAAAGCCTGAGCAGCGGGTTGCTGGAGCTGGAAAAGAACCCCTTGGAACCCGGAGAGCTGGTAAACGACATTTTCCGTTATTTCCACAACCTGAAAGGGAACAGTGGCATTATCGGGTTCAACGAACTGAACAGCATTACACACGAGGCAGAAACCCTGCTGAACCGCGCCCGCAAGGGTGAGCTTGCGGTAACGCAGGGGCTGATAGACCTTCTGCTGTTTGTGGTTGATATTATTGAAAGCCTTGTGGCCAAGGTTGATCCGGCTTCCGGCACCGTGGTTCCGCTTATCATCACGGATGCGGTGACCGTGCTGCAGAAGGCCGTGAATGAAGGGGTTATCGAAGCCCCGGTGAGAGGCAGACAGGAGGCAGCTGCGCCTGCCCCGGAAACTGCGGCCGCCGAGGATGCCGTGGAAGGTGAGAGCGGGCTGGATGCCGAAGATGTGGATCTGTTCCTGACCACCACGTCGCAGCAGAACGGCGCAATAAAGCTGGCCATGGGCGAGCTGGAAAAGGACGGCTCGCAGCGGGATTACATTGACGTGCTGTTCCGCAGCCTGACCACGGTGCAGAACTCCTGTGGCTACATGGGATTTGAATCGGTCAAGGTGCATGCCGGACGCACTGCAGGGCTGGTGGATAACGCGCGTAACAGCGATCTGGATTTCAGCCTCATGCTTCCCATTCTGTCGCAGGAAATCGAAATTATGTTCGATATGCTTGGCGAAGAACTGGACAAGCTGGGCATAGACAAGGGCAGACTTACCGGAGCCCCTGTGGCCGTTGGTGCCGAAGCTCCCAAGCCTGCAGAGGCTGCTCCTGCTCCCAAACCTGCTCCGCAGCCGGAGAAGAAGCCGGAGCCGAAACCGGCTCCCAAGGCAGAGCCCAAGCCGCAACCCAAGCCCGCAGCACCCAAACCGGCTGCGCTTGCTCCCAAGCCTGCAGCGGCCCAGCCCAAGCCCGCCGCACCGGCTCCCAAGCCGGGACCGACCGGACCGACCGGACCGGCAAAGCCTGCGGCTCCTGCCGCGCCTCCGCCGAATCAGGCGGCTCAGGCTGCGGACCAGAGCAAGGGCAAATCTTCATCAACTATCCGTGTTGACCATGAAAAGCTCGACCACCTGATGAACCTCATCGGTGAGCTTATCATCAACCGGAACCGTTACACCATGCTCGCACGGCATCTGGAAAGCGGGCAGGACGTGGACGTGGCCGATGTGGCGCAGAACCTCACCGAAACCACATATGCCATGGCCCGTATTTCCGACGACCTGCAGGATACGATCATGAAGGTCCGCATGGTGCCCGTGTCTTCCGTGTTCTCGCGCTTCCCGCGCCTTGTGCGCGACCTTTCCCGCAAGAGCGGCAAGGAAGTGGACCTGATCATGGAAGGCGAGGAAACGGAACTGGACAAGAGCGTGGTTGAAGTTATCGGCGACCCGCTTGTTCACCTTATCCGTAACGCCATGGACCATGGTGTTGAGGCTGAGGATGTCCGCGTTGCCGCCGGCAAGCCCGCAAAGGGCAAGGTGTGGCTGCGTGCCTACCACCGCGGTAACTCGGTCGCCATTGAAATCGAGGACGACGGCAAGGGTATTGATCCTGAAAAGATGCGCGAGGTCGCCATCCGTAAGGGAGTCATAACTCCTGAAGAAGCGAAGAACCTTGATGACCGCGAGGCCATGGAACTGATCTTCGCTCCGGGCTTCTCCTCCGCCGAGACGATCACGGACATTTCCGGTCGTGGTGTGGGTATGGACGTTGTCCGTACCAACATCAAGAACCTGAAGGGCAGCGTTACCATTACCTCGGAAGTGGGCAAGGGCACCCGGTTCACATTGTCCCTGCCGCTGACTCTGGCAATTATTGACGCGCTGATGGTCAACGTAGCCGGTGAAAACTATGCCATTCCGCTTGATGCGGTTTCTGAAACCACCAAGATCGAGGCCCGCCGCCTCACGGATGTGAAGGGACGCAAGGCCGTAACCCTGCGTGGCGAAGTGCTCGGTATCGTGAGCATGGCAGAGCTGCTTGAGCTGCCGGAGCCGGAAGAACAGCCGGAAGTGCTCTCCGTTGTGGTTATCCACGACAACCAGCGCAGGCTGGGTATTGTGGTAGATAAGCTGCATGAACGGCAGGAAATCGTTATCAAGCCCCTTGGCGAGTATCTTGGTGACGTGAAGGGCATCTCCGGTGCCACGATCATGGGCGACGGCTCGGTTATCCTGATTCTCGATCCGCACGAGATATACCTGCTGGCCACGTCCAAAGCCATGTAGTGCAAGACCATTGCAACAAATCAGGCCGGAACAGTGTTCCGGCCTTTTTTATTGGCGCATTTTAAAAGAAATGTTGCTATGTGCCTTCTTGCGCTAGCATGGCAACAGATAAAGCCTATCCCGTAGTTCCTCTGTAATCAGTGAGTGCAGTTGTTCACTGAGCTTGGAAAGTTTCGTATTCTCACCCTTTAAAATGGTGCCATTCTTGTACAGAACAAGATCATTGAAGGACCCCATCCCACCGTACATTCTCAATATTTTCCGGTAAATATATCTTCTGTCACTATTCTTGCGGCTTAGTTCTCTGTTAAAGGACTGAAAACTATGTAAGAAAGCATCTTCATTCGCTTGCTCCAAAGTAGAGCATATTGACTTAACCACGGATTGAATTTTCGACTGCCTTCTTTGTCTCACGAATGCATGAATCGTTTCAGGGAGAATTATTTCTTTACCAAATAAGCGCATATGCTCTGGCTACCCTAATTTGATTTTAATGAGAAGATTATGCTGCTTCATCCATAGGGAAATCGCTGGTATGCAACTTCTTGGATTTTCGGCAAGCGGCAAGGAGCAACTCTCTTCTTCGACTTCTGTCACCAAGGTCTTTACTCTGCTCAAGCAATCTAAACCAGAGCAGATAGTGATCCAGATATTTGGTGGCCACTCCGTTGAAGCGACGCATCCACTTCTTTAGACGTGAGTGATAGCCGTTTGCCCTTTGGATATGGTAGATTCCGAGCTTGCGACTCCCTTTATTGGGGTTGATCGCAACATGCTCCATTGATTGTTGCTCGGCATATCGCTTGAAAGCCGCTGCCGCGTCTGTGACGAGGATCGTATTGTTATCCAGGGCTTGGCCCACGGTTGCCTGAATCTTGGGGGCTGTTGTTCCACCTTGGCCGGACGTCCTACAAACAATCCCGCCATCCCTTGAGATCGCCACCATTACAGCGACCTGCTCATTGGATATCCCTCGTTTGGAAGCCTTACCGCCACGCTTGCGGGGTTTTCTGATGGTCAAATTGCGCTTACCCTTGAAGGACTCAAGGAAGTAGGTCTCGTCGGTTTCCACGACACCTGAAAGCAGATTGCCATCACCCAATCGCAGCAAGGCGTTGAGTACCTTGTGCCGCCAGTAAAAAGCTGTCGGGATGCTGATCTCAAGAGCCTTGGCACATTGCTTCAAGGTTTTCCCTTCAAGCATCAACTGGATATATTCCATCCAACGATCTGGGTAGTGAGTGCCAGCCATGGGCGTGCCAGTCCAGTCGTTGAATGTATTCTTGCAACTATGACAAAGATACCGCTGTCGGCCACTGTACGTCCCATTGCGCTTTACCTTCTCACCACCACAGTGCGGGCAGGAGAATTCGTCAGCAAAACGGGTCTCACGAATGTCTTTCAGATGGTCAGAAATGGGAAGCAACTCACCAAGCATACGCCTGATGTGGTTGAAGAAATCCCGTTGTCCCTCGGCATCCAATCTTTCAAGAATCTGGGTAAGTCCTGAAAAATCACTCTGCTGCATCGTATCCCCCTACAGTTACAATGAACCGGATTCTTAAGACTTAAGACCGTTTACGTGATAAGCAACAGGATTTTTTAAAACCGTCTTTTTATTTGCCCTTTGAGTACAGCACAGGCTCTTGCCCATGAAAAAAGGCCGGAATTGCGGTTCCGGCCTTTATGTTCAAATTTACTTGGCGCTGCTGCAGCCTCCGGCGCTCGGGCATCCGCCCGCACTGGGGCAGCCGCCCGTTTTCGGGCGCTGCGGGATGGGCTTCTTGGGCATGGGAACCTTTTCCATCTTCGCACCGCCGCCGCGCAGCAGGCCGGAGGGCAGACGGTTCACGCCGGAACCGGGAATGGCGCAATGAGCGCTGAGTCGGCGTTCCGTTTCCTTGCTGCCGCAGGAAGGGCAGGGTTCTCCGCCGGTACAGTCGGGGCTGGCAATCTCTTCGAATATCTCTCCGCAGTCGCGGCACATGAAATCGTATAAAGGCATGAAAAACTCCTCAGGCTGTCTCGTTCAGATGGAGGAAACCTAATACCTCTTGGCGGCTAAGGCAACCTTCGTTGCGCGGTTTCCGGCCTATCGCCTGCGAATGCCAAGCACGTTGGGCAGCATCCATTCCGTCTGTGCGCCGCTCCAGAAGTCGCTGGCGTGCCTGCCGGACCATGTCTTGCGCATGGTGCCCGTGCGAACATGCAGGCTGGCCTGCGGTCCGCCTTCAACATACATGGCCCGCACAATGCCAAGCGGCAGTTCAAGCAGCGAGTCGGTCAACTGGCGCACGGTCAGCGGTGGGCGGCAGTGGATGAAGAGGATATCCTGTTCACTGTCCATGGCAACGGCTGCGATGGAAAAGGCGTCGCCATCCTCCGGCCACAGGGGAAGCTTGGCGGCATTGATCATGCGGAAGTTCTGCACGACAATGCGGTAGTGCTTGATGAGGCGCTCCCAGTCATCTGCCTGTCTGTCCAGTATGGCGGCAAGGGGCAGGGGAGAGGGCAGAGCCGTGCTGTTGGTCTGCAATGCGGTGGCAGCGGAATCGTTCTGCCGGGTACTGTTCGTGGCGTTGTCTGCAACGCCTTCCATGGGCGAGGCCACAAAGAAGGAACCGAACCGCTTGTTGACGTAGCCGTTGTTGATATGGTCGCCGTTGCGAAGATATCCTGTGCTGGTGCGGTTGTCCGGCAGATACATGGAGGCATTGATCACGGCAGTAAGGCCGTTGTGTTCTGCCCATTGGGCCGGGGTAAGCTGAATTCCTTTTTCGGAGCTGGTAAGCAGCACGAATTCGTACTTGTCCGGACGGATGCGTAAAACGGTGAGGGCATCCTTCTGTATGAATTCATCGCCGGAGGCGCTGGGAATGGAAACCGAGAATGTGGCCATGTCCAGACCGGGTTCAAGCTCGGTCCACGGTTCATTGGCGCGGGCCATGTCGCCGAGCAGCAGAAAGACCAGAAGGCACCAGCCCAGAATGGAGGGGAGGTGCTTCTGTTTCCGGCAGGTATCCGGATGGGTATGCTTACCGGCCATGATCATGCGTTTGTGCCTTGCTTGAACGGACGATTTTGTGCCAACCTTTGTTAGCCCCTTTGTTAGCCCAGATCCTTCTTCAGAAAGAGGATGAAACATGCGGCCGCGCTGAGCAGAAACACCACGGCAACCCATGCGGCCTGAAGAAACAGGGCGCACAAGCCTACGGTAATGAAGGCGTAGGGAAAGAACCATATCATGAGCTTGCGCAGGCGGGCGACCATGGCGTCCGATTTGGGGCGAAGGTGCACATAGGCGGCAACCGCCGCGGCCAGAAGGAGAAGAAGAACTTGCCAGATATACATGTCTCGTCCTGTTTCAAAGTTATGCCGGAATAGGCCCGTAAATGGGGGAATGCGTATATCCCCGCAGAATCAGCGGGCGTTTTCTGAGACGTACATCTCCGGCCATTCAATGTCCAGCTTGAGGAAATGCTATTTGCGGGAATCAACATAATTAGATATTGACGTATCAAGATTTCCTGATATATGATTCGACATCAACCGGGAAACAGCGGTTCGTTTTCAGAAAACCGGATACTCAGTGCTTCACGCTGTTTCGTAATGCAAGCTCCGCAATCATACGAGGATAGAACATTGAAGATCATAGACCTTATCAAAGCCCAGAGTAGCCCGTTTTATTCTCTCGAATTCTTTCCGCCGAAGGAACGTGAGAACTGGCCCTCCTTCTTTCGTACCGTGGAGCGGCTTAAGGCACTGAATCCCCTGTTTGCCTCGGTAACCTATGGTGCAGGCGGTTCAACGCAGGACAATACGCTGGAAATTACGGCGCACATCAAGAATGTGATCGGCATCGAGCCCATGGCGCACCTGACCTGCGTGGGGGCTGACGGTGCAAAGATTCGTGATTTTCTGCAGCGCCTGCGCGCCGAGGGTGTGAGCAACATTCTTGCGCTGCGTGGTGATGCTCCGCGGACGGGTGATTTCAGCTGGGATGATCAGGAATTCAAGTATGCTTCGGACCTTGTTTCCTTTGTCCGCACCTGCTGCCCTGATTTCGGTATAGGCGCAGCCGGATACCCCGCAGCGCATCCTGAATCACAGACCTTCCGTGACGATCTTGCCTTCACCAAGGTGAAGGTGGATGCGGGCAGCGAGTTCATTGTGACCCAGCTGTTCTTTGATGTTCGCGAATATTTCAGCTTTGTTGAGCAGTTGCGCAACATGGGCGTGAACACTCCCGTGCTTCCGGGCATTCTTCCCATTCAGAGTCTTGCCTCTGTCCGCCGTATCCTTACGCTGTGCGGTGCCAACATTCCCGGCAAGCTGTACCTCGCCCTTGAAGAAGCCAACGACAAGGGTGGCGATGCCGCAGTGAAGGAAGCCGGTCTTGCCTTTGCGGTTGAGCAGATTCGCCGCCTGATCGATGGCGGTGCCCCCGGCATTCATCTGTACACCCTGAACAAGGCCGGTATGTGCCTTGAGATTGCCGACAGGGTAGGGCTCAAGTAGTCTCAGTTGAATCGGCTGTAATGAAAATGTAAGCGCCCCGGTCCGGCAAGGATCGGGGCGTTTGTTTTTGCGGTGCCTAATCGAATCGTACGAGTATGTCTGCCGGAGATTTGCGCCATTTGGGCGCTGGCTTCTTCTCTTCTTCGTTGAAATAGCCCACGGCCATGAGCAGCGGTATGCGGTAGCGCGCAGGAATATTGAACTCACGCATCACACCGTCGTGGTCAAACCCGTCCATGGGGTGCGTATCAAGGCCCAGATTGGCAGCGGCATACATGAGAGACATGGCAAAGAAGGCGGCATTCTTCAGGCCGAAGGCCATCTGGCTCTCGGTGCTCTTGCCGTAGAGTTTGGCGCAGGCTCCGTAGAACCAGTCACGGCGTTCGGGCTTGATGCTGCCCGCTTTGAGCATTTCTTCAAAGTTCCTTTCAACGGTGGGGTGTTCCTTTTCCCAGCCGCCTGTATCGGCCAGAACAATCAGCACCACGGGGGCTTCGCTGACCTTGGGCTGGTTCATGGCCACCTTGCGCAGACGCATCTTGTCGTCCAGCTCCCGCAGGGCAATCAGGTTCCACGGCTGCAGGTTGTAGCTGGAAGGCGTGTGGGTGGCGTCCTGTATCATTTGTTCAAGCAAAGGTTGAGGGACATCTTTTGAAGGGTCGAAAAAGTTGATGGCCCGCCTGCGTTCGAGAATTGTGCTGAATTCCATGGAATGGCTCCGTTGTTCGCCGTTATTCGTGTGCGTCGGTGTATCCGGCGTTGCTGACATGTATCATATATGAATTCCCGGATAAATGACCAGTCTCTTGGGAGCATTGGAAAACTCTGATCAGAAGTGACTTGACTTGATGGCGCGGCGAATATAGCTGTCTGTTGCCTTGGCAACAATTGGAGGAAGCATGCATTCGAGAAGAACCTCGTTCGGCTATCGCATAAGCAAGCTGCACAGACTTGTGGCCCGTTTCATCAGGGAGCGGGTGTCCGCAATGAATATAGAGCAGGGGCAGGTGCCCTTTCTGGCAGAACTGTTTCATGAAGAGGGGGTACCGCAGGAGGTTCTGGCCTCGCGTCTGTTCATAGACAAAGGCGTTACCGCGCGGCAGCTCGCGCGCATGGAGCAGAACGGGCTTATTGTCAGGCGCGTCAATGCTGAGAACAAGAGGCAGAAACTGGTGTTTCTTGCTGACGATATCCGCGCACGAAGGGAAGAATTTTTCAGCCACCTGAATGCCCTTACCGAGGCGCTGGGTGCCGGTTTCTCGGATGCCGAACGCCCCATGGCTCTCGAATTTCTCGATCGTATGACCGAGAACATGCTTGCCTGCACAACATCCATAGATGGTGATTAAGAGTGGAAAATCAGGTTTCATCACAACGGGCCACGCTGTTTGTCGTGTGCGTGGCGCACTTTCTCATGCCTTTCATGATGTCGGCGGTGGGCATTGCCCTGCCGACCATGGGAAGGGAATTTCATGCAACGGCCACCCAAATGGGGCTGGTGGAGACTGTGTATGTTCTGTCTGCCTCCATCTTTCTGCTTTCCATGGGCAAGCTTGCGGATATGTATGGTCGACGCCGGGTCTTTCAGCTCGGTCTTGCCCTTTTCACCTGCATGGGGGGCATTCTTGCCACAGGCTGGTCTGCCGAGAGCATAATCGTGCTGCGCTTTCTGCAGGGCGTCGGCGGTTCCATGGTCATGGCAACGTCGGTCGCCATGATAGTGGAGGCCTTTCCCGTCAGCGTGCGGGGCAGGGCCCTCGGCATATCCGTTTCCTGCGTGTATGCAGGCGTATCGTGCGGTCCCTTCATCGGCGGTGTCATTGTCAGCCATTTCGGGTGGCGTTACGTCTTTCTGCTCTGCGTGCCGCTGGGGCTTGCCGCGTTTTTGCTCACCACGTTCCGTCTGCGGCCCGAGGTACGTGAGGCTGTGAGGGAACCCTTCGACTGGAAGGGGAGCATCATTTACGCCTTTTCCATACTGGTGCTCATTGCGGGCGCTTCCAATCTCGATTTCGGGGTGTGGGCATATGCTGCACTGGCTGCCGGTGTGGCAGGTCTTGCGGGGTTCATCGTGTTTGAATCGCGTCAGACATATCCGCTGCTGCCCGTGGCACTGTTCAAGGGCAACAGGATTTTCGCCTTCAGCAACCTTGCCGCGCTGCTCAACTATGCGGCCACCTTCGGAGTTGCGTTTTTCGTGAGCCTGTACCTGCAGTACATCAAGGGCATGACCCCGGCAGAAGCCGGAACCGTGCTCATGGTTCAGTCTATCGTGCAGGCGGGCTTATCGCCTTTTTGCGGCAGGCTGGCAGACAGGTATCCCGCCGCCAATGTAGCCACTGTGGGCATGAGTCTGTGCGTCGGCGGGCTGGCCATTGCGGCAAGCGTGAACGAAGCCACATCCATCTGGATGCTCTATGGCATGCTGGCGTTGCTTGGTGCCGGATTCGCCCTGTTCTCGTCCCCCAACACGACGGTTATCATGGGCAGTGTGGAGTCGCGTTACCTGGGCGTTGCTTCCGGGCTTGTGGCAAGCATGCGCACGCTGGGCATGATGACCAGCATGACCATAATCACGGTGGTGTTCTCCATCTTGCTGGGCGGCCATGCCATATCCGTGGAAACGTATCCCGCTTTTCTGAAGAGCATGCAGCTTGCTCTGGGCATTTTTGCAGGCCTCTGCACCCTTGGTGTGCTGTGCTCGCTCGGCAGATTGGGTGGCCCCAAGGCTGCATAATAGGCAGACTTCTGCAAGCTGAGGCAATGCCGGGGTATTGCTGTTAAATTCCGTCTGGTCACGCCCCTTTTCCTGTACTATGTTTGAGGAAAGGGGGCGTTGCTATGATCCACGCATGGGCTGACTTCCTTTACCGTAACCGAGCCTCTCTTCGCGCGTCAGCGGCAATGCTGTTGCTGATGGTTCTTGGCGGGTGTCTTACTTCTCCCATTGTGGAGGAGCGAACGCAGCAGTATTCCACCACGCAGAAGGTGTTGCTGCTTTCTACCGATGAAATAGAAAGCAACCTGCTTGAGTATCAGGCCCGATGCGGCAACGCCCGCTGGATGAAACCGGCGAAAGAGGGTGAGCCACGGCAGATTGTCTGGGGCCGTCAGGTCGATGCCAGAACCTTTCGTGTGGATGCGTGGATTGATTTTGCGCCCTTCGGTGAAGGACGGACACAGGTTACCGCCCACGCCATTCCTGCCATGCGGCACATTGTTGCCTCGTACATGACTATCGTTGTTGATCCTTATACCTGTCGCTGAATACGAAAACGGCCCGTCACATGACGGGCCGTTTGTTTTTGCAGAGGTATCCGCAATTGCAGTTGGTGGATGGACTATTGCGGCAGGGCAATAAGCGTCCATGGCAGATAGCGGGTCTGGTGCTGCTGGGCAGCGTCAATCACGTAACGCATGCCGTTCACTTCAAGTATGCGGGGAGAGGCAAGCGGCTTCTGTTCCGCGTTGATGATATGGTAGCCTGCGGCCTGCTGCTCGACGATGCTCAGAATTTCCTGACCTACCGTGTACTTGTTCCACTGCATCCAGAGCAGCATGACCAGCAGCACCGAGGTGCCTATGGTTCCGGCCATGCCCAGAAAGCCGCCCACGCGGCGCAGGCGCAGGATGAACATGTACAGCAGAATGCAGGAAAGGAGCATAAGCCCCCAATCGTTGCCAAGCAACAGTCTGAATTCCGTAAATGTCATTGATCCACCTTTAAAGGGTCGGAAAGGGTTAGTCCACGCGGTAGTGGCAGCCTATGCTCTCCTTGTTGCGCTTGGCAGCAAGGGTGATCACTTGGGCGGCCTGACAGCCGTGGAAAAGGTCTATGAGCCGCTTTGAAAGCGGGGTTCGCTTGTAGAAGTCGTGTACGTTCTTGGAAAGTTCGCGCATGTCCTCAACGGCACGGCTCAGGCGGCTCTGGGTGCGGGTTATGCCCACATAGTTCCACATGGTATGGCGGATGCGTGCCCAGTCCTGAGCAATGAGGGCCGGGTCGTCATTGTGCTCTTCACCGGCGGGGTCCCAGTCGGGCATGGCGTCCTTGAGCCGTTTGCTGATCTTGCGGCTGATGCGCTTGCTGATGTCGTCTGCGGATGAATGGCCCCACAGCAACGCTTCGAGCAGCGAGGTGGATGCCAGTCGGTTGGCACCGTGAACCCCGGTGCAGTTGCATTCGCCGACGGCATAGAGGCGTTCCACGGTGGTGCGGCCTCTCGGGTCTGCCAGAATGCCGCCGCAGAAGTAGTGGGCGGCGGGTACAACGGGGATGGGCTGGCTCTTGATGTCTATGCCCAGCTCCAGACAGCGTCTGAAAATGGTGGGGAAGCGGGTGGCAAGATCGTGCCGCACTTCGCTGGTATCAAGGTATACGCAGTCTTCGCCGCTCTTGAGCATTTCTTCCACAATGGCGCGTGCCACGATATCGCGGGGGGCAAGGTCTGAGCGTGCGTCATGGTGCTGCATGAAGGGAACACCTTTGGCATCCACCAGCCGGGCACCTTCGCCGCGCATGGCTTCCGTGATGAGGAAGCGCCTGTCGGAGCGATGATAGAGCGCGGTGGGGTGAAACTGCACGTACTCGGCGTTGTGTATGCGGGCACCTGCCCGGTAGGCCATAGCGAGGCCTGAGCCGATGGATGAAGCGCTGTTCGTGGTATGCAGGTATATCTGGCCCACACCCCCGGTTGCCAGCACTGTGTAGTGGGCAAGCACCGTTTCCACACGCTTGAGCTGCTCGTTGAAAACGTATGCACCAACGCACTGGTTGTTGAGCTGGTAGCGGAATTCAAGGTCGCGCGCGTGGTGGTGGCTGGTGAGCAGGTCAACGGCCGTGCGGTTGGTCAGCACCGTGATGTTGGGGTGTGCCTGCACTGCTGCCACAAGGCCGTCCATGATGGCGCGTCCGGTATAGTCCGCGCAGTGCAGGATGCGGGGAACGCCGTGGCCCCCTTCGCGGGTCAGGTCCCATTCGCATTCGCAGTCGTCCTTGCTGCGGGCAAAGGGAATGTTCAGGCGTTCCACCAGAATTCTTTTGACGGATTCCGGGCCGCGTGTGCACAGGTAGCGCACGGCAGTCTTGTAGTTGCGGTTGTGTCCGGCCGTGAGAATGTCCTTTTCGAGGAGCCGTGGGTCGCCTTCTTCCGCCTTGAACACAATGCCGCCCTGCGCAAGGGCGGAGTTTCCTCCGTCAAGTCTGTCTCCGGTCGTTATGAGCGTGCATTCTACGCCGTTGTCGGCGAGGGAAAGAGCCGTGGTGCATCCTGCGATGCCCGAACCGATGATGAGAACGGGGGTAGTGTGACGATAGGTGGTCATGTGCGGATATGATCCTTTGAATGATGAAAGCCCGGCAGCTAGGCGCAGGCTTTGAGCATGCGTTCCAGCGCGGCACGGGCGTGTTCAGTGAACCCGATGGGAATGCGCACGGGGTCGGCACTGCCGTTGCGTACTTCCTGCAGGGTGATGGAGAGTTTTTCCTCGGTTACACTGGCCATGTGCGAACAGCTGCTTTCCAGCAACGGCACGATGGTCTTGCGCCCTGCATACTCCTTGGCGAGACGTTCCACAAGGTTGATTTCAGTTCCTATGGCTATGGTAGCGCCTTCGGGAGCCTGACGGACGTAATTGATGATGAAAGACGTGGAACCTGCCGCATCGGACTGCGCCACCACCTCGGGCGAGCACTCGGGATGCACCACGACCCTGATGCCGGGATGCGTATCGCGCATGGTCTGAATCTGGCGCAGGTTGAACCGGGCGTGAATGGCACACAGGCCGGGCCACAGCAGCAGTTTGCCCTTGTTGGCTGCCTCCAGATCAACGGAGGTGCCTTCTTTTCTGATATCCAGCATGTGCCAGTCGGACTGGGCAATGCCCATCGTGTTTGCCGTGTTGCGGGCAAGGTTCTTGTCAGGGATGAAGAGCACGGCATCGCCGCGTTCCATCGCCCAGCGCATCATGGTTTCCGCGTTGGCAGAGGTGCACACCGAACCGCCGTGCTTGCCACATACGGCCTTCACGCCTACGGACGAGTTCACGTAGGTGAGGGGCACGATGGTTCTGCCGGATGCCGCAAGGCCGGTCAGCACCTTGTCTACCCGCGCTGCGGGAGCCATCTGCGACATGACACAGTTCGCATCGGGTTCCGGCAGATATACCTTCTGGCCTTCGCGGGCGAGCAGGGCTGCGGATTCTCCCATGAAATAGACGCCGCAGAACACGATGTGCTCGGCGTTTACTGATTCGACCTTGCGTGCCAGTTCCAGCGAATCGCCCTTCAGGTCAACATGCTGGATCACGCTGTCCGACTGATAGTGGTGGCCCATGATGACAAGAGAATCACCCAGTTCGTCGCGCAGGTTGCGAATGATTTCGGAATGTGTGGTCATGTGTGGCATCCTTATCTTATTGAACGAGCATGCTGAAATCCGCAAGGGGCGCGGAATGGGTGAGCCTGCCTACGGAGATGAAATCCGGCCCCTTGGCAGAGGCGCTTGCAAGGGCGTGTATGGTTTCCAGCGTGACCCCGCCGCTCACTTCGGTTTCTATGGAACCGGGGATGAGTTCAAGTGCCTCGCACATCTGCGTGGTGTTCATGTTGTCGAGCATGATACGCTCAACCTTGCAGAGCACGGCTTCCTGCACTTCGGCAAGGGTGCGGCACTCCACCTCAATGGGGGGGCAGGGCGAGTAGGTTGCCCGCAGCTTGTTGACCGCAGGCGTTATGCCGCCTGCAAGGTCTACATGGTTGTCCTTGAGCATGAGCATTTCTTCAAGGTTCTTGCGGTGGTTGAGGCCTCCCCCCACAAGCACGGCATACTTTTCGGGGTACCGCAGGCCGGGTAAGGTCTTGCGGGTATCCAGAAGGCGGGTGCCTGTGCCGTTCAGCGCCTGCACATAGC
This sequence comes from Halodesulfovibrio sp., assembly GCA_047972125.1. GTDB lineage: Bacteria > Desulfobacterota > Desulfovibrionia > Desulfovibrionales > Desulfovibrionaceae > Halodesulfovibrio. The sequence goes on from JBKEAK010000258.1 coordinate 21,738, forward strand.
GGCGGGTGAGGTTGGCAATGCCCGACATGTGGGTGATGACATTGAGGATGATGCGCTCTGCTTTGAGCAACCGCGCTGCGCCTGCCTCGATGGTGGCTACCACGGTGCGGTCGGCGACGAGGTCGCCGTCATGGGCAAAGGCCTTCCACGACCATTCGCCTTGGCCGCATCGTTCCATGACCAGCGGTATTATGGGCAGGCCCGCAACAAGGGTGTCTTCCTTGGCGATGATTTTGGCGCCGAGCCTGTGGTCGGGAGGGAATACGCCTTCTGACGTAAGGTCGCGGCCATCTTCACGAAGAGCAAGTTCGATGGCTTCTTCGAGGAATTGCAGGGCCTCGCCCTGGAAGAAGCTGGAAAATTTTTCAATATTCATGGATTGTGATAGAGACGTCTTAATGATAGAGGCTGTATGCCGAGTGAGGAGCGGCAAGTCTTTCTTCTTCTCTCTGCGTGTTTAGGTGCCTGTAACCGTTTCGTCAAGCAATCTTGAGGCTGCGGCTGCAACACTCGAAAGGAACTCTGGCACAGGACACAGGTCATGACCGATACTCCCAAGAAAACTCCCACAGAACCTGAAGTAGCGCCAGCAGTTGCTCCCGAAACCCTTTCCGGGGGGGCTGCTCCTGTTGCGGCCGGTACTCCGCCCGGCGGGTCCTCAGACCCTTCAGGCTCCGCTGACAATACCATACATATAGTCGATTGTCGCGAGGAAGTGGCAAGCCTCTCAGCCGAGGAATTTGCCCACCCCGCAGACGCGGCTGAGCATATCCAGAACCTGACGCTCGAGAAGCAGGTCTGCATGATGCGCCGTCTTACCGCGGAAGATGCCGCGGAAGCGCTTGCCGAAATGGAAGAGCGCGCGCAGACGGACATTCTGCAGAACCTTGATCCCGACGTGGCTGCCCGAATTCTGGGCGAGATGTCTCCTGACGACGCGGCCGACGTTCTGAGTGAACTCGACAGCGTGCACCGTGACAAGCTGCTCGAATTCGTCGAGGCCGAAGACGCCGAAGAAATCCGCACCCTGCTGTCCTTTGACGAGGACACGGCGGGCGGCGTCATGAACACGGAAATCATCATCCTTAATGATCATCTTACTGCGGATCAGGCCATCATGCATATCCGCCGCGAGATGGAAGACAAGGAAATTCCGTACTACGCCTATATCGTGGATGAAAAGCAGCGCCTTGTGGGCGTGCTTTCATTGCGCGACCTTCTGCTGTGCCGCCCCGGTTCCATTCTCAGGAATGAACTTTCCGACCAGAGCCTCATTTCCGTGCTCTTTGACGTGGACAGGGAAGAGGTGGCCCACGCCCTTGCCCGTTACGACTTCATGGCTCTGCCCGTTGTCGATTACGAAGGGCGCTTGCTCGGCGTTGTAACCTACGACGACGTCATCGACATCATTCATGACGAGGCATCGGAAGACATGCTCGGCATGGTGGGTGCCGGTCAGGACGAAACCGTGGATACCCCGTGGCTGGAGTCCGTGAAGGTGCGCCTGCCGTGGCTGCTGGTGAACATGTTCAACTCGGCCGTTTCTGCCTGCGTGGTGTACATGTTTGAAGGTTCCATCGCATCCATGGCCATTCTGGCCGTGCTGATGCCCATTGTGGCCAATCAGGCGGGGAACACAGGCCAGCAGGCTCTTGCCGTGATGATCCGGCAGCTCGCTGTTGAGAAATTCGATCGCAGAAAATCGTGGGTGGCGGTGCTGCGCGAGGCCAAAATCGGCCTGTTGAGCGGCCTTATCATCGGCATTGTGGTCATGTTCGCCGTGTTCGGCTTTACCCACAATCTGCGTCTTGCACAGGTCATGTCTGTGGCTCTTGCCATGGATATGTTGCTGGGGGCGCTTGCCGGGGCATCCATTCCGCTTATTCTGAAGGAACTGGGACGTGACCCCGCTCAGGCTTCCAGCATATTCCTGACAACGCTTACGGACGGTGCGGGCTTCTTCATCTTTCTGGGGCTTGCCTCACTTGTTCTGCTCTGAAGCCGAAGACACAAATCGAATGCTAAAAAGGCCGCTTCCTTGGGGAAGCGGCCATTTGCTTGTTGGTGCGTTGTCTTTACGCTGCGCAGTCAGCCTCCGCAGGGCGGAAGCGTTTGGCAAGGTAGATGAAAGGCGTATCCAGCAGAGCGACAATGCTCTTGAAAATGTAGGTCGTGACGATGATCTCAATAAGCACTTCCGTGGGATATTCGCCCCAGAAAGCGAGCACGCAGAAGACGGTGGAATCAAGCATCTGGGAAACAAGGGTGGATGCGTTGTTACGCAGCCACAGGGCGCGGCCGTTGGTGGTGCGCTTCCAGAAGTGATAGGCCCACACGTCGTGCATCTGGGAAAGAAGGTAGGCAGCCAGAGAAGCAAAGGCCAGTCGTGGCATGAAGCCGAAAATGCCTTCAAGCAGTGGCTGGGCAAAGTCGTTCTGCGCGGGAATGAACTTGAGTGCCACCTGCATGTAGAGCGTGGCCATGAGCAGGGTGACGAAGCCCAGAAGCACGCCCTTGCGCGCCTCCTGCTTGCCGTGGAACTCGCCCAGAATGTCGGTGGCAAGAAATACGCCGGCATACAGGATGTTGCCGAGCGTGGTGGTCATGCCGAAGAGTTCCACCGTTTTCAGCACCTGTATGTTGCACAGCAGCAGATTGAAGACGATGAGGCCGAACAGGCCGGTTTTTCCGAACAGGCGGTACACGGCGAGCGTGATGGTCAGGTCGACGATGGCAAAGCCTATCCACAGAATCTCGTTCACGAAACATATCCTCGCAAATAGTAAAAGGGGCCGGAATAACCAGCCCCTGTCATGATTGGGGTGTGCGGGGATCTTTTTGTCTTATTTGTTAAGGGGCGTCAAGTTGAGCCCCCGCATCAGATACCTGTCTCTGTTCGTCCAGACTCTGATCAGCCTGCAGCGGAATTGATATTCTTCAGACAGTATTCCGGCACGCAGACCTTGTTTCTGCCCTGCGCCTTGGCTCGGTAGAGTGCCTTGTCAGCTTCGGCAATGATGTCCGCAGGCTGCGACGTAGTTTCCTTCAAGGTGGAAAGGCCTATGCTGATGGTAACCGGAATGCGTATCGCTTCGTGCATGAACGTATATTCCGCCACCTTCAGGCGCAGGCGTTCGGCCAGTTGCGCGGCATGTTCTTCCTGCGTGTGCGGCAGGATAATGGAAAACTCCTCACCACCGTAACGGGCAACGTAGTCGGTGTTGCGCAATGTGTTGCGCAGCAGGGCTGCCAGTTCCTTGAGTACCGTATCTCCGGCCTGATGCCCGTGCGTATCGTTGATCTCTTTGAAATGGTCAATGTCCAGCATGAGCAGCGAGAGCGGGTGGTTGTAGCGGGTGTGCCGGTCCACTTCTTCCCGCAGGCGGCTGTCGAAATGCCTTCTGTTGTGCACAAGGGTCAGACCATCCAGATCGGCATGCTGCTTCATCTGTCGATAGAGCATGGCGTTTTTGAGAGCCAGTGCCAGATGTTTCATGGCAGACTTGAGGATCTGTACCTGATCCTTGCCGAGATGCAGGTCCGAGCGGGAGAGCAGCGCCACGGCGCCAAAGGTCTCGCCCGCGGTCTTCAGGGGCAGAATGGCTATCTTGCCGGGTTCGGGCATGAGGTCGTCTGCCTCTTCCTGACAATGAATCTGTTCGCTCGTGTAGTTTCTTACCTTCCTGCCGGAGAGCTTTTCTGCGCCGCCGAGAAGCAGGTTTTCCCAGTCCTTGCGGGCGGGGTGTTCTTCGTTGGCAGAAATATAGAGACTTGCGTCAAGGTCCCGACCGGTGCCGGGGGCCCAGCAAATGGCACCCATGGCTGCAACCGGCAGCAGGGTGGCAAGCTCTTCCTGAGCGCTTTGCAGAATCTCGGAAGGCTCAAGGCTTTCTGTTGCCCGGGAAAGAAAGGACACAATGAAGGACAGGATGTCGTTCTTGCGTTCGAGCAGTTCCCGTTCAAGGCAGATTTCACGCGTCATGCGCATGATGTCGTGATACAGATTATGCGTTTCAGCCGTGCGCATGAGCACATCCCTGATACGCGATTCCGTCAGCGGGGGCTTTATGACATCGGTAAAACCGGTGTCGAGTGCTTCTTCAAGTTCTTCCATCCGGTATTCGCCGCCGAGCAGCAGAACACGCGGAATGATATCGAGATGGCGCGTGGCCGTATGGGGCAGGTGTTTTACCTCATCCCACGCTGTTTTGGATATCCACAGGATGCAGGGTTCGTCCCTGTCCATGGCTTCGGCGTCTGGGACGGTTCCCGATGGCAACAAGATCAGCGAGAACTCGGTGTTGCCGACCGAGTCAATGAGGGCTGCATCCTCGGGCAGAAGTCCGAGGCCCCACATTGTCTTTTTGTTAGTACCGCGCATAGCGTGAATCCCTCCCGGAGAAACGGCATAATCTGCCGTTTCTTTCAAATTGGACGTGGCGTTGCCACTAACCTTGCAAGATAAGGACCATGTTAAGGCGCGAATTCAGCTGTCTTCAGGGTTCTTTCAATGTATTTGCACGGTTGGGGATTCCTTATGGTGAAAGGGAAGTCTTTTTTGTAAGGTTTTGAGCTGCTAAGCGGTGCAAGCCCGGAGCCTGTCACCCTGAAGGGTAATAGGCGTGTCAGAAAAATGGCGCCTGTTTCCCTGGTGGTTTGAATAGGGAAGGTGGCATGCATATTACGCTATAGGCTGTTGGGCTAAAGGTGCCTGTGTGGTATATGATCGGAGGAAAAAGCGGTTTGACAATGGCCGGAATATGTGTCCTTTTCATTCCATGAAAAACACTGGTATTTGGGGAACCTTGCATCCTTTTTTCGAGGGTGGCGAGATAATGGGCCGCAGCGTGGCCAACGAAGGATTCATCCGTGCGCTGCTGCGGAAAGACCCCTTTGCCGCCTACCATTTCTATCTTTCCGACAATAACCAGCTTTCCATTCTGCGGGAGCGGCTGGCAAAGGAGTTCGGCACCATGCTCCGCGAGGGGCGCTTTGTGCTGGACACTCATGCCCGGTTGCCACAGGCCCTCAGGCAGAACGATTTCCACTGTTTTCACCTGTCAGATTGCCTGCTGCACAACAGCCAGCTCGCCATGCTGCGCAACCGGTATGCACGGCGTATTTTTCCCGTTACGGGGTGCACTCATACCCTGAGCTATGCCCGCTACATGCCCCTGTTCCTGCAACAGATGTGGGCAGGAACAAGCGCGCGGGATGTGGTGATAGCAACATCGCGTGCTGCCGTGGGCATGGTTTCCTCTGTTTTTGAGCGGCTGGGCAGGGAATATGGCGCTGAGCGGAACGGCTTTGCATTGCCGGGAATTGAGCGCATTCCTCTGGGCATTGACCTGTCTTCTCTTCCCCTGCCTGACGGGGTAACCCGCAATGCAGTGCGGGCCGGTTTGGGCGCAGGAGAGAGTGATGTCGTTCTTCTGGCATTTGCCCGCATATCCCACTACTCCAAGATGGATCTGCTGCCCTTGCTGCGTGCCATCCAGCGGCTTGGTCGCATGGGGATACGTCCGGAAACTCTGCATCTGGTTGTCGCCGGTTTCATGCAGCAGGGCGATACCACCCCGCATGTGCTGGGGGGCTTTGCCAAGGCGCTCGGTATACGACTGCACGTCATTTCCGCTCCCTCCGATACTGAGCGGAACAGGCTGTACGGCGCGGCGGATATTTTCGTGTCTCCTGTTGATAACATGCAGGAGACTTTCGGCCTTACGCTTCTGGAAGCAGGGGCCATGGGGCTGCCTGTTGTGGCTTCGGATTACGACGGCTACCGCGATCTTGTGCTCAATGGAGAAACGGGATTGCTGGTACCGACGATCGGTCCCGCTACCACGCAGGATATTGATCTGTTGTCACACCTCGCCTTTGACACCGCAACGCATCTGGAAATGGCCCAGCGCACCGTGGTGGATGTGCCTGCTCTGGC
>JBKEAK010000259.1:0-4260 GCA_047972125.1 Halodesulfovibrio sp.
CCATTTTTCATAAACTTGTCTGCCCGTTATCTTGACCGCATTCTTCTGGTCCGAAGGGTGCGCCTTGACGAACCAGTTCACGGAGTCAATCTTGGCAATGGCCTGCACTGTCTGATCAAGCCATGTGAAATTATCGCGGAAAACCGACCAGCGGTTGGTGAACACGCCATCATTGAGCATGTTGGACATGACAGCCACAATGGGCTTGGCAGGGTCCCAGCCGAAACGCTCGCACAGCTGCGCACGGTCCATTTCCGAGCTTGCGGCATAGGCCAGACTGGCATCGGGCACATCGTTGCGCCGTACGTTGCCCGAAAAACGGTCGGCCATGAACCTGCCGCCCGCCTCCGCAGCCATTTCCCTGTGGTTGTTCCACACGTATTCGAAGAGTTCCTTCCCGTAGCGGTGCGTGTTGCAATAGATCTGCGCCGGATCATCAAAACGGACGAGGGTAAAACTGGTGGGACCGCCGCCACGGCTGTAGACAACACTGCCGCCGGCAAGGGCGGTCTGGAAAAGCGGGCCTTCCGGCACGAACTGGCGCTCTGCCTGCACCACAACGGGAAACCGCCCGTCCGAGAACAACCGGGAAAGATATTCGCCGTAGCCTATGGCTGTGGACAGCATGGCAAAGAACAGCACGGAGCAGGATTCCACAGTCCCCGCCCCCTGCCCGCGCAGGTACCAGTCGTACACGCATTTGCCCACATGCACGCCGTTTCGCGTGACCTTCAGCAGATCATCCATGTCCGGATTGGCAGCCACCAGATGCAGCGCTGCCACACCGGCACGCAAGCGTCCGGCAACGGAAAGGTCGCGCTCGCTCAGATAGTGGAATTCGTGCACACCGTAGGCGCGGAACATCGCCTCTATTTCGGCGTCCGGTTCATGCAGAAGCGCTGCTCCCGCAAGGCCGTGCTCACGCATGAGGTAACTGCCGATCACAAGGTTGATCATCAGGTACGCCTTGTGGGAATTCAGCCCCTCAATAAGCACCCGCTGTGATGATGGTTGCACCTTCTGCGCATCAACCTGCCACGCGGCAGCGTTGGCCTTGGCGAAATCCCGCAATGCCTGCGAAACGGGGCGGTCAACCTTGCGCCGCTTCTGCCTGCGCTCCGCTGCCATCTTGAAAGGCAGACGGCACAACCAAAGCAGGAAAATAGTTCCCGCCCTCAAATAACCGAAGAGAGTTTCGTGCCGCTCCATATCTGTCTACTCCATTTGCATCAGAACCGCTGAACCGCCCGTTGGCAGTTTGACATGGAAATCGATCATTAAGTCATTTAGCAATATCCATTCCAGATACCAACTATCACTTCCCACTCTGCTCAACCCCGTTATTGGCGCGGTTCCACGCCCGGGCCTTGAGCGTCAGCTTCTTGGAATACTCCAGCAGAGCGGAAAATCTGTCCTTCGAATGCAGGCCCACTTCGCGCTGATCATGGCTGCGCACGTTGTAAAGGGTCTTTGGAACATGCAGAAACCGCGCTCCGCCCATGGCAAACCGCAGGTAGCACTCATGATCGTCCGCCATGGCAGATTCATCATAGAATCCGAAGCGTTCATGCAGCGAACGCCGGTACAATGTGGATACGCCGCACAGATACCAGTCGCCGAAACTTCTGGAAAAATCGTATTCCTGCAGGCGGAATTCGCGCATGATGCGCCCCCGATCGTCCACGATGAACATGTCGGAATAGACGAAATCCGCCTTGTCTTCCCGAAGCGGGGCCGCCAGCGTGGAGAGCATCTGCGGATGGCACATGTCATCCGAAACAACAAAGGAACAGAATTCGCCGGTGGTCATGCGGAATCCACGGTTGTATGTGGCCGTGGAGCCCATGTTCCGTTCGTTGGACACAAAGGTGATGCTGCGCCCGTCGCGCTCGTAGCGCTTGTGCCATGTGCGCTCCACTTCGTCCGTGGCCTCGTTGTAACGGGACGCATACGAAACCTGCTGCGCATCCACGTTAGAAAGCCAGCCGTTGATGACCTCGCGCGAATCATCCGGCGAGCAGTCATCCACGATGATGATTTCCAGCCTGCCGTAATCCTGAAAATAGATGGAATCGAGGCATGCCTCGATGTATTGCGCGTGATTATAGCTCGGCACGACGATTGAGATGGTTTCCATATCTGCCATATCACCCCCTCTTCGGCTTGTTGTTGCTGCTCTTCCCAGCTGCCGCACCAGCAGGTGATGCAAATTCTCCGGTTCCCTTTACGCCTTCTTCCGGAATCGGGATATCTGCGGCCTCGTCAAACCATGTGACAACGACACTTTCCTGCGCTTCAAGATAGGTCAGAAAGACATCCATGCGATGCTCCAGAACAGCATTCAGGAAAAGCCGCCCCTGCGGAGTACGCACAAGGGCCACGCGGTACCCGTTATCAATGTACCACCGTCAGTGATCGTCCTTTTTCCAGATATCCCTGTTGCTGTAGCGCTCCATGACCTGCTCGTACCAATCCCTGTCCCAGTCAAGAAAGGCGCAGAAGGCGTTCACATATTCATCGGACACGGGCTGCAGGTCATATCGTCTGACCAGTCCCCGTGCGTCATAACAGGGAGCCTTTTGAGCCTTCACCTCTTCAAGCAGGCGGGTGGACTGCTGCTCCCGCGCTTCCCAGTCTATGGCCCTGTCGCCTTCATATTTTGTCGCATGGGCCTGACAGGCCGCGCACACAACCGTATCGTCAAAAGCGAGGCAGGGCTTGGTATCCGGCACGACGCACAGTGCGCAATACCGAATGGAGCTTCTTCTCTATTCTCTCTCGCCCATCTTGCGGGCGGGAATGCCTACATAAATGCCGTACGGGTCCGTATCCTTCGTCACCACGGCACCGGCACCGACCACGGTACCTTCACCGAGGTGCACGCCCTTCATGAGCACCACATTGGCCGCAAGCCAGCAGTCATCACCGATAATCACATCCGCATGCACAAACCCCGCATCACGGATGGGCACATCCCGCCTGAAGACATGTTCGTTGGCGTTGATGCTGCACCGGGGACCGATGACACATTTCTTGCCGATTCTAACGCTGCCACCGCCGTTGATAATGGCATAGGCGGTCACGACGGAATCTTCTCCCACCTCGATAACGCCGTCCCGCGCGGAGACAATCCGGCAGTCGTGCTCAATGGTGACCCTGTCGCAAAAACGGATAACCCCGTTTTCCCTGTTCCGCAGGTCAATGGTACCCAGAATGGTTACATCGTCGCCGATGATGATGTTCTCCGCCCTGCCGCGAATCTTCAGGCGCGGCACACCGCGGACATGCAGACGCCTGCCCACGCGGATACCGTACAGGCGCAGAATCCACCCGATTACAAGGCTATGCAGCTTCCAATAGACGCCGCCCGTGATGAGTGCCAGAAAATCAAACATCTGTTCCGAACTCCTCAAGGAAAAATTTGGTGCTGAGCACACCGAACAGGAACTTGGTGTCGTTACCGCTCAACCGTCCTGAACCGAGCATGGCCCCGAAGGCCTTGCGGTCAACCAGCGAAAAGACGGGACTATCTGCCAGCAATGAGCGCTGCACCGACTCGTCGCCCAGATCAAGAAATTCCGCGAGCGAACAGTTGAATCCCACCTTGCGCCGCGCGTCGAGCACGCAGTCCGGTGCTATGCCGCGCACGGCATCCCGGAGCACAGCCTTGTTGTATCCATCGCGCATGAGGTGCCGTGTGGGAATGCGCAGGCAGAATTCCAGAAGCGCACGATCCAGAAACGGGGAACGGTTTTCCACGGAAAAGGCCATGGCATTATGATCATCTTCCCGCAGTATGGCCGGAACCACCTCGTAGAAGAGTTCGTTCATCATCCTGTTCCGCAGCAGTTCCGCATGAAAATTCTCTTCGGCAAACGCCTCGTGAAACGGCACGCCCATGCGTGCTTCCGCCTCGCGTGCATCGGCAAACACATGGTCACGCATTGCAGGGCTATCCACAAAAAGGCGGGGATTGCGGTACAGCGGATTCATGACCACAGGCAGCACATGGGTGTTCCAGTCATCCAGTGCCTGCCCGTATTGCGGGGTGCCGTGCACCGCCGCCAGATACATGAGATAATGATCATAATAGCCTGAAAACAGTTCGTCCGCGCCCGTGCCGCTGATGGAAACCTTGAATCCCGCCACAGCAAGCTGTTCCATGAGCAGGTGGTGAGCAAAATAGGAAATGGTGCACACAGGCGCATCATGCTCCCGCACCATGCGGGCAAGACGCCCCAGAAAATCATGCCCGCCCAC
>JBKEAK010000260.1:0-12060 GCA_047972125.1 Halodesulfovibrio sp.
GCGCGAGCCGGTGTCGATGAGGGCGGTGGCAATAATGGTAAGGCTGCCTCCCTCTTCCAGATTACGGGCTGCACCGAAGAAGCGCTTGGGGCGCTGCAGGGCGTTGGCATCAAGACCGCCGGAAAGCACGCGGCCTGAGGAAGGGGTAACAGCGTTGTATGCACGGCCCAGACGGGTAATGGAGTCGAGCAGGATGACAACATCCTTGCCGCGTTCCACAAGGCGTTTGGCCTTTTCCTGCACCATTTCTGCAACCTGAACGTGACGCTGCGGAGGCTCGTCGAACGTGGAGCTTACAACTTCCGCATTCTTTACGGTGCGCTCCATGTCCGTCACTTCTTCAGGACGTTCATCTATAAGAAGGATGATGAGGTAGACGTCAGGATTGTTCGCATTGATGGAGTTGGCAAGAGACTGAAGAAGCATGGTCTTGCCGGTACGGGGAGGCGCCACGATCAGGCCGCGCTGTCCGCAGCCGATGGGGGCCATGAGGTCGATAACGCGGCCGGAGTTGTTTTCCTGACCATTTTCCATCTTAAGCTGACGCTGGGGGTAGATGGGAGTCAGGTTGTCGAAGAGGACGAGGTTCTTGGAACGTTCCGGCGGCTCGAATCCGATTTCTGTCACCCGCAGCAGGGCGAAATAACGTTCGCCTTCTTTCGGGGGGCGTATCTGGCCGTATACCACATCCCCTTTGCGCAGGCCGAAGCGGCGAATCTGCGAGGGTGAGACGTAAATATCGTCCGGGCCCGGCATGTAGCTGTACATGGGGGAGCGGAGGAACCCGAAGCCGTCCGGCAGGATTTCCAGAACTCCATCACCGAAGATGGCGCCGTTTTGTGCTGCGCATCGCTGCAGCAGGGCGAAGATCAGTTCCTGCTTGCGGAGGTTGCTCGGGTTTTCGATCTGGTATTGATCGGCGAGCTCCATAAGTTCCGCGGCGGTCTTGAGCTTCAGTTCTGAAAGGTGAAGTCCGCTGTCGCCGTTACAGTCTGCGTTTGCGACTGTATCCATTTCGTAGTCGTCGTTATCGACCTTGCGGTTGGGACGGGGGGCGGGTTTGGACTGCTTGTTGTCGCCCTTGGACGGTGGGGATTGCTTGCGTTTCTTCTGAGAGGGCTTGGACTGGCTGCGCGTGCGCGGAGCTGATTCCTGCTTGCTCTCATCAACGTCTTTCTTTGTGGCCATAAGGACTCAGATGCGTTGTAGGGTGATGATGTGAGACGATAGGGCACATGAACCAAGACGGATTCGTGCGCCGCGATAGGTATATGCTGTCCGTGGAAGTACTGTCAGATGCTCCCAACGGGGCATGGCAGGAAGACTTCAAAAATATATGCGAGTGAATGGTGCTGTGAGGCGGTGATGCCATGCACCACAAGTGCGTTGGGAAAAACCTAGCGTATTACAATGCAGAACGCAACTGGCAGTGCTAATTTTTTTCCTGAGCAGCAAGGACATCGGCAAACATTTCTTCTATTTCCGTCTGTACATCTTGCTGTTGCTTGCTCAGCGCATGCGCCAGTTCAAGCGTGATAAGGCCCATGGCCTGCTCAAGAAGGCGGCGTTCACCGAAGGAAAGTTCCTTGTCCTTTCCGATAAGCAGAAGTTCTTTGAGAACATAGGCAACGTCGGCCAGTTCTCCGCTCTTGAGCTTTTCGGAATATTCACGGTAGCGGCGGTTCCAGTTCTGTCCGGTGTATCCGGTAAAGCCGGACCGGTCGGCGAGGCTTTCAAGAATGGCGTTTCCATCTTCAGCGGTACATACAGCCCGGAGCCCGACATTGACGGCGTTCCTGACCGGTACCATAAGGGTGACATTGTTGCTCAAAATGCGGACAATGTAGAATTCGGCCTCGGCACCGCCTATGGTCTGGCGTTCGATGCGTTCCACTTTGCCTACACCTTGTGCAGGGTACACCACCAATTGATCCGGTGTGAACAACGTCCCTCTCCTTGCAGTATGTCAATAATCTTAGCGCGAAAAAATACAGTAGCTTATTCCGATGCGGTAGTCCATGGCAATTTACCGGACTATTTGGGGCAGGCGTCAAATGCGTTCACAACATGAACGGCTTCTGCAGCACCTTTCTCAATAAATGCGAGCATGCCCTTGAGTGCGCCATCAAGAACCTGCTCTACGGTCCGGACCTCTTCGCCCGCAAACCGGCTCAGCACATAGCCTGAGGTGTTTGCATGCTCGGGCTTGCCGATGCCGAGGCGAAGACGGTGAAAATCACGTGTGCCCAGATGCTGGGCAATGGATTTGAGCCCGTTGTGTCCGGCAAGGCCGCCACCGGTCTTGAAGCGCATGCGGCCAAGGGGCAGGTCAAGCTCGTCATGCACCACAACCACCTGTTCCGGGTCCAGATTGTAAAAGCCGCAGATGTGGCCAACAGCTTCGCCGGAAAGGTTCATGTAGGTCTGGGGCTTTGCAACCAGCCATGTGGAGCGCAGCCCACCGGGCATGCATTTCCAGAGCAGGTATTTCTTTTTGCCGGTAGAAAGGGGGGAAACGGCATCGGAGTTGAACCGGCGTGCATCGTCCATGAGATGATCAACGGCCATGAAGCCGAGATTGTGACGGGTGTTTTCGTATTCCTTGCCCGGATTCCCGAGCCCGACGATAAGACCTGCGGCCTGCATGGAGTGAACCCCTTTCTGTGGCAGAATGTTGGCGGCTGAAAAAAGAAAACGGCCCCATACCGTTTAGTATGGGGCCGGAACGGAACGGAATAACTACTTTTTCTTCTTCTTGCCGGTTTCTTCGGCAGCTTCTTCGGAAGCAGCTGCGCGGCCGGGAACAACGCGAAGGATAACGAAGTCGTTTTCATAAACAACACGTACGCCTTCGGGAAGCTGCAGGGCAGAAGCGAATATGGAGCTGTCGATCTGCAGTTCGGTGATGTCCACGGTGATCACGGAAGGAAGCAGTTCGGGCTTGCCGACGATGCTTACGGTATCACGGTAGTGTTCAAGACGGCCACCGGCCTTAACACCCTTGGAGGAACCGGTGAGCTTTACTTCAACCTTGACGGAAACTTCCTTTTCAAGGTCCACACCGTAGAAGTCGATGTGCTGAACACGGTTCTTGAAGGGGTGCATTTCAACCTTCCACAGCATGCAGGGCTTGGTTTCGCCTTCGATGTCGAGGTTGAAAACAGTGGTCTTGCCAACGCTCTTGTAGAGCTTGGCGAAGGGGAGGGTTTCGGTCGTAACAGGGATATTTTCGCCGGTGGTGCTGTAGAAGATACCGGGGATAAGACCCTGCTCACGCAGGCGGCGGTTTGCGCCCTTGCCCAGACCTTCACGCTTCGTTACGGGAAAATTGATTCTTTCGGCCATTGTTTACTCCTTTAGGGTTCCACCACGAGGTGTTTCACTCGCTGCAGATGAAAAAAACTAAACGAACAGTACGCTAACGGAAGATTCCGTATGGATGTTGTGTATCGAACGGGCCAGCAGGCCGGCAATGGAAAGCACCTTGAGCTTTTCGCAGTTTTCCAGCTTGTCGCCAAGCGGCACGGTGTCGGTTACGAGCACCTTGGAGAATGCGGAATTGTTCAGGCGTTCGATGGCGGGGCCGGAAAGTACGGGGTGCGTTGCACAGGCCATTACTTCCTTGGCGCCGTTTTCCATGAGCACATTTGCTGCTGCAACCATGGTGCCCGCTGTGTCGATCATATCGTCGACAACGACTGCGACTTTGCCCTTCACGTCACCGATGACGTGCATGGCCTGAGCCTGGTTAGGCTTGTCGCGGCGCTTGTCGATGATGGCAAGACCGGCATTCAGGCGCTTGGCAAAGGCACGGGCGCGTTCCACACCGCCAGCATCAGGAGAAACCATTACGACTTCATCCTTGATGTCGCGCAGGTATTCGAGAATGACCGGGGCGGCGTAGAGGTTGTCCACCGGGGTGTTGAAAAAGCCCTGAATCTGTCCGGCATGCAGGTCCACGGTAACCAGGCGGTGCATGCCCGCCATGGTGAGGAAGTCTGCCACAACCTTTGCGCTGATGGGAGCGCGAGGTACAACCTTGCGGTCCTGACGTGCATAACCGTAGTAGGGCACTACCGCGGTAACGCGGCCTACGCTGGCGCGCTTGAGCGCGTCGAGCATGAGGCAGAGCTGCATGAGGTTGTAGTTGACTGGTGCGCAGGTGGACTGAACGACAAATACGTCGTCGCCACGTACATTTGCACCGATTTCAATGCGGATTTCCCCGTCGCTGAAGGTTTCACAAACAGCGGGGGTGAGCTGACAACCAAGATGGTTGCAGATGGCTTTAGCGAGTTCCGGGTTGGAAGAGCCAGTGAGTATCTTCAAGTCGCCGTGCATGGTATCAAGTCCGGGCTTGAGGTCAATAACTCACCTGTAAATGAGCTGAATGGCTGGGGCGGAAGGACTCGAACCCTCGAATGACGGGACCAAAACCCGTTGCCTTACCGACTTGGCGACACCCCAAGACTTACAGGTGGTGGATGAAGGTCCTGACTCCCTCACGCGCGAGGGCGTCTGACGCTTGCATTGCCTTTTCCGTCTCTCTGTACAAGGCGAAGAGGCTTGCGCCGCTTCCACTCATCACAACCGCGGCGGCGCCATGTCTGATGAGTGATCCCTTGTACGCCCGCAGCTTCGGAAAGGCCGCAAATACCACCGATTCAAAGCTGTTAAAAAGCCACAAGGCACGAGAGGAGGGTCTTGTATACATATGGGCTGACAATGTCAACCTATCTTTGGCTTCATTGCCCGCTTTGCACGCCTGGCTCTCGTCCCACGCCTTGAAGGCCCAGGGGGTGGAAACATGCTCCGGCGGACAGGCAAGCACAAGAGTGAAGCCTGAAAGGTCCACTTCGCTCGGAACAAGTTTTTCGCCTATGCCTGTTGCGCGGGCCGGAACATTATTCAGAAAGAAGGGCACATCCGCCCCTATGCGTGCGGCAAGTGCGTTCAAGGCATCGGCATCCAGCGCGGCTTTGCCCGCAGAGGCGTTGAGGTAGTTCAGAAAAACGGCCGCATCGGCGCTGCCGCCGCCAAGTCCTGCCCCGTCAGGCACGCCCTTGGTCAGGGTCAGGCACAGGTCGGGGCTGTAGCCGGTTGCCTCGCCGAAGAGCCGCCATGCCTTGTGCAGGGTGTTGCGTTCGGTGCACAGGTCGGCGCGTTCGCAGACCAGGGTGAGCCCGCTGCCCGGAGTTCCGGCTTCCAGCTCCAGCGTGTCCGATGGTTCGGATAACGGATAGAAGAGGGTGTCCAGTTCGTGGTAGCCGTCTTCCCTTATGCCGGTGATGCGCAGGTACAGGTTGATCTTGCAACCGGCCTTGAGCCGCAGCGGCAGGGCGGGGGCAGTCCGGTTACTGTGGTGCTCGTTGCAGCGTTTGCTTTCGGACCGGGAATCAGCAGGAATGCTCGCGATCATGTCAGCGGGTGATGGTTTCGACGGTGAGATTATTGTTGGTGAACACGCAGATCTCTCCGGCAATTTCCATGGCCTTTCGGCAGATGTCTTCCGCAGGCAGCTCCGTGTTGCGCGAAAGCGCGCGGGCTGCTGCAAGGGCATAGGCACCACCGCTGCCGATGGCGGCCAGTCCGTCATCCGGTTCTATGACGTCGCCGGTACCACTGATGATAAGAATGTGATCGGCGTCAGCCACCAGCAGCATGGCTTCGAGCCGACGCAGATATTTGTCCTTGCGCCAGTCCTTGGCCATCTCCACGCTTGCGCGGACGAGGTTGCCGCGAAATTCTTCAAGCTTTGCTTCAAAGCGTTCGAACAGGGTAAATGCGTCTGCGGTTGCACCTGCAAACCCCGCGATGATGCGGTCGCGGTATATGCGGCGTACTTTGCGGGCCGTGTGCTTCATGACGATGCTCTGGCCGAGCGTGACCTGTCCGTCACCGGCTATGGCAACGCCGTTGGCATCCTTGACCGCAAGTATGGTGGTTCCTCTCAACTGCATGATATGCTCCTGAGCTGTGCGCGTATGGTCCGGGCGCTATGGAATTCGGGTGATTCTGGTGACTCTGATGCCTTGGGACATGGCGGATGCAATAATCACGGCGGCCCTGTTCGTCCTGTTTGTCTTCGCTGTGTTCAGACCGACATGTTCCCGTACTGCCATAGTGTCAGTAAAGGACAGTTATTTGTCCCAGAATTCAGCCCGTTCCTGGTATTTGGCCTCGAAACGCTCCAGCTCCTGTTTTTGTTCGGGAGTTTTGGCGTTGTTGTTCGCCAGACCGAGGTTGTATTCGGTTTTCTTTCTGTCGTTCTTGTAGAGGGCACTGTATGCCAGATGCAGATAGCCCTTGAAGAGATATCTGTTTTCTCCAAGCATTCTGCCGTAGTAATAGTGGATTTCGGAATCCTCTGGCAGATGCAGGAGCAGCTCTTCGAAATACCGTGATGCTCCCTGAATATCGCCCTTGTCTCCGAGCAGGCGTGCATAATAGAAAAATGCCATGTAGTCGCGCGGATTAAGCAGAATGGCTTTTTGCAGCAGGGTTGCGGCCCTGTCCAGATCGCCCTTCATGTAATGGAAGCTGCCGGCCTCGCGGTTGACGAGAAAATCGTTCGGGCTGCATGCAAGCGCCTGATCGAAATTGTCCGCAGCGTCGGTAATCCGGTTGAGGCGGGCAAAGGCAATGGCGCGGCCCATCTGGCTCATGCAGTCATCCGGTGCGCTCTTGTCAAAATGGCGGAGAGCAATCTTGGGGTCGGTGTAGCGGGCCCGGATAAGCGTTTTGATTCTGTTGAAGCGCTTGTTGTCTTCAGGGCGCTTGAGCATGTCCTGCGGCATCATCCGTATGCGGTCGCCAAGGGAGATAATGCGTTCATCCACGTCGGGGTGGGTGCTGAGATAGGCAGGCATGGTGGAACCGGACTGCCACTTCTTCTTGCGGATGGCGTCAAAGCCGCCGACCATGCCCTGCGGTGAATAGCCGGCACCTACCAGATAGATGAGTCCCATCTGGTCTGCCTCGCGTTCATCCTGACGGCTGTAGTTGAGCATGGCGCTCTGGGCAGCGGCCAGTGAGCCGACAGCCAGACCGGGGCCGGTACTCCCCCCGCCGATGAACATGCCCGCCAGTGCTCCCGCGAGCCCCATCAGCTGCGTCTTTTTGGCCTTGGCTATGCGCCCGGTAATGTGCTGCTGGGTAATGTGCGCAAGTTCGTGGCCCATTATGCCGGCCAGTTCGGATTCGTTTTCAAGCTCCAGCAGCAGGCCGGTGTGCACGAAGAGGTATCCGCCGGGAACGGCAAACGCGTTCAGGGAGTTGTCCAGAATGACGTTGGCTTCGAACTTGTAGGGCTGCGGCTTCATGTCAGTCTGCAGTCGCTTGATGATGTCGTTGATGTAGGAGACCACCTCGGGGTCTTCTATGAGGGGCATGCGTGATTTGATGAGCACGCTGAATTTGCGGCCGAGTTCCAGTTCGTCCTTCAACGAAAAATCTTTGAAGAGGTCGGAAATGTCCGCACGGCTGGCCTGCAGGGGGGTGAGAATCACCATGGCCAGTACGAGAAGCTGGGTCAGTAACCGCCGCCACCGGACCGGAGTCCGGCGGCAGCGGGTGAAGGCATGAGCCCGGATTGTTTTCATGTGTTTCCTAGAGCACGTCCCACACGGCACCGGCGGGGGTATCCCGCACATCCACGCCGAGATTGGTCAGCTCTTCGCGCAGGGAGTCGGACAAGGCAAAGTCCTTGGCCTTTCTGGCTTCCTGACGCTGTACGATAAGAGCTTCCACTTTGGCGGGTTCTATGCCTTTGCGAGCCGCTCTGCACAGTTTGAGATCGTTGAGAAACGCCCCGGCTTCCAGCGCGAACAGTCCGAGAATGCCGGACCACTGGGCAAAGGCTTCCAGAGCCTGCTCGAACAGGGCGCGTGCCCCTTCCGACTTGCGCAGGTTCTTGTCTTCCGTCACGCGGTTGATGAGACGTACTATGGTAAACACGTGCCCAAGGGCTGCTGCCGTGTTCATGTCGTCCGCCATGGCAGTGTGCCACGCGGCGAGGCTTTCATTGAACTCGGTGGTGATATCTGCGGGCAGGTCGGCCTTGCTCCATTTGGTGCGGGCCAGTTCTTCTGCCAGCTGCGCCTTGGTTTCGTAGATGCGCTTCAGGTTCTTTTCAGCATCGTCCATGACTTCAAAGGTGAAGTCGATGGGGCTGCGGTAATGCTTGGTGAGCAGGAAGAAGCGCAGGGTTTCCGGCAGGTAGTTCTCCAGAATGTCGCGGATGGTCTTGAAGTTGTTCAGCGACTTGGACATCTTTTCGGAATCGACCTGCACGAAGCCGTTATGCACCCAGTAGCGGGCCATATGGTCGCCGGTGGCTGCCTCGGTCTGGGCAATCTCGTTTTCATGGTGCGGGAAGATGAGGTCAAGTCCGCCGCCATGAATATCCAGAGGCAAGGGCATGTGCTTTTCGCTCATGGCCGAGCATTCGATATGCCAGCCGGGACGGCCGTTGCCCCAGGGGCTTTCCCAGTGCGGTTCGCCGGGCTTGGCGGACTTCCACAGGGCAAAATCCAGCGGATCTTCCTTTTCTTCGCCGGGGGCGATACGTGCGCCGGAGCGCATTTCATCCACGTCGCGGCCGGAGAGCTTGCCGTATTCGGGGAAGGCGCGAACCCGGAAGTACACGTCGCCGGAAGGGGTGGAATAGGCCTTGCCCTTGGCGATAAGGTCTTCGCACAGGGCGATCATCTCACTGATATGCTGGGTGCACTTGGGTTCAATATCCGCGCGCAGCACGTTCAGCCTGTCCATGTCTTCATAGAAGGTCTGGATGTACTTCTCGGCCACTTCGGTGCTGGAAATGCCTTCCTGATTGGCGCGGTTGATGATCTTGTCGTCAACGTCGGTAAAGTTGCGCGCAAAGGTCACATCCATGCCGATGCTGCGCAGATAGCGCACCAGCACGTCAAATACCACCGCAGAGCGGGCATGCCCGATGTGGCAGAGGTCGTAGGCGGTAATGCCGCATACGTACATGTTGACCTTGCCGGGAACGGCGGGAACGAATTCTTCTTTCTTGCGGGTAAGCGTATTGTACAGTTGCATGAATCGGCTCTTATTTGGCGTCGATGAGGTCGATGCGGCGCTGATGTCTGCCGCCCTCGAAGGGCGTTTCAAGGAAGATGCGGGCCAGTTCCATGGCCACTCCGGGGCCGGTTACGCGTTCGCCGAGGCAGAGCACGTTGGCATTGTTGTGCTGGCGGGTGGCGCGGGCGTGAAATTCGTTGGTGCACAGGGCAGCGCGGATGCCTTCATGCCTGTTGGCAGCCATGGACATGCCGATGCCGGTGCCGCAGATGAGAATGCCGGGAATGCTGTCGCTCAGTGCCTTCTGGCAGACCTTGTGCGCGAATTCAGGATAGTCGCAGCTGGAAGCAGTGGCAGGGCCGAGGTCTTCTACGGAATAGCCGAGGCCGTTGAGGTAGGAGACGATAACCTCTTTGAGGGCAAAGCCCGCGTGGTCGGAACCGATGCAAACGATCTTGCTCATGATAACCTCTTATATGATGCCGTTACGCGGCATAGGTGTTGCGCTTGGTGGCCTGTTCGCGAACTTCGGCCTGTTCCTGTTCCTGCCGCAGGCGGATAATTTCATCTTCAAGGAACTGCACCTGACGGGCAGAGCGGATCATGTCGAACGAGGGGGCAGCAGGTTCCTCTCCGGTTTCGGCAAGAAGGGCTGCCGTGTGGCGGCCGAGCAGGGCGCATTCCTGTTCAAGGCGCTTTTCAAGCTGACGCACTTCAAAACGTCTGCCAATGCCTGCGAGCATGAGGCGGATTTCTCCGAGCCATACCCTGAATCCGAAACGCAGGTTTTCCATCACGCCTGCACAGGTTGCCTGATCCTTTCCGGTGGAATGTTCGGCGGCCATACTATCCTCTCTGCAATATGTTGCGCTGCGGGTTAGTTGCCCGGCAGCGGTTTGATCTGTGTGCCTTCCGGCAAATCCAGCTTGAGCTGCTGCGCTGCGAAGGGTTCGTCCAGCGAGGTACGTTCCTTTATCAGCAGCACTGCGGTTCTGTCCGTGCCAAGGGCAATGGAGAACTTGCCGGGCAGAGTCGTGTCGGTTTCATCGAAATTGTTCATGGAAAGTACCATGCGCTTGTCACCGGTGCCCACGCTCCATTCGGTGGGGCGACCTTCAGGAGAGAGCTTGAGAACGCCCTCTACCGTTTCGGGACCGTCATGCCCGTGGGTGACGGCTGAAAGAGTGTAGGCAAAGCCGCCTTCCGGCACAAGGTCGACATACAGGTATTTTCCGGGAACACTCTCGTGAACCTCCCGGCCATGAGGTGGCCGAGATCGCTTATGCCGAAGGGAACGGGCAGGCCGAGGCGGAGCAGGGCGCTGCCGCTGTTGTTGTTCACAAAGGCCCGGCCTTCGCGCGGGTCATAGGCAACAAAGGAACGGGTGTCCTGACGGATGAGTGCAAGGGTTTTGCCCACCCCGGCTTCAATGTCCATACGCACCGGGGCTATGCCGTTGCCCCAGGCACGCAGCACAAGCCTGTGGCCGGAATCCGGCGTGGAGTAGCGCAGTGAGGCGTTGATGCGGAAAGGTCCGGCCTGCTCGGCACGGGTTTCGGCATCGGCCACATAGTGTTCCCACACTTCCTGTGCCTTGGCCTGCACGGCGGGATCGGTAATATGGGCAGGCTCCTGAGCCTGACGGGTTGCGCAACCCGAAAGAAGGGCAACTGCAAGCAGCAGCATGACAGGAACACGCTGCAGCAGGATACGACGGCTGGTCATGATTAAATGCCCCGGAGCTTCTTTTTCAGTTCGTCAGCGTTTTTGGGATCAAGCTTGAGGGCCTCGCGGTACCCCTTGCGGGCATCCGACTTGCGCCCCATAGCCTTGGCAATGTCGCCATAGTGTTCCCATATGATGGGGTCCTTGGCGCCAAGTTCTATGGTGCGGTTGATGGCTTCCCATGCCTGCTCAAGATTGCCGAGCTTGAAGTGCACCCATGCGAGGGAGTCGACTATGAAGGCCTTTTCGGGTTCCTGCTTGAGGGCGGATTCGATGAGCACCAATGCCCGGTCAAGGTCCTGCCCCTTGTCTGCAAGGGAATAGCCCACATAGTTCAACGCTTCGGGATGTTCAGGGTCATGCGAGATAACCTCTTCCATCACTGTCAGCGCCTTGTCCCTTTCGCCTGCGAGGTCATAGACTGAGCCGCGGGTGAAGAGTAGTTCGGTATCATTGGGCCAGCGCTTGAGAGCCTTGTCCAGAGCCGCGTGGGCTTCGTCGAAGTGCTTCAGGCTTGCCTGCAGGTCAATGAGCATGTCCCATATCTCGCGGTCGGCGGGGTCGGCTTTGATGCCCTGTTCGAGCAGGGTCACGGCCTCGTCGTAGCGCTTGAGTTCGAACAGCATGTGGGTGCGGAAGCGGACGCTCTTGCTCCACAGGCGGTCATGATCGGGAATGTTCTCAAGCAGGCTGATGGCGCCGGGAAGGTCCTTGTCATTATTGAAGGCGATAAGTGCGAGATGGAAGAACACCTCGGCCGGAGGATTGGTCATCTCGGCCAGCGGAATAAGCAGCTCACGTGCCTGCTCCGGGAAACCTTCATCGATGAAGATGGTTGCCGCCTGCAGGGAAAAGCTCATGTCCTCGGGGCCTTCCTTGGCAATGGAAAGCGCCTTTTCGGGATGGTTGAGCTTGAGGTTCAGGGTAATGAGCCTGAGCCATACTTCCTGTCCGGTTTCACCAAGTTCGATGATGTGTTCGTAGGTCTTTTCCGCGGACACGTAGTCCTTCATCAACTCATAAACGTAGGCAAGCTCGGCCCATGCTTCGACAAATTCGGGTTCGGACTGAACGGCCTTCTTGAGTTCGGTCTGTGCATCCTTCAGCTTTTTCAGCTGAACGTAGGCACGGGCCAGATAGTATCGTGTGACAGGATCGTTTCTGGTCGCGGACTTCTGACGGAGCAGGTCTGCCGCTTCCTGAAACAGGTTGTTGGAAAGAAGGAGCTGGCCGAGCTGCTGACGGGCTTCGCCGTTTTCAGGATGCCTGCCGATGTATTCCTTGAGC
>JBKEAK010000261.1:0-31510 GCA_047972125.1 Halodesulfovibrio sp.
ATGTTCGAGATGGGGCTCTTTGTGGTGGCAGTTCCCTTTGCCATGGTCATGCTGGACATGACCTTCATGGAAGGGCTGATGGCAGAAATAGGCCTTGTGACCTTTTATCTGATCTACGCATATATCTTCAACTGGGCCTACGATTACATATTCCCCATGCCCGGTGCCGAGCCTGCCGAGCAGAGCATGCCTGCCTTTGCCGAAAACGGTGATGGCAGATAGCGCCAGCGTATCGTAATGCCGAATAGATAGCGCGAGCGCATCGTACTGCAAACCAGATAGCGCTAGCGAATCGTAATGCCGAATAGATAGCGTAGCGCATCGTAATGCCGAATAGACAGCGCGCGCATCGCAATGCACGGCAGAAAGCCCCGCAACACAATGCGCGGCGATAGTCCGGCATATCATAGCACGCGGACAGGCCGGATACTGTCCGCAGCAAATCACCCCGCCCCCGGACTTTGCGACATTCGGGCGGCGGGGTGTAACAATAAAAGGGGAGGCCACTTCATGCGGCCTCCCCTGCTTGTTTTCGTATGGTCCGGCCTTAGGCCAGAGCAGCTTCGGGAGTGGAGGAAGGCATGCCGAAGGCTTCGCCCACGGCGGGGCAGGTGAGCTTGCCCTTGTAGGTATTAAGGCCAAGCGCCAGGGCGCGGTCCTGTCGCAGGGCGTTAATGCCCTTGTCGGCCAGGGCAATGGCGTAGGGCAGGGTCTGGTTGCACAGGGCAAAGGTGGACGTGCGCGGCACAGCGCCGGGCATGTTGGCAACGCCGTAGTGCACCACACCGTCTACCACATAGGTGGGATGATCGTGCGTGGTGGCCTTGATGGTCTCAACGCAGCCGCCCTGGTCAACGGCAACGTCAACGATGACGGAGCCTTCCTTCATGGAAGAGAGCATTTCGCGGGTGATAAGGTGAGGAGCCTTGGCACCGGGGATAAGCACAGCACCGATGACGAGGTCGGCCTTCTTCACCCATTCGCGGATATTGGGTTCGGTGGAGGTGATGGTCTTGATGCGTCCGCCGAAAACATCATCAATATACTGCAGGCGTCCGTGGCTGATATCGAGCAGGGTTACGCTGGCGCCCAGACCCATGGCCATCTTGGCTGCATTAAGGCCCACAACGCCGCCGCCCAGAACCACGACTTCCGCCGGGGGAACGCCGGGCACGCCGCCGAGCAGAACACCACGTCCGCCCATGGGCTTTTCAAGATACTTGGCACCTTCCTGCGTGGCCATGCGACCGGCAACTTCGGACATGGGGGTCAGTAGGGGAAGCGCGCCATTGGGGAGCTGAACAGTTTCGTAGGCAATACCGGTGGTCCCGCCCGCAAGCAGGGCGTCAGTCTGGGGTTTGTCGGCAGCAAGGTGCAGGTAGGTGAAGAGGATGAGGTCAGGGCGCAGATACTTGTATTCGGGGGCGATGGGTTCCTTGACCTTGTAGACCATCTCGGCGGACCAGGCGGTGGCGGCATCCACCATCTTTGCGCCGGCGGCAATGTACTCATCATCAGTACAGCCGCTGCCGAGACCTGCTCCGTTTTCAACCAGAACGGTATGGCCTCTGCGGACGAGGGAAGCTACTGCGCCGGGGGTTGCTGCAACACGGTTTTCCAGAGTTTTAATTTCTTTCGGGACACCGATAATCATAGGGCTCTCCTTCACAGAAAGTGTTGACGAGGGCGCACCCCTTACGGACCACCTGCGCACCTCGATGTGACGCTTCAATTTGTTTCAGTATAAACATGTCTAGCCTTTGTTAGACAAGAAAAAATAATGAATCGGATCTAAAATCAAGCAAATTTAATCGAATTTAACTTTTATATGTATTATTTTGCAGAATAGCTCATATGCATGGGGATGTGAGCAGGCGCTTCAACAGGTATGAGTGTCTCTGCGGTTGTTGTAATGGCGTTCAGTGCGGGCTGCGGGGTGCAGGTAAAATCTGCGGATGTATGCAGGAAGTGGAAATGTGCCAAAAGAGTGCATCTGAGATCAAAATGATGCGAAAAAATGATGACACATGCATAATTCTGTGTGTCATTGGTGGAAATGATTGTGTTCTACACACAAAGATGAATGGGGTCGTCTGTTTGCGGAGTGGCGCCATGCTGCAGGGTGCGCAATGCTTATGTTCGGGAATGTTCAGGGAGTGTGCTGAGAGGTGAGGTGGGGAAGGGTAGGCTGGGCGCTTGAGAGATGTGGGGGAGTGGAATTTGTGCTTCGTGGTGCAGGGAGAAAAACAAAAAAGGCCCTGCCGGAGCAGGGCCTTTGTCGGCCGGTGGATACTGTCGGGCATGCCGCAGGCACCCCGGTCTCCCGTTTGTTACGCTTCGTTCAGTTCGGAGCGGAACTTGCGGGAAAGGCGGAACACAACCACCTTGCGGGGAGGCAGGGTGATGGTTTCATCCGTCTGGGGGTTGCGGCCTTTGCGGGCCTTCTTATCATAGGCTTCGAACTTGCCGAAACCGCTGATAAGAAGTGCATGGTCCTTTTTGATGGAACCCTTCATGATATCGAGCAGCGATTCAACGATGTTCTTGACTTCAGCACGGTTGCGGTCGGTCTGCTCGTAGATGGAATCTACGATGTCAGCTTTGGTCAACGTCTTGCTATTCATAATTTCCCTCCCGGTTGTCCGGTGAAAACACGGTTAACGTAGGTTCTTTCTGATCTCGGCTGCCAGTTGCAGCATCTCGTCTGTATCATCGTAAGCATGTTGCGGCCACAGGCGCAGGGTGTCGTTTGAGAAGCGTGGTATAAGATGCCAGTGGGCATGAAAGACGACTTGTCCTGCTGCGGCCCTGTTATTCATATATATGTTCAGGCCTTCGGCCTTGGTTGCTGCCAGTATGGCATTGCCCACATGCTGCTGTGCGCGTATGAGCGCGGCACCCATATCGGCGGGCATTTCAAATATGTCTCTGTAGTGCGCTTTGGGGATGACAAGGGCGTGCCCCTTGTTGACCGGAGCAATGTCCAGAAACGCCATCACCAGATCGTCCGAGTACAGTTCCGCACAGGGGGATTTGCCCTCAGCTATGCGACAAAAAATACAGTCTTCGGTTTTGTTGAGAGTCATTCCCAATTTCTAGACTTTTCCAAGATTTGTCGGTTGTTAGGAAAAATGACCTTTTTATGCGGCATTACAGATCATATGCTGTTTATATACACAATATCTGAGTTTTATTCAAGTTTTTTTGTATCATTCTTAGTGGTTAGTGAGTGCATTCACCTGTTTTGTAAAGTGTGCTATTCCGTTTCCTCTTCGGGAGGGTGCTGGTATAGCTTTTTCATCAAATGCACCCGCGCTGCTTCCGCTTTTGCCCTTGGACTGCGAGAGCAACGTTTTTGTCTGTAAGGTCCTGATGTAGTTACATGTATGATAATAGTTTAATACGGTATGGCAATGACCAGTGGAATGATTTTTTCGCTTCCGCATAGTGATAACAACCCCGCGCGTATTGTGCCGGTGTTCATGCCCTTTGCCGGTTGCCCCAACCGGTGCCTCTACTGTGCCCAGCAGGCGCAGACAGGGCAGGGACGCGAGGAACTGGATATTGCTCTGAAACGGTTGGAAACGCTGCTTACGGACCGTGTTGAAAAGGAACGTGCCCCTGTGGAATTGGGGTTCTACGGCGGTACATTCACCGCACTGCCGCTGGAGTGGATTGAACGTTTCCTTCTGCTCGCGCATCGTTATCGCGATCTTGGGGTGGTGAGTGGTGTGCGTTGTTCCACCCGGCCTGATGCCGTATCGCTGCCGCTGCTGGCACACCTTCGCGAACTTGGGCTCGGCACCGTGGAGCTTGGCATACAGACCTTCGAGAACGCCGTGCTCGCCGCCAGTCTGCGTGGGTATTCTGCTGATGTTGCCGTTGAAGGTTGCAAAACCGTGCTTGAGGCGGGCCTGACGCTGGGCATACAGCTGCTTCCGGGGCTGCCCGGGCATACTGCCGGGATGTTTGTGAGCGATGTGCAGCAGGCCTGTGCGCTGCATCCCGCGTTCATGCGGTTCTATCCCTGCGTGGTGTTCAGGGGCACGGGATTGGCGCGCCTGTATGAACGGGGAGAATATGCCCCATGGCCGCTGGAGACTGCCGTAAATGCCTGTGCAGAGGGCCTGCGCATAGCGTGGAAATATGATGTGCGGGTGATACGCATGGGCATTGCCCACGATGCCGGGGTGGATGCTGAACTGCTTGCAGGGCCGGTGCATCCCGCATTCGGTTCCATGGTTCGCGGGCGGGCGCTGGTCCCGTTCGTGCTTGACCGGATTGAGGCGCTCGGACGGAAACCGGCGTTGCTCATGGCACCGCAGTCCGTGCGAGGAGAGTTCTGGGGATACAAGGGAGAATGCAAGCCCCTGTATGCACAGGCCGGACTGACCACGGACAAGGTGCAGTGGTGGGACGAACCACATTTTTGCCTGCGCTGATGCGTCTCGGGCTGGCCACACGATGCGTGTTGTCTCTCTTGTGACTGTTTCATCGCGGTTAGCCACGGAACTGTAACAGATTCGTTCCATGTTGTGGCCGGTTCTGTGGTGTGATGCTGCAGAATTGTACGGGGCCGGGTTCATCCTCCGCAGTGGCGGCTGGATTGTTGACCTGAGAGGTAAAAAGGGCCAGAAATATACTGCGTCGCGGGGGCACTTCGTGTGGTGCGGTTACGATCACGAAGCGTCTGCAATTCCTTTCCCCGCTTCGTATTCATCGGTTTCAGACGGGAGGAGACATGGCTGAGGAACAGGTACAGGAGAGCACCCTTGACACGCTGCTCAAGGGGTTCAGGCCTGCTGGCTTTTTTTCCAGCGCAGGCAAAACGACAACACATCAAAGCAAGGCTGCCGTAAATCAGCGGCAGATTCTCTGGTCGGTTCGCACGCTGGATAACGGGGCTGTTGAAATTTCTCCGCTGGTGGCCGGATTTCCTGCTCCGGCGAACATGCGGATGCACAAGAAGATAGAGCGGCCCAAATTTCTCGAACAATACTGGCCCGAGCCGGAACTCTTTTTTCAGGAAGCCATGACGCAGTTTGCGGCGCGGGGAGATCTTAAGGGGTATCCGCAGAACCTGAAGGAAGTCGTCAAGGCATACCTGCCGCTGGTTCTGGTCTATCTTGCCACGGCGCAGCGCGCCAAGGCCGAAACGGTTATCGACTTTCTCGTGGCCCGCAGCGTGCCCATGTGTGAGAAGCAGAAAAAACTGCTCAACCGTGTGGCCGTGGAACTGCGCCGCGAGGGCAAGTGTGAGGCCGCTCTGGATTGCTATGCCTCGGTCGAGAAATATTATGGTGAAGACGAGCACCTGCATTTCAACATAGCCAGAACGCTGTGGGATATGCGCAAGCTCAAAGACTGCCTGCACCATCTGGAGCGCTGCCTGCAGATCAATCCGCATCTGACGGTGGCACGGCAGTTCAGGGACAAGCTGGTGAAAATGCTGACCCAGAAAAAGGCCGCCGCTCAGACCCCGAAGAAGGGGCTGGTGGTAGATAGCTCGTTCAAAGTGTCGCTGTAATCCGTTGTTTATTGTGTGCAGGGAACATGCTGTTCCCGTGACGATATACGTAAAGCCCCGCCGGTGCATACCGGCGGGGCTTTTTGTCGTGTGCGGTAACAGACGGGAAAAACGTCTGCTAAAAGCGAATTATTCCGAACGCATGATGCGGATGAGCTGCTGCAGCTCTTCGGCCCTGCCTGCCAGTTCCAGAATGGCTTCCTTGGCTTCGTTCATGCCGTCCGCCGTGCTGGCGGCAATGGCCGTGACATCTTCAACCGCGTGATTGACTTCTTCGCTGGTGGCGGACTGCTCCTCTGCAGCTGCGGCAATGGCCTGCACCTGATCTGCCGTGTTGTTCACTGCGGCAACAATCTCCTGCAGGGTCTTGCCGGAGTTGGTGGCCTGTTCCGTGGATGTTTCCACAGCCTTGGAAGCCCGCTCCACACCCTCGATGGACTGCGAAGCTCCGTCCTGAATGGCCTTGATGGCGCGGCCCACTTCGCCGGTCGCCTGCATGGTCTTTTCCGCCAGCTTGCGTACTTCGTCTGCAACCACGGCAAAGCCGCGTCCGGCATCACCGGCACGGGCGGCCTCGATGGCGGCGTTCAGGGCAAGCAGGTTGGTCTGGTCGGCAATGTCCTGAATGACGTTAATGACGTTGCCCACATCCACGGTCTGCGCACCAAGGTTATCCATGAAGCCTTTGAGTTCGCCAGCCTGCTGCCGCATGACGGCAATGGAGCGGATGAGGCTTTCCACCTCTGCCTGTCCGCCGCTGGCCTGCTTGCGTGCAAGGTCGGCGTTTTCTGCCGCGCTGGCTGCATTGCGGGCAACTTCCATGGAGGTGGCGTTCATCTGTTCCATGGCGGTTGCGGTTTCCGCTGCGCGGGCGGACTGGCGGTCGGCACCGTTAGCTGCGTTTTCCACCTGCTTGGAGAGTGCACCGGCAGAGGTGGCCACATGCTCGGCAATGGCAATGGCCTGCTGGGCAACGGATGCGATCTTTTCGTTCTTGGCGCGTATCTCTGCTTCCTGCGCACGGATGGTCGTCAGGTCAAAGTACAGGGTGAATGCACCTATCTGGCTGTTGTCCAGATCGAAGATGGGCGTTGCGTTCACGTGCAGGATGGATTCCTTGCCGCCGGAAAGCACGGTCATCTCGCCTTCGGTCTTGCGGCGGGCGTCCAGCGCTTCGTCTGAACGGGTGCGCCTGCTTTCTTCGTTATAGAAGAATTTGCCCACGGTCTGGCCCAGATAGTCGTTGGCGTTGCCGGTCTTTCCGGCCACTTCCATGAGGCGCTTGCCAATGAAAGTGATGCGTTTGTCCGTGTTCAGGGTCATGCAGGGGAAGCTGTCTGAAATGGCATCCAGAATACCCTGCGAGAATCCGAGTTTGATCTTCAGTTCATTGACCATGTGCTGGATGGATATCTTGAGCAGATCAAGCTCGTTGGGGAAGGTGCCGTCTATGGTCGCCTTGAAGTCGCCGCCAGCAACGGCCTTGGCGTATGCGCCGAGCCTGTTGACCGGGCCGACAATGCGCCCGACGATGGTGTAGGCGATGAGCGTGCCCACGAGAATGAACACGGCAAGGGCCAGCCCGCCCGCCATGACCATGCCTGCGCGGGTGCTGTCTGCCATGGACTTGACCTCGGCGCTGGCCTTCATGGCTTCTGCCGTATCCATCTGGGCAACCAGTGCCCAGCGCGAGCCGAGAACATCAATGGGTTCCCATGCTGCAAGGGTGTCCACACCACGGTAATCCTGCGCGTAGCCTTCGCCGGTTTCGCCGCCAAGGGCAGCCTTGACCGGCGCGGAATCGATGCCTTCCACAAGCACGTCAAGATCGTTGTCCGTGAAGCGCGAAGACGTGCGGCGTTTGCCGTCCGGACCTACAAGGTAGGTTTCGCCGCTCTCGCCAAGGCCGAAGGTATCGAACTTGCCGCTGTTCAGCAGCATGTCGTTCAGCTTCTTGACCGGCATGGCAAAGGCAAGGGTGGCTATGTATTGGCCGCCGTCGAACACCGGTGTGGCCATGAAGGCCACGGGCGCGTTGCCAAGCGGTTCATAGGGCGCAAAATCCGTATGGGCGATAAAGCCCTTCTTGCCGCTTTTGCCTGCCTCTTCAGCTTCGCGATAGGCCTTTGCAAGGGCGGAAGACTTGAAGGGGCCGTCTTTCAGGCTGGTGGCAAAGTCTGGTGCCTTGTTGATGGTATAGAGCACCTGTCCGGTTTCCGGACGGATGAGGTACATGTCGCGATAGCCGAAACGGTGGGCGTAATCCCTGAATACGGGGTGGTAGAGCAGGTGGTTGTCGGTGTAGCCGACGACCAGATTTTCAGGCTCCACAATGTCGGCGCGCTTGGCGGGCGTTGCCTGCGGCTGCAGAAAATGGGCCCACAGCACTACGGCGTTGGGGTCTTTGGGCACATATTGGGCAGGTTGTGCGGGCGAGTAGCCGGGAGTGGCCGAGGCATAGGTGGTGAAGTTCGGCTGTCTGAGAAAGGCGTCTCCGGCAAGGAAGGTGGCAAGCTTTTTGCGCATGCCATCAATGGCGTCCGTCGGGGTGTTTGATTCGTGGCGGACAATCTCTATGTCATAGGCAAAGGCGAGGGAGGCATCAATGACCGTGCGCCCTCTGCTGAACGTGACAAGCTGGTCGGCCATGTTGCTCAGCAGGTCGTGCACCTGAACGGATTTCATGCCGCGCAGTGTGGCAAGCTGGTTCTGTGCCCGCAGCCTGAGGGCGTTTGAACTTGTTTCGCCAAGGTCGGACATGCCGCTCGACCCCATGCTCCACATGATCGCGGCAACACCAACCATGCCGATGATCATTACCGAAAGAAAACTGATAAGAAGCTGTTTTTTCAGCGTCATAGCTCACCATCCTGCCTATGCATTGCAGCCCCCCGCAATTTACCGCACCTGAAGTGCCGACTTTGTACGAGGAGGTGTGTGCTGTCAACAAAATGCAGTGTAACATACAGAAATGTAGGTGAATTTACCTTACAACATTGTTGCACTCTATAGGCGTCGTGAACAGTATTTTGTACCCGCGTATTCAGAGCACTTATTCCGTTCGTGAGGCTGCTGTGACGTTGGTTGCCGCCCATAAGCACGGTATGATTTTGGCGAGAATGGCAATAACTAAACGCGCCCTGCCGGTAAAAACAGCAGGGCGCGTTCGTGTTGCGTATTGGCCGGTTCGGCCACAAGCGCCGGGGGATCAGGATGGCGCTCGTAGCTGGCGGACGAAGTCGGCAGCCGGGACTAGCGGGTGGTGCTGCCGAAAACCTTTTTCAGCAGGTCGGTAGTGCGTGCCGCAGGGTTGGCCCGGATGGAAGCCTCTTCCTTGGCCATGACGGTGAAAATGCCCTCGATGGTCTTGTCCGTGACATACCCGTCAAGGTCGGATGCCTTGGCACTCATGAGGGGATTGAGCTGGCTGAGCGAGCCCACGAAGTTCTTGTAGGTGTCCGTTACATGAGCGGCCTTGGTCGCCTTCTCCACGATGGGGCGGATGCGCTCGGTAAGGTCGCCGGTGCTGGTCTTGCGCAGATAGGCTGTGGCTGCATCGTTGGAGCCGTTCAAGATGGCCCGCGCATCGTCAAAGCTCATGGATTTGATGGCGTTCAGGAATATGGATGCCGTCTCGCCCGCAGCCTGTTCCGCCGCATGGTTCATGGTGGCGATGAACTCGTCTGCCAGCTTGTCCTGCCCGAGCGAACGGGCGATCTTTTCCGCTGCGGTCAGCGAATCCGGCATGGGAATGCGGACAGAAGGCGTGTTCAGAAAGCCGCCATCCGAGCCGAGCATGGATACGGATTTCGTCACCGTGGTGTTGAGTGCTTCCTTCAGGCCGCTGATGACTTCGCTGTCCGTAAGGGATGAAGATGCAGAGGACGTTCCGGATGTAACCGATGAACCGCTGAGAACCTGCTCCTTCACCGCATCAAGCAGACCCGCCCGGACGGGCAGGGCATGGAAGGCGGCAAGGGTGAATATGAGAGCCCAGATCGTGTTTTTAGCAAAGCTGTTGTTGCGCATGGTTGTACCTCCTGCGTGCGTTGCGGCCAAAGTATCAGACTTTTGCGGGAACGGGAACGGCTGCAGAAAAAAGAGGGCTATTCGCCGTTCTGTTCCACAGTGTTTTCAGCAGACGAGAGGAGCATGAGGCGGAAAACAGCCTCGACATATTTGCCGGAAAGAACATCTGGCAATGGAAAGCGGAGTCCTTCTTCCGGCGGCAGTGTGCCGGAGAGGGTGAGAAAGACCTGTTCGGAAAGCTCCTTGAGCGGTTCAATGAGCGTATTCTGCCACAGGCGGGTACTCTGCTCCTCACTCTGGCCGAAGATGCGGCACTTGAGCGGGCGATATTCATACAGAATGCACAGGTCCTGACAGATGATGGTGTCATCCGCTTCATCGACAGGGGCGCACAGCGGGTTTGTTCTGTTGAGGGGGCACATTGTGTCGGCATCCGAAAGGCAGTACTCGCCCTGCAGGGCCTGACGGACCTTGCGTTCCTTGCGGGATGCCTCCACCGCACGGCGGATGATCTCTGCCCGTTCCGTACCGGGGATGAGTGTGTTGATGCGGCTGCTGAGCACCAGCGCTTCGATGAGGGTAAGTGAAACCGGTGAACTGCAGCATTGCCCGTGATCGCGTCCGCAGCGGGGAACGGGCGGCAGGTTCGCCAGCTCGCGCTCTATCTGCGCTTCAAGGGAAAGATAGTTGGCAATGAAGGGGGCAAGGTCCACGGTCTTGCCGAACTCCAGCGATGGCTCACGAACCGTGAGCGGCGGGTTCTGCTTGCCGTATTGCCGGACCGTGCGCCACTGGTCGTAGTTGGCAGGCTGCGAGCGCAGGCGCTTGAGGGTGCGGGTGGCGAGTTGCTGCCCCATGCCCTTGCGGAGCAGGTAGGCGTTCAGCACGGTGCCGGTTCTGCCGATGCCGTGGCGGCAGTGGATGTAGACATGCTTGCCGAGAAACAGGGCCTCATCCACCCACTCCAGCGCCTGATCAAGCGCTTCGAGTTCCGGGGCTTCTTCATCAATGACCGGCAGGTGGTATACCTCGAAGCCGAACTCGCGCTCGATGTGAGCCAGCTCCGCCAGTTCATCACACAGGTTGAGAATGCACTGAATGCCCTGTTCGCGCAGCGCCATAAGGTGCGCGCGCCTGTGCGGTGCGGGCCCTGCGCCAAGGTGGGCCGTGACCCAGTGCACAGGAAACAGCGGGTGCGGCGGGGGTGCGTCAGATGGCGGCTCCGCCCGCATGAAATCCGTGAGGCAGCGTCGTATGGTGCAGCCGAGCCGCTGCAGCAGGTTAGGCCCTGCGTTGTCGGGTTTGTCCGCTGAGCCTGCCATGATCACTCCCGCTTTTCCAGCGCTTCCAGATCCTGCAGAAAGGCTTGTTCTGCCTCGTCAATCTGTTCATAGCGGGTGAGGCCCATATCCATCATGCGGGTGCGGGCCAGCAGCAGGCCCAGCATGGCCAGCCGTTTCTGGATTTCGGAATCCTCTTCCGCTGGGTGGCGAGCATCCAGCAGGTCGCCGCGTGTTGAGACGAAGAAGCCGAAGCGCGAAAGAACGCGTTCTATGAACTGCAGCCGCAGAATCCGTTGCTCAGGTCTGCCGCCGCCGCCCTTGAAGCGGAACTTGATGTAGTTCTGGCGTGCTTCCGGCCCGCACAGGGTGTCTATGACCGAGAAATGGTAGCCGAACCGTACCATCATGTGCAGGTAGGTGTGTGAGAGCACGGCATAGCTGGCAAGCTGGGGGGAATCGGGATTGATGATGCCCGCGCTCACGCGGTCCAGCTCGTTCCAGTCCACATGCTTGAGGTTGGTGGGCCACTGCACGCGGTTGCAGGAAAGGCCGAACCAGAGCGCCCACATGGGCACGGAGCGGATATCGTCCGGCGTCACATCGGGCTTGCCTGCGGCGGAGTGGAAGAGGCCGTCTTCCAGATTGAGCAGGTACAGGGAGATGGGGATATCCGACTTCAGCTTGCGCGCGCCGGAAAGCCCGCGGCCGGAGCGGCCCACAAGGGTGAACATCTCTTCCACGCCCCGTTCATGGGCAAAGCGCACAAGGTCGTGCATGGAACGGCAGAACTCCGGCGCAAAGTTGTCTGCCAGAGGGTCGGTCAGGTTGAGCTTGGCTATGCGGGGCATGGCCATGCCGAGCCTGCGCATGGCCCCGAGCTGGCGGTGCATGACCGGCGGTTTTTCCGGCAGAAAGTCGGGGCGACCGGCGTGGACCGTGCCGGTGATGCCGTCCACGGTGACGATGATGCCGTTTTCCAGTGATTCAAGGCAGCCTTCCGCATCCACGATGACAGGCACGCCGAACTCGCGGGCGACAGAGGCAAAATGGCTGGCGCGGCTGCCCTTGAGCGCGATGACGGCGGCCACTCTGTCTATGACGCGGGAAAGTGCAGGACCGAGGTTGCGGGTAACCAGCACAGAACCGCGCGGCATGTCCTGAATGTCGCTGCATTGGGGAATGATGGTGGTGCGCCCTGCGGCAACGGCCGATGCGCCTGCGGGCGTGGCACTGAGCAGCACCGGCAGGTCGGGCGGCGCGTGGTGCAGCATGGCCTCTGCGGTTCTGTCTGCCTGAATGGCGCGGCTTTGCAGAATATGCAGGCGGTTGCGTCCGTCCATGGCCCATTCCACGTCCTGCGGCGCACCGAACAGATCTTCAAGCTGCATGGCGTGTTCGGCAAGGCGCTTGAGCGTGGGCGTGGGAACGGGAAAATCCGCAGGCTTATCGATAAGTCTGTGGCTGGGGCGGCGGGAAAGCAGAGCCGTATGGGGCGTTGTGCTGCCGTCCACCAGTGCTTCGCCGAGTCCTTCCACGGCAAATACGGCAAGGGCGCCGTGTTCCCTGTCCGGCACGGGCAGGTTGGCGTGCATTTCCGGGTCGCGGGTATAGACGACACCGGCACAGGCAGGCTCGATCATGGGCATGATGAGCACGCCCATGGGCGTTTCGGAATCCGCAAGCCCGTGCATGATGCGGTAGGCAATGGCGCGGGGGGTGTACTTGGAGGCGACTACTTCCTTCCACGCTTCCATGATGTCGGGGGCGGAAACATTGAGCTTGGATGCGTACTGTCCGGCAAAGGAGGCCTCGCCGTCCTCGGCAACGGCGCTGGAGCGCACCGCGAGCAGCTTGCCGCCGGAACCCAGTTCCAGCGCGGCGATTTCAATCTCGTTGGCAATGGGATCGGGCATTTCTGCTTCATGAATGAGCAACTGCATCTCGTCCGCAAGGGCGGCGAGCTCGGAAGGGTCGGTGAGTCGTACCTGCCGCAGGCGCTCATCCAGCAGGGGGCGCAGTTCGTTGGCCTCTATGAAGTAGTGAAAGGCACTGGCGGAAACCACCATGCCGGGGGGCAGGGGCAGGTCCGTGGCGTGGGCTATCTGGGCAAGGTGCAGTGCCTTGCCGCCTGCCTGCTTGGCATGCTGCATGGCATCTGCCAGCGGAAACACGAAGGGGGGCACTATTTCGGCATCCGGCACGGTCACGGCCATGCGGACGTAGAAGTTGATCTTTGAAAAGTAGTCCAGCAGGTCCATGTAACGTGTGGGCCCCATGGACTGCAGCTGTTCTATGAGGCTGCGCAGCGTGGTGCCAAGCTCTTCGCACAGCCATGTGACGCGGGCCCAGTCCGCCTGCTCGCGGCCGTAGTGAATCTCTTCCAGATCGGCAATGCGCTCAAGGCACTGGTCATCAAGGCGCAGCAGCTCCTTGAAGGCGTTGTACTTGTTGCGCAGCAGGGTGCCCGGAGCAAAAGCCTGATAGGTCCAGTGCAGAAATAGTTCGCGAAAAGACATGCCCTTCCCTCGGAAAAAATCGGTTGCGTAAGGGGCCCGGTGCCATGGCGCCGGAACGGGGTGGCGGGGCTACAGCCCGAGAACGTCGTCCACCTTGCCTTCAAGCTCATCCTTGTCGATGGGCTTCACGCAGTATTCGTTGGCGCCGAGGCGCAGGGATTCACGCGCGGTTTCCAGCGTGGGGTAGCCGGTGAGCATGATAACGCGGATATCCGGGCAGCGCTTCTTGAGTTCGTCAAGCACCTGCACTCCGGTCATCTTGCGCAGCTTGATATCCAGAATGGCGAGGTCGGGCGTGGCAGAAGCCGCGTGGTTGATGGCCTCGTCCTCGTCGGTGAATACAGAAACGGTATGTCCCTTGCGTTCGAGAATGCGCTTGATCAGTACGCCGGCGTCGATAACGTCGTCCAATACCATTATGGATGCCATGGGTTACTCCGTATCGTTGTTGGCCGTTGCGGGCCGGTTTTTGTCGTGGCAGGTCTTGGGAGCCTCGCCGTCGGAAGATTCCAGCGGCAGGGTCACGATGAAGGCAGTGCCCGGACCACGCGGCACGGATTCCAGCTGTTCCTTTTCTATCATGCCTGCGGGCAGGGGGCTCACCACCTCAATGGTGCCCTCATGGTCCTCGATGATGCCGAAGGAAACGGAAAGCCCCAGCCCCGTACCCTTGCCCACGGGCTTGGTGCTGAAGAAGGGGTCGAAGATGGTGGAAAGATTCTCGGGCCGTATGCCGCTGCCGGTATCCATGAACATGGCCGTGATGGTAAAACTCTTCACGTCCAGCCGGGTGACTATGCGTATGAGCCCGCCGCCTTCCTCCATGGCTTCGGTCGCGTTGGAGAGCAGGTTTATCCAGACCTGCTTCAACTTTTCCGGATCGCCGAAGATGATGGGGAACCTGTCGTCAAGGTCGGTGACTATCTCCACATTGTCCAGCTTGAAGGCGTGTCTGATGAGCTGCACCACTTCCATGATGGAGTTGTTGAAGCACATTTCCTTCTTTTCACTGCCCGTCTGGCGGGAAAAGCCAAGCAGGTCGGCCACGATCTTGCGGCAGAACTTGGCCTGCTTTTCTATGATGGCAAGGTCGGAATGAATCTGGCTTTCTTCCGGCACATCTTCCTGCAGCAGCTGCGCGTAACCGAGGATGATGCCGAGCGGGGTGTTGATTTCGTGCGCCACGCCGCCTGCAAGCTTGCCCACGGATTCCATCTTCTGGGAATGGATGAGCTGGTCCTGATAGCTTTTCAGGTCGGTGATGTCGCGCGCTGTGGTCAGCACGCCGATGATACGCTGGCGTTCATCGTGCACGGGAACCCGCAGAATATGCAGCCAGCGCTTGGTGCCTGCGGCGGATGAGATGAATGCCTCGCGGTTGACCGCCATGCCCGTGTTCAGAATGGACAGGGTTTCTTCTCTGCGGATGGGGTCTGCGTTGCCGGAAAACACCATGGATTCGGGCATGCCGATGAGGTCGTTTTCCGAAAGGCCCACAAAGCGGGCAAAGGCCGTGTTCACGGCGAGATAGCGCAGGTCGCGGTCTACCAGCGAAACCTGGTCCGGGCTGACGGAAAGAATGGTGCGCATCAGTTCCTGCTGGCGGGTCAGGTCCTTCTGGGCGCTTTGCAAGTCTTCGATATGCTTGCGCAAGGAAAGCGCCATGACATCGAAGGTTTCTGAAAGTTCCTGAATCTCGTCGCCCGCGTTTTCAATGAACACGGGGCAGTCGCGGCAGTTGTCCATCTTGCCGGGATAATCTTCGGGATTGCAGTTGGCGCACATGGTGCCGGCCAGATACCAGCACCGGCGTTCCGTGTCGCCGTAGGCAGGGCAGTCGTGGCCTGTACAGTTCTGAATCTCCCAGCAGTTGCGGGTGAGGTTCTTGCCCGTGCGCAGGTCCAGATTGCCGCGTACCATGTCTTCTGCATGTTCGCGCAATTGGCCGAGACGTGAGGATATGCGCCGTGCGAACTGGGTGGAGATGAGAATGCCCACCAGCAGGGCAACGCCCGTAAGGCCGGATATGGTGAATATGAGTCCCTGCACCACAGCCTGCGCCTTGGTGCGCGACAGGCCTATGCGCACGGTGCCGACGGAATGCTTGGCCACGATAACGGGCACGGCAAAGTCGTAGATGCGTTCCTTGCCCGTGTCTATGAGCCGCACGCTGCGGCTTTCGCCATATTTGACGAGGTTTGCAAGGCGCAGCTCCACGGGGAACCCGTAATCGAAGCTGTGCACGAGAATGCGGTTGTGGTCGTCCAGAATGAAGGCATAGGCAATGTCTTCATCCACGGTGTGCAGTTCGTCCACCATATTTTTGAGCACCAGCAGGTCGAGCGAGAGCATGGGGTCTGCGGCACGCAGGGCAAGGTTGCCCGCAAGCACCTGACCTCGGCGTTTGGATTCCTGCAGAAGCGCATCCGCCGAGAGGCGGGTCACAAAGGTGGCCAGCAGAAGGGATGTGAACACCACGATGAGCGTGATGCCCAGATTGAGCTTGTTGCGAAACCGCATGCGGGAAAGGGCAAAGGGAAGGGAAGACATTACTGTGTTCCCTCCTGGGCATCCTGTTTGCCGTCGTAGGCGGCCTCGTTGAAACGGGTTTTGGCCACAAGCTCGCGGATGGGGTCGTAGTCACTGTCAGCGGCAGGGATGATGCGGCTCATGCCCGCGCCGGAAAGAATGGTGGCCTGACCGGGGTTGCTCATGGAAAGCTTGAACAGGGCAGTGGCAATGGCCGTGACCGTTTCCTGCGGCAGGCCCTTGCGTGCGGCATACACCCAGCCGGGGTAGGCGCGGGTGGTGGCTATGACATGCAGGCGGTTGGGATCGATCTTGTCTTTCACGATGTCCAGCGTGCCTTCACGGATGGAGGCAATGTCATACTTGCCAGCATATACGGCAAGAACGGCCTTTTCCTGCTTGCCGCCGGGACCCGGTGCAAAGGCGATTTCGGTAAAATCCTCGGCATGGATGCCGTGGTCGAGAAAATGCCCCAGCGCGAACAGGTAGCCGCCTGCGGAAAGGGGGTCCACGGCTATCCAGCGTTTGCCCCGGCAGTCCTGCAGGGTCTGAATCTGCCTGTTGTCGGCGCGGGCTATTATCTGGCCGCGAAAGTTGGTGCTGCCGGAAGGTTCCACTATGCGGGCAAAGGCGCGTGCGCCCGATTTGGCAATGCTTACATAGGTGAAGGGGTTGGAAAAGGAAATGTCTATATCCCCGCGTTCCACCATTCTGCGGTGTTCTTCAAAAGTGTCTGGAAATACCTGCCGCAGGGTGAGGCCGGTTTCACTGGAAATGTATTCGATCAGCGGGTTCTGGCGACGGTAGGATACCGTGTGGGAATACTGCGGAAGATAGGCGTAGGTAATGGCGGGCTGAAGTTCGGGGACTCGTACTTCCTGCCGTTTGTTCATATCCACGTAGACGACAGGCTCGTCTTCGCCACACCCTTGCAGCCCGAAAAGAGCAAGCAGAATAAAGCCCATAAGGGCTGCAATGCGGCGTGTGGACATGCGTTGCTCCGTGAGGTTACGCGGTTCCTCCCGCTACCTGTGAAGCTTCGGCGGCAAGGGCGGGACTGACGGACTCTATGACAGTATTGCCTGCGGAAGAAAGCACCAGCGTCCGCTGGGAGCCATCCTTCCTGACCGGTGCGCCGAGTTCGGCCCATGAACGCATCTTGCCTGCGGAGTCGGAATCTTCCTTGCGCATCCGGTCCACGCGCTTGAGCAGGGGCACATGTTTGCGCACTTTGCTGAACGTGAGGCGAAGCACAATATAACACGTAAGCATAACAAATTGATAGCCCAGCGGTGTCTCAAAATACGGCACAGTGTGGATGGTTATGCCTTCAAAGCGGGTCTGCATCCATCCCAGCGCAAAAGGGAGCGGCCAGATGGATACGGCAAAGAGCGCAGCATGCGAGAAGAACATCTTGCCGAAATATTCGTTGGCCCACTTGTTGGTGGCCTTGAAGCTCTCTTTGTCCTTGCACTGAATGGCCGCGATGGACAGGTTGTGCATTCTGACCATCTTGGTGTTCAGCGAGGCATAGTAGGCGCGGTTGGTCAGGTAGATGAAGGTGAGCGCCAGTTCCCCGGCGATAATGGCCCAGATGGAAAGAATGGATGTGCCGACCCACATGCCCAGCTCTGCTGATGAAAACCAGCGGTAGGGGGCAATGAAAAAGGCGTCAGCCGTGAGATAAAGTGAGGTGAAATCCATTCTGTACTCCTTGCCGTGTACTCCCACCGGCTGGGCGGAAACCCCTTGCGGAA
Organism: Halodesulfovibrio sp.; assembly: GCA_047972125.1. Lineage (GTDB taxonomy): Bacteria > Desulfobacterota > Desulfovibrionia > Desulfovibrionales > Desulfovibrionaceae > Halodesulfovibrio. The sequence continues at coordinate 17,642 of JBKEAK010000261.1, forward strand.
TTTCCGCCCGTGGTGGTTCGAGAAGCGTTTTCCGTTTCAGGTGCAGCGCGATTGCACAGGAGACGGACCGGAAATTTGTGACCGGCGGTCCGCGCATGGCAGACCGCCGGATGTGTTCGGTATGGTACCGTGAACCGGCTGCTAGTAGGGGGGCAGCAGGTTGAGGTCGAACAGACCCTCGGAGGCGTAACGGATACCTACGTAGAAGGCCAGCACGATGAAGATGCGCTTCAGCCAGATTTCGGGGATGTACTTGGAGGTACGGGGGCCGATAACGGAACCCACGAAGATACCAATCAGTTCAGCGCCGATGAGGGGCCAGAAGATGGGGGTGCCGGAAACGAACATGTAGGTGAAGATGGAGGTGATCATGCCGATCAGAACTGCCAGAGCGGAGGTGCCTGCCACGAGGTACATGGGCAGACCGGCAACGCTGGTCAGGAAGGGCACGAGCAGGAAGCCGCCGCCGACACCGAGGAAGGAAGCCATGGCTGCGATGAAGAAACCGCCGACCAGGGGGATGATGGGGTTGAAGGAGAACTCAACGCCGTAGAAGGTGAAGGTGCAGTTGCTGGGGGAGAAGCTCTTTACCTTAACGCCCATGGCGGCGGTATCAACCTTGGATTCACCCTTGATGGAGGATTCGAAAGCCTTGGCAGCTTCCTTGGCCTTCTTCTTGGAAGCCTGACCCTTGGGGGTGGTTTCATACAGCAGGTAGCAGCCGAGGAAGAGAACGAAGAGGCCGAAGTAGCCGATGTAGGACTTCAGCGAAATCTTGCCCGCGGTGAGCCAGGGAACCAGCGTGGAACCGGCGATGGAGCCAAGGCCCAGAGCCAGTGCCAGGGGCAGTACCAGACGGCCCATGCGGTAGTAGTTGTAAGAAGAGATACCGGCAGAGGTACCCACGAGCCACTGGTTGGACACGCGGATGGAGTCGGTGATCAGCTTGTTCAGGTCGGGAGCGGTCTTCTTGAAACCGGAAGCGTAGTTGCCCAGGCCGAAGATGGTGATGTGGCCAACACCGGCCATGATGCCGCCGAATGCGCCGACGGTGGAGAAGATCCAGCCTACCCACACCGCCCAGCCGAAGCCGAGAATCAGGCTGATATCAGGTGCACCGGGAATGTTGAGGAAGCCCAGCGGAGCTTCGGGATTGATGTGGCCGGCTTCAGCGCCCTTGGGAGCTGCGTTGATGGCGTCCTGCAGACGGTCGGCCCATGCGGGCTCCATGCAGAGGAAGACACCCAGTACTGCCAGCGCCAGCATCATGATGGTCTTTTTGGATTTGAACACGTTGTACTCCTTGCAAATGCAGCAAATCGGTTGTGATACAGGTGGCTTTGCTTCCTTACGCGCCGGATGCTCAGCCTGTTCGCCCGAACCTACAATATATACCTGTGGTCTTGCCTGCTCCGGGGCTGCATTCTGCAGGGCAACCCGCAGTGGTGCATCATGCCGGAGCATTAATTTCTCCTGTTGCCGCAGGAGAATGGCCTTCTTCCCTTTCACTGGACGGCTTTTTCCAGTAAATGCCGTGTAGCGTTGGGGCACAGCATTCGCAAGGATAATTCTTCATGGGAAAAGTATCACTTTTTTTCACAAATGAAACGTCGAATCCCCCTTATTTTTAGCTATTGATTGTTATAAAATTCACAATTTAATGTATGAATACAATAATACCGTATGATTAAAATATTTTTCTTGCACCTATCACGTTGAGGCAGCGCGCATGTTTTGATGGGCTATACGTGTCATGCCGGTAGTTTGATAAACTCGGCGGGCATGGTCTGTTTTGTGTGCTGCACTCTTTTCAAGAAGTGCTACTTCTGACATTGTACCGAAATTGTGTAACACTGGGAGTATCGGAGATTGTTTGCGCATGATGAAGCCTAGTTGGGGCATCCGGGAAAAACTTGTCGGCATTTTCGTGCTTATCAAGGTGCTGCCGCTCATTCTGCTTGCATGGTTTGCATGGAGCGAAATAGCCACACTTGGCTGGACAGTGCGTGAGCGTCTTGAGCAGCTTGTATTCGAAACCAAGCGCACGGTCGGCGAGGTTGGCTCCATTGCTACGGAGAACTCCATCCGCGCGCTGGACATAAAGGCCAGAGAAGCCATTGAAAGGCTCACCACGGACACTGCCACCCGCGTGGCCACCTTTTTGTATGAAAGGGATGACGATCTTGGTCAGGCCACCTCTCTTCCGCCGGACGAACGTCTCTACAGGCAGTTTCTGGCTCCCCGCAAAAGGCCCGTTACCCTGCATGAAGCATGGGTGCAGAATGCAAACGGCACCGCATGGGTGCCTGCCGTCCCCCGGCCGGAAAGCGGGCCGCTGGTAGCTCCCGTCAATATAAACAATGCCAAGGATTTTCATTCCCGTCCTCCCACCGCTTTCAGGCACGAAGACAGGCCGCTGTATCTTGAAATGACCTTTGTGGACATGTCCGGCATGGAGCGCGTGAAGGTGGTTACCTCGCCCCGTATGTCGCCTGAGCTGCGCGATGTGAGCAACCCTGCCAACACCTACTGCAAGGCTGAACATTACTACGCGGAACTCAAGAAGCTGAAGCCCGGCGAGATATATGTTTCCGATGTCATTGGCGCGTATCTGCCAAGCCCTGTCATCGGCCCGTACACGAGTGAGCGGGCCAAGGCGCTGGGCATACCCTTTGAGCCGGAAAAAGCGGGATATGCCGGCAAGGAAAATCCCGTGGGCAAGCGGTTCGAGGGGCTTATCCGCTGGGCTGCGCCGGTTGTTCGCGGGGGCAGGCAGATAGGTTGGGTCACGCTGGCGCTTGATCATACCCATGTCATGGAATTCACCGACCATATTCTGCCGACGGAAGAGCGCTATACCGACATTTCCGATGCCGCCAGCGGCAACTACGCCTTTATGTGGGATTATCAGGGGCGCAACATCTCGCACCCGCGCGATTACTTCATTGTGGGCTATGATCCTGAAACCGGCGAACCCGCCGTGCCGTGGCTTGATGAAGAAACCTACCGCAAATGGCAGGCGAGCGGCATGAATGCCACGGAGTTCCTGAAAACCATGCCACTGTTCGACCATCAGTCTCTGGGCAACAAGCCGTCCAAGGAGATGACGCAAAAGGGCATGGTGGGGCTGGATGGCCGTTACCTGAATTTTGCACCGCAGTGTACGGGCTGGCATAACCTTACCCAGCACGGCGGTTCCGGCTCCTTCGTCATTTTCTGGAGCGGCTTGTGGAAGCTGACTACTGCGGCGGCCATTCCCTATTACTCGGGGCATTATGGCGATTCGCCGCGCGGCTTCGGTTATGTGACCATAGGGGCCAATGTGGACGAGTTCCACGAGGCGGCCACACGCACGGCAGAGCGGCTTGAGATGCTGGTCTCCACGTTCACCGATTATCTGGGTGAGCAGGATGACAAGACTCAGGCGATGCTCCAGAAATCCCTCAAGAAGACCTCGCTCGAAATATCCATGTCCACTGCGGCTATGATCTTGATCGTGATAGTTGTCGCCGTGTGGATGGCCACAACGCTGACGGGCAAGATCACGCGGATAATCCGCGGGATACGGCGCTTCCAGTCCGGCGAACTGGATTACCGGCTTGAGGAGAAAGGGGCGGATGAAATCGGCCAGCTGAGCCATGCGTTCAACGAGACCGCAGAAACCATCAGCGCCCTCGTTTTGGATCTCAAGGGGGCTGAAGAGCAGTACCGGACGGTTATCCAGAACGCGGTGGAAGGCATTTACCAGAGCACGCCGGATGGAAAATATCTGGATGTGAACCCGGCCCTTGTGCACATGCTCGGCTACGAGAGCAGGGAAGAACTGGTGGGCTCGGTGAGTAACATCGCAACCCAGCTTTATGATGACCCTCAGGACCGCGAACGCCTTTTGGAGATTCTTGAAGCCAGCGAGGCTGTCAGCAACTACGAGTTCAAAGCCCGCAGAAAGGACGGATCACCCGTATGGCTTTCCACCAACGTACGCGCCGTGCGCGGCAAGAACGGGGCCATAGAGTATATTGAAGGTATGGTCGGCGACATAACCAGCCGCAAGAACATGGAAGAGGCCGTGCGCAACAGAGAGGCCGCAGAGGCGCGTGATCAGGCCAAGAGCGTATTTCTGGCCAACATGAGCCATGAGATACGCACCCCCATGAACGCCATTCTCGGCGTGGCCGAGCTGCTGCAGGAAAGCCCGCTGGACGACAACGGCAGGGCGCTTGTCTCCCTGCTGCAGACTTCCGGCGAGCATCTGCTGGTGCTCATCAACGACATTCTGGATATCTCGCAGATCGAGGCCGGCAAGGTGCGCCTTGGCCGCGAACCCTTCAGCATTCACGATCAGGTGCGCGGGGTTGTGGGGCTCATGTCCGTGAAGGCAAAGGAAAAGGGCATTCAGCTCAAGTACCATATCGAGCAGGGGCTGCCCGCCTTCGTGAAGGGCGATGCCGCACGGTTCAGGCAGATTATGCTCAATCTGGTGGGCAATGCGGTCAAGTTTACGGACGAAGGCAGCGTGGTCATCCGTATCGGCATGGCAGAAAGGGTCGGAAAGCAGGTCGTGCTCAACTGTCTGGTGCAGGATACCGGCACCGGCTTTCAGCCGGAAAAGGCGTTAACGTTGTTCGATGCCTTTGTGCAGGGGGATAATTCCACAACGCGCAAGTTCGGCGGTTCCGGCCTTGGCTTGGCCATCAGCAAGCGGCTTGTAGCCCTCATGGGCGGCAACATTTCTGCGGAAAGCACCCCCGGCGAGGGTAGCCGGTTCTCGTTTACCCTTCTGTTTGACGAGGCCGAGGCTCCGCGCCATGCGGATCAGGCATTGCAGGTTGGTGCCGAGGCCACGGACGGCAATGATGAATGGAGCGCGGGCAAGAAGGTGCTCTATGTGGATGATTCCGAGAGCAACCGCCTGCTGATCGGGCTGTACCTGAAGAATACCGGCATAGAGCTGGACCTTGCCGTGGACGGCGTGCAGGGCATCGAAATGGCCACGGCCAACACGTATGATGCCATGCTGCTGGATATGGAACTGCCCGGCATGGACGGTTACACCGTTGCCCGGAACCTGCGTCGTCGGGAAGACGGTGAGCACCTGCCCATAATAGCGCTGACGGCCAACGCCATGGCGGATGACAGGCGTCGCTGCCTTGATGCGGGCTGTTCCGAATATCTGGCAAAGCCTGTCAGAAAGGCAGAGCTGCTTGATCTGCTGCGCTCTGTGCTGAGCGGGGCAGAGGCATAGCCGGTAGCGGAGGCGCTATGGAATGCTGGTTGGCCGGGGGTGAAGTCCAGATATGGAATTGAGGTGTGCAGTCTGGGCGCAAGAGCTGTGTGTGAGGGCTGGCGGCAAGGTCTGAGAGAGCGTGAAATGTCCGGGTGCCGGGTGGGCGCGAGTTCAGCTCGGACGGGCTATTGCAGCCGGTTGTTGGCCAGCCGTTCTTCAAAGCGGTTGATGAGTTTGTCGTAGGTGCCGTCGTCGTGCATGTCTTGCAGCGCATCGGACCAGCGGCGGATCATCTCCTGATCGGAGAAGAGGGAAAAGGCGACATACAGGTCTTCGCGGGTCACGGTGAACAGCGGCTCTATCCAGCCCGCGGGTTTGCCTGCGCGTGCGGCGTAATACATGCCGCTGGGCCATGATTCCAGCCACAGGTCCACGCGGTCATGCGCCAGCATGTAGATCATCTGTTCGGGGGCTCCGGGCAGGCTGTGCACCTGCGGAAAATTGTTTTTCCGCAGCAGGTCTTCCCCGGCGTAGTCCTGCATCACACCTATGGTGTATTTCTTGGCTTCTTCAAGGTTGCGGGCTGTGACCTTGCTCCCCTTGCGCCGCATCATCACGAGTTCATCGTGATAAATGGGGCCCACCCAGTGAAATAGATGTTCCCGTTCCGGATTGCGCACGGTGGAATACAGAGCCACGTTCGGCACCTGCCGGGCGAGTGCATAGGCGCGCGACCACGGCAGTACCCGTACGCCCTGCGGAATGCCCGAACCTGTGCGGCGGAGGATTTCGAGGACTATCTCGTTGCACGGCCCTTTAAGTTCCCGGCCCTGTTGATAGTTGTAGGGGGCCAGATCCTCCGTGACAACCAGAGGCTGCTGAACGGCACCTGCCCGGAGGGGCAGGGCTGTGCAGAGAGCGGCTGAAACAGCCATGGTCAACAGCAGGGTTGTAAGGATTGGGCGTGCAGTCATAAATTCCTCGCGCGCCACCTTACGGGGAATTGTGTCGGCCTGCAATATTCTGTTTACAGATAATTTTTGGGATAACTATCTGCTATTGTTAATGATTGTAAGCATTTGCTGACAGAATGGGGTGGGCTACAGGTCAGGCAGAACAGGCAGAGGTAGTAGAACTTGCAGAACTTGCAGAACTTACAGAACTGGGTGGACTGGGCAAACCGGCCCGTCAGCCCGGGCTAGCCGAGCGCGACATCCAGCGTCATCATGACCCCGAACCCCACAATACAGCCCATGGTGGCAAGGTCGCCGTACCCGGATGCCTGCGATTCGGGGATTACCTCTTCCACCACCACAAAGATCATGGCACCGGCGGCAAAGGCCAGCGCGTATGGCAGAATGGGCTGTGCCACAACCACGGCAAGGGCGCCCAGCACACCGGCTATGGGCTCCACAATGCCGGAGAGTTGCCCGTACCAGAAGCTTTTGGCCCGTGACATGCCTTCCCTGCGCAGGGGCACGGATACGGCCGTGCCTTCAGGAAAGTTCTGAATGCCTATGCCTATGGCAAGGGCAATGGCGCCCGCCAGAGTGGCAGAAGGATAGCCTGCGGCTACCGCGCCGAAGGCCACGCCCACGGCCAGCCCTTCGGGGATATTATGCAGGGTTATGGCGAGCACCAGCAGGGTGGAGCGCTTCCATGAGGTGGAAACACCTTCGGCTTCGTCCATCTTTGCGTTGATGTGCAGGTGGGGCAGAAACATGTCCACAAGGCGGAGAAAGAAGGCACCACCAAGAAAGCCGACCAGCGCGGGCACCCATTTCAGGGAGCCGAGCCCTTCGCTCATTTCAATGGCGGGAGCAAGCAGGGACCAGTAGCTGGCTGCGATCATGACCCCGGCGGCGAAGCCGAGCATGATGTCGAGCGTCTTCTTGGTAATGTTCTTGGTAAGAAAAACGACTGCCGCACCAAGGGCGGTCATGCCCCATGTGAAGCAGGTAGCTATGAGGGCCTGAAGCGCGGGATGCAGTTCTGCGAAGGTCATTCATCTGTCTCCGGTATGGACGGTGTTCTGCGTGTGCCAGGTGTGCTTGGTGTGCTTGGCAAGCCGGGCGAATAGGGTGAGTAGGATGAGAGAAGCGGTTTAGAAGGTGACCGACGACCATTCCGGCGATTTGAGCACCGAGGTGAAGAAGGCGCCCACGTAGTCCACCTCCAGCCCCATTTCTTCCAGAACAGCGGTAAGGTTGTAGCGTTCCGCACAGGCACGGCAGGCGATGATGTGCACGCCGCGTTCCTGCAGCAGAGAGAGTTCCTTGCGGGTGGAGGCGTCAAAGGCCAGCATCTGTTGCGATGGGCCCCACACGACGAGGGTTACTTCCTTCCACCACCCCTTGGTCAGCGCATTGCCGCCGTACATGAAGACGAGGTTGCGGGCCACTTCCGGGTCGCGGCTGCTCCAGATGATGCACAGCTTTTCGGGCTGCTGTCCTGAATCGTGGCTCATGTGTCAGGCCTCCTCTTCCACGGTCATTTCAAAATGATGGACATCGTCGTCCAGATCCTTGGTTACATCAAAACCGAGGTTGCGCGCCAGCTCTATCATGTTCTTGTTGTCACTGAGGGCTGCACCGATGATGCGTCTGGTCTTGCGCGACTGCAGGTAGCGGATGATCTTTTCCATGAGCAGCCTGCCCAGCCCCAGCCGCTTGAGGTCGGAGCGGACGGCCACGGCAAATTCCGCGCTGGAGTTGTCCGGCTGGATCATGGCCCGCGCCACGCCGAGAGTCTTGTAGGTTCCGTCCGGTGCCTCGCCCTTGGCGATGAAGGCCATTTCGCGGTCATAGTCTATCTGGGTGAGCTTTATCATCTCTGCCCGGGGCAGGGTGGCCACGTTGCCGAAGAAGCGGAAACGCTTGTCCTCCGGTGACATGTGCTCCAGAAAATCCCAGTGGTCCGGCTCGTCTTCGGGGCGTATGGGGCGCAGGTCCACCTTGGCACCATTGCGCAGCTGGACGCACTCTTCCAGTTCCTTCGGATAGGGGCGTATGGCCAGCTGGTCGGTGCCGGAAGAGGTGCTCCACGCCACACGAATGTTCGCATCCAGCGCCACCACGCCCTCTTCGTCCGCGAAAAGGGGGTCTATCTCAAGCTCGAATATTTCGGGGATGTCGATGATGAGCTGGGATATCTTGACCAGCGTGGAGCGCACGGCGTCGAGATTGGCAGCCGGAATGTCGCGGTTGCCCCGCAGCAAGGTCACGATTTTTGTCCGCGAGATAAGCTCGTTGGCAAGGGACATGTTCAGCGGCGGCAGGGCCGTCTGCCTGTCGTGCGTGATGGAAGCGAGCGAACCGCCCTGCCCGAAGCGGATGATGGGGCCGAACACGGGGTCGGTTGCGGTTTCTATGGCCAGCTCGCGTGCGCGTGCCCGGCGGCTCATGCGCTGAATGCTGTAGCCGCTGATACGGGCTTCCGGCTGGTTCTGGCGCACCCGGTTGGCAACGGTGTGGGCTGCCGCCTGCACCTGATCGCGGGTTTCAAGGTCCAGTGCCACGCCGCCTGCCAGCGACTTGCGGTAAATATCCTGCGAGATGACCTTGAGCGCCACGGGAAAACCTATGGCCTCAGCCGCGTCGGCAGCTTCGTCAGCCGTTGCCGCGGTGCGGGTTTCCACAATGGGAATGCCGTAGGCCGTGAGAATGGCCCGTGCTTCCTGCTCTGTGAGCATCTGCCGTTTGTCTTCCAGCGCGCCCACAATGATGTTGCGAACCATGAAGGCGTCCGGGTGGTAGTCGTCCGGCAGCGAGGCCGGTGCTTCCACCAACATTTCCTGGTTGCGGCGGTACTGCACGAGGTTGAGAAAGGCGCGCACTGCCTTGTCCGGGGTGAAGAACGAGGGGTAACCTGCGCCGGTGAAGCGTTTGCGGGCTTCTTCGGCGTCGTCTATGCCCATCCAGCTTGTCAGCACAAGCTTCTTGGTCTTCTTGCAGGTCTTGATGACATGCTCTGCTATGGCTGCGCTGTCCACGCCTGTTGTGGGAACATGCATGACAAGCAGGGCGTCCACTTCCGATTCCTGCAGCAACTGGCGAATGGCCGTGGCATACATCTCGCCGTCCGCATCACTCTTCAGAATCAGCGGATTCCAATAGGACCATGCGTTGCCCAGTTCATCATCAAGCATCTGGCAGGTGGCGTCGGAAAGGTCAGCCAGCCGTCCGCCGCCTTCGAGCAGCATGTCGGTGGCAAGAAAGCCGGGGCCGCCGCCGTTGGTGATTATGGCAAGGCGTTCGCCCTTGAGCGGGCGGGCCAGGGCAATGGTTTCCACGGTGTCGAACAGGGTGTCTATGTCGAACACGCGCAGCATGCCCGCGCGGCGAAATGCCGTGTCATACACATCGTCAGAGCCGAGCAGCATGCCCGAATGCGCTGCCGCTGCTGCCGCGCCTGCCTCTGACCTGCCTGCCTTGATGACCAGCACAGGCTTGTTGCGGGCCAGCGCCCGCACGGAAGAAAGGAACTGCCGGGCATTTTCTATGGTCTCTATGTAGAGCAGAATGGCGCGGGTGGATAAATCGTCGTTCAGGTAGTTGAGCACATCCTCGAAGTGGATGTCGTACCGGTCACCCAGCGAGATGAAATGCGAAAAGCCGATGTTTTTGGAAGCGGCCCAGTCGAGCACCGTGGTGAACAGCGAGTCGGACTGCGTGACAAAGGCTACCTTGCCGGGCAGGGCGTCACGCGAGGCAAGGCTGGCATTTATGCCGACGGAAGGGTTGATGTAGCCGAGACAGTTGGGGCCGAGAACGCGCACATTGAATTTTCTGGCCACGCTGAGCAGGGTTTTTCTCTGCACTTCCAGCTTGTCTCGGTTGAAGCGGAAGTAGCCGTGCGACATGATCACGGCGTGCTGGGTGCCGCGTTTGCCCAGTTCTTCAATATAATAGGGAACGGTTTCCGGCGGTGAACAGAGAATGGCAAGGTCCGGTGTGAGCGGCAGGGTGTCTATGGCCGAGTAGGAAGGCATGCCCATGATGGTGTCTGCATCCGGATTGACCGGCAGCACGGGGCCGAGAAACTTGCCGCCCAGCAGGTTCTTGAGAATGGTGTTGCCGGGGTCGCCCGGCTCGTCGGTTGCGCCGATGACGGCAACGGAGGTGGGCTTGAACATGTGCTCTAGTTTTACCGGACTCACGGCGACTCCCTTGTCGATGCCACGGGCGCAAGTTTGCTTGGATTCCCTGTTTTGCAGTTTTCATATTTTCACGTCATCCGCGTCAAAGTCAATTTACAAATGACAAAGAAATGCCGACAGGTTGCATGGACTTTTTACGTCGATAACGAAAACCCGCCTTCTCTTTGCGCAAATACGCGGTTCCGGGGCTGTGTGCCTTACTTGTATGACAGTCTGGCGGTAGGCCATGCGCCAGAAACATCACCAGAAACATGAGTCAGAAACTTGCGGCAGGGCTTTGTTCCCAACCGGACATCTTTTCATCTGCCTGTCGCTGCCGTTCACCGGAAGCGGCGTCCTTTATCTGCCGATTTCGACCACTCACCGAAAAGAGATGGCCTTGGGGTTCAAACATGCTGCATGCCCATGTATACATGAAACTGGGCATCCGGCCGCGTGCGAACATCTTGCCGTTACGGAAGAGAATCGGCGGCCGGGGCGGACACGAACCAGTCTTAATACGCACGGGCCAGAGTGAAATCAGGCACCGACCCGTCCAAATCGATAAGGAGTGTAGCATGAGCCAGGCACGCATTGAGAGCATGATGGATGAAAAGCGGTTGTTCGAACCGCCGATGGAAGGACGGAATTCGGCGCGCGTAACCTCCATGGAAGAATACGAAGCCCTCTACAAGCGCTCCATGGACGATAACGAAGGGTTCTGGGCCGAGCGGGCCAACGAGCTTGTGGAATGGTTCACGCCTTTCACCAAGGTGCTGGACGCTGATATGGATACCCCCTCGATCAAATGGTTCGTGGGCGGCCAGCTGAATGTTTCCTACAACTGTCTCGACAGACATATCGCCAACGGCCGTCGCAACAAGGCCGCCATTATCTGGCAGGGTGAGCCCGACGAAGACGTGAAGGTATACACCTATCAGATGCTGTATGACGAAGTGTGCAAGTTCGCCAACGTGCTCAAGGCACAGGGCGTGCACAAGGGCGACCGCGTGGCGCTGTATATGCCCATGATTCCCGAACTGGCCGTTGCCATGCTGGCCTGTGTGCGCATCGGGGCTGTGCATTCCATCGTTTTTGCAGGGTTCTCTGCTGTGAGCCTGCAGAATCGCATTCAGGACTGCGAGGCCAAGGTGGTGGTGACCTCAGACGCCGTCATCCGTGCCGGACGCAGCATTCCGCTCAAGAAAAATGTGGACGAAGCCCTGCGCCTGTGTCCCAGCGTGCAGAAGGTTGTGGTGGTGAATCGCGCCAACGCTGCCGTGGAATGGCAGGAAGGCCGCGACCAGTGGTGGCATGAGCTGATGAAGGCCCCCGACATCAAGGCAAGCTGCCCCTGCGAGCCCATGGATTCTGAAGATCCGCTCTTCATCCTCTACACCAGCGGCTCCACCGGCAAGCCCAAGGGCGTGGTGCACACCACCGGCGGATATCTGACCTATGCCGCCCACACCACCCAGTGGGTATTCGACGTGCGCGACAGCGATGTTTACTGGTGCACGGCAGACGTGGGCTGGATCACCGGCCATTCCTATATCGTGTACGGTCCGCTTGCTCTGGGTGCCACCTCGCTGATGTTCGAGGGCGTTCCCAGCTATCCCGGTCCCGACCGCTTCTGGCAGGTGGTGGAAAAGTTCCGCGTGAACATCTTCTACACCGCCCCCACCGTTATCCGTGCCCTGATGCGTGAAGGCGTGGAATGGACCCAGAAGCATGATCTCAGCAGCCTGCGCGTGCTCGGTTCCGTTGGTGAGCCCATCAACCCGGAAGCGTGGATGTGGTACCACGACAACATCGGCGGCGGTAAGCTGCCCATCGTGGATACGTGGTGGCAGACGGAAACCGGCGGCATCATGATTTCGGCACTGCCGTATGCCACGCCCCTGAAGCCCGGTTCGGCAACGCGCCCGCTGCCCGGTGTGGATGCGCGCATCGTGCGGCCCGACGGTACTGATGCCGAACCCAACGAAGGGGGGCATCTCGTTATCCGCAAGCCGTGGCCCGGCATGCTGCGCGGCGTGTTCGGCGACCCCGCACGCTACAAGAGCACCTATTTCGAGCGTTTCCCCGGCTGCTACGAGGCTGGCGACGGCGCACGGGTGGATAGTGACGGTTACTTCTGGATCATGGGCCGCCTTGATGACGTCATCAACGTATCCGGGCACCGCATGGGCACCGCAGAAATTGAATCCGCACTGGTTTCGCATCCCGCAGTGGCTGAAGCCGCTGTTGTGGGCATGCCCCACGCCATCAAGGGCGAGGCCATCTACGCCTATGTGACCCTGACCGCCGACGCCGATGAATCGGAAGAGCTGCGCGCCGAACTCAGAACATGGGTTCGCAAGGAAATCGGCCCCATTGCCTCGCCGGAAGTGCTGCAGTTTGCCGACGGGCTGCCCAAGACCCGAAGCGGAAAGATCATGCGCCGCATTCTGCGCAAGATCGCCGGTGGCAGCACGAGCACCAGCGATTTTGGTGATACATCCACCCTCGCCGATCCGGGCGTGATTGCCGACCTGATCGAAGGCAAGATGGATCTCACCGGCAGATAACACTGCTGTAACAGCATAATAAGATAAACGTTAACGGAAGAGGCGGCCTGATGATAATCAGGCCGCCTCTTTTGCATGCACTGCAAAAGTAGTGGAAGACGGATATTGTTTGGTGTAGTGCACTATTGGTGTGCGGTGCCTCTTTGCCCTTGGTGCAAAGAGCGTTGGGAGGGAATACACCTGATAGATTTTCGTCAGGCAATAGACACACTCGATATCGGATGGAGCAGTAGCATGAAATTGCGTACCAAAATGACGGGTTTTCAGGTGCTGGCAACCCTGTTGACCGTATCCCTGCTGGGTGCTGTGTGCATAATGCAGATGCTGGGGTACAGTGAAAAGGAATCGGCAGCGTACCGGACAGAGTCGCTTGCAAAGGAAGAAGAACGGCTCAAGGACTATGTGACCATGGCATCGGGGGCCATTGAGTCGTATGTGCAGCGTTCCAAGGATCTGGAACAGCTCAAAGAGGTCAAGAAGAATGACCTGAAGCGGGTTGTGGACGCTGCATACAGCCAGATCATGGCGTTGCGTAAAAGCAGGGCAAATCTGCCGGCAGAGCAACTGAAGGAGGAAATAGCGGACCTTGTCCGCTCCATTCGTTTTGAAGGAGACAACTATCTCTGGATAAACGTTACGACCCCCAGAATGATAAGGCATCCGGTTGATGCCTCCATGAACGGGGCAGACCTCAGTGATTACCGCGATGCAAAAGGCTCCAACATGTTCCGCGAAATGGTGCGGGTGTGCCGTGCGGATGGAGAAGGCGTTGTTTCCTACTACTGGGCCAAGCCCGGTGAGAAAGAGGCTTCACTCAAGATTTCCTATGTCCGCCTGATTCCTGGGCTGGACTGGATCATCGGTTCCGGTGCCTGGCTGGATGATATTACCGGAGAGATGAAGCACGAGGCCATGGCGCAGCTTTCGAAGATGCG
>JBKEAK010000262.1:0-33483 GCA_047972125.1 Halodesulfovibrio sp.
GAAGAAACCTTTGTAGGCATGCAGGATTATCAAACCATGACCCGCGCCACAGATCTGACCGCACTGGATCTGGGCGAGGACTTTCACTAGGGGGCGCGCATGAAACGTCTGATCGCTCTCTTCATGATGCTTGCTGCGCTGCTGACGCTGGAAGGCTGTGCCATGCTTGACGGGCTTGTTTCAAAGCCTGCGCCGCCTGCACCGCCCGCGCCCGGCGTGGTTGTGGCCCCCTATAACGGCAATGCCCTGCATAATTTCTACATGGGGCGGCAGTATGTGGCTGAAGGGCGCTATGAACTGGCGCGCGAACACTACCTGCTGGCACTCGCGTCCGCACGCGAGGAAACCATGCGCGACGCCCTTGTGGCAGAACTGCAGTCGGTCGACAGACTGATCAAGACGCTGCGATAGCGCGTATTGCAAGGAAGGACAGCCATGTTGCAAATCATCATCCGTACCGTGACAATGCTTGTGTGCCTGCTGCTGCCTATGGCCGCTTCTGCAGGTATATTCGATTTCATGAAAGAAGAGAAAAAGGTGGTGGTTCCTGCGGTTACCCTGCCGTCCGCAGCCTTCAAGATGGGGGCAATGCTGGATGCCCAGCTGGTGGAACGCCTGAACCTGCTTGAAGGTCCGGCCAAGGGATATACGCTTATCGTGACCACCCCTGTTGATCTCAACAACCTTGAGCTTTCCTCGCCGCTCGCACGGCAGATGGGCGAAGAACTGGCACTGTGGTTCGTGCAGTCCGGTTACAAGGTGCAGGAAATTCGCAAGGGCCGCACCGTCCTCTTTGAACCGCAGGAAGGCGAACTGCTTCTTACCCGCCGTCAGACCCTGCTGGGCAACGAGAACGTGCGCAGCTCCATCATCATGGTGACCACCTACACCCAGTCCCGCAAGAGCATCCGGTTCAATACCCGTTTGCTGCATGCGGGAAGCAACGAGGTGCTTGCCATGTCCAGCCAGACAATCCCGCTCAACTCGGAAATGCGCACTCTCGCTGCAAGCAGTTCCGGCAAGTCGGGCGTACCTGTTACGGGCATAATGCCTTCGGTTGGCACGAGACTCCCGTAGCCTCCCTGAGTGTGACACACCTGCTTGACGCCCCGTTTCCCCAGACGGGGCGTTTTTTATTCCCCCCCCTACGGTTCCGGTTGCACTCTTGTGCTGAGGTGGCTGCGGCGGGCACTCACAATCTTCGGGCATGAAAAAGGCCCGCCGGTGTTCCGGCGGGCCTTGCTTCTTGTATCCGAGGAAAACTTACATGTTTTCCTTTTTCTTCTTGCCGAAGATGCGGTGGCGTTCCATGGCGGAAAGCACTGCCTTGCGCAGGCGGATGGACTGGGGAGTTACTTCCACCAGTTCGTCTTCACGCACGAAGTGGATGGCGCGCTCCAGCGTCATGGGGCGCACGGGGGTCAGGGTAACAGCTTCGTCCTTGCCGGAGGCGCGCATGTTGGTCAGCTTTTTGCCCTTGGCCGGGTTCACGTCGATGTCGTTGTCGCGGTTGTGCTCGCCCACGATCATGCCTTCATAGATGGGTTCACCGGGAACCACGAACAGTTCGCCGCGCGGTTCAAGGTTGAACAGAGCGTAGGCAACGGCAGCGCCTGCACGGTCGGCCACCAGAGAACCGGTGAAGCGGGTGGGGAACTCGCCGCGGTGGGGCTCGTAGCCTGCAAACAGGGAGTTCATGATGCCGGGACCCTTGGTATCGGTGAGGAACTCGTCACGGTAGCCGATAAGGCCGCGCGAAGGTACCGAGAATTCCATGCGGATGCGGCCGGTGCCGTGGTTGATAAGGTTGGTCATGCGGCCTTTGCGCACGGCCAGCTTTTCAGTCACGATGCCGAGGAACGCCTCGTCGCAGTCGATGAACAGCTGTTCGATGGGTTCGTGGGTCTTGCCGTCAACGTCCTTGTAGATAACTTCAGGACGGCCCACGGTAAGTTCGAATCCTTCACGGCGCATCTGTTCCACGATGATGGCCATCTGGAATTCGCCGCGGCCCTTCACGATGAAGCTGTCGCGTTCTTCGCTGTCTTCAACGCGGATGGCAACGTTACGGAGCATTTCCTTCTGCAGGCGTTCACGAATCTTGCTGGACTGAACCAGCTTGCCTTCCTGACCTACCAGCGGAGAGGTGTTGATGGAGAAGCGCATGGAAACGGTGGGTTCGTCCACGTTGATGCGCTTGAGTGCACGCGGTTTGTCACGGGTGCAGATGGTGTCGCCGATGACAACGTCTTCGATGCCGGAAATGACAACGATGTCGCCGGGCTGGGCTTCCTTGGTTTCACGCAGCTGCAGGCCGTCGTAGGTCTGCAGCTTGGATACCTTGAGGGGCTTTGCGGTGCCGTCTGCGCCTATGCAGGAGAGGGCGTCGTTGTTGTGTGCCTTGCCATGGAATACGCGGCCGACGGCCAGACGGCCGAGGTATTCGGAGTAGGAAAGGTCGGCCACCAACATCTGGAAGGGTTCTTCGGGATCATGCGCGGGACCGGGCACCTGCTCAACGATGGTTTCGAAGAGGGGGGTGAGGTTTTCGCGCGGATCGTCAATGTTGCGCATGGCCACGCCTTCACGGCCGATGGCGTAAAGCACGGGAAATTCGAGCTGTGCGTCGTTGGCATCCAGATCGATGAAAAGATCGTAGATTTCGTTCAGCACTTCGTCTGCGCGGGCGTCCTTGCGGTCAATCTTGTTGACCACAACGATGACCTTGAGACCGGCTTCGAGCGTCTTCTTCAGAACGAAGCGGGTCTGGGGCAGGGGACCTTCGGAAGAGTCGACCAGCAGGATGGCGCCGTTGGCCATGGAGAGGGAACGTTCCACTTCTCCGCCAAAGTCGGCGTGGCCGGGAGTGTCGATGATGTTGATCTTGCGGTCGCCCCAGCGTACGGCGCAGTTCTTGGCGGCAATGGTAATGCCGCGTTCGCGTTCCAGATCCATGCTGTCCATGACGCGGTCACTGACTTCCTGATTGTCGCGGAAAATGCCGCCCTGGCGGAACATGGCGTCCACAAGGGTGGTCTTGCCGTGGTCAACGTGGGCGATAATGGCTACGTTGCGCACGGAATCGTTCATGATGGTGTTTTTCAAGAAAATATCCTCGTAAAGAAAGCTGTTGCTTTTATCTATGCTGTTCCTGTGTCGGAACCGAGTCGGCGGGAGAAAAAAGCGGAAGATGCCGTTTCAGGACAGAATCTGCGTTGCAGCGGCATATACCCATTGAAGAGAAAGGGCAAGTGTTGCTTTGACAGGTCGGATGAACAGGCTCATCCAAAGCAGGATTACAATGATAGCACGATGATTTTCTGTTCGTCCGGATCGAAGAATATCTTGCTGTGCTCGATGGGCGACTGGACCTTGAAAATCTGGCCGTAACTGTGGACGACCACGCCGGGATAGACTGTGCGGGTCACCTTCAGTTTGGACTGCATGGCCTTTTTCATGGCAACACGTTCCTGCTGAATGGTGTTTTCTATTTCCCGCAGTTCTTTTTCTGCACCAAGGCGCATCTTCAGCAGTTGTGCCACGGCGTCCCGTTTCGGGGGCGGAGTGTTCACCAGAATGGTGCGCGGGTCTCCGGTGCCCAGCGTGGCATATACTTTTTGCAGCAGGGCGTTCAGTTCGCGCCTGCGGTCGGAATGGTCCGTGGCTTCCTGCTCAATGCCGAGAAAAATGGTGGTGGCAACGCCAAGTTCCGAGCCTACCTCGTGTGCGATGAGCGAACCGCCACATCGAACCGTGGAACCGATGACCTTGCCCCGGCCCTTGGTGGCAATGACGTTCTGTCCGGCAAAGACAATGCAGTTGGTCATCTCGTGGGCAATGTTCACATCGCCTTGCGCCTCTATGGTGGCACCCTTGGCAAACATGGCGGATATGCTGCCCTGTGAGATAATGCGTCCGCCTTTGTCCATGATGATGCCGCCTTTTACCTCCACATCGCCGCCAGCTTCCACCACGGCACTTTCAACAGTGTCGTTCACCAGCACATTGCGCGGGCAGACGATCTTGAAGCCGGAAAGTACGGCGCCATTGACGTGCACGGAGCCCTTTTCCAGTTCAAGGTTGCCGGTGCCCATGTTCACGTCACCGCGTGTGGTAAAGACTTCCGTCACGGAAAGCGTGTTGCGCACGAAGAAGACCATGCCCGCAATAAGAGCCCGGAATTCTGAGCCGCTTTCTGTGGGCTCCACATTCTCGCCGAGGTTGACGCGGAAAACAGCCCCGTCGTGGGCGGGAATGACCCTGCCGAAAACATCCTTGCCGGGAACGCCGCGGGTGGGAGCATGCAGCTTGCCCACGATATCGTCTGCACCAACGGAACGGATGACGCCTCTCGCCCTGAAATCGATATTGCCTTCGTCGTCCTGCATTCCCACCTCGGAGCGGTCGTCCTTGGCGTACAGCTCGAACCAGCCGTTTCTCCCGTGCACCGGTTCAAGGCCGCGGGCGATGAGCACGTTGGGAATCTCGGTTCCGCTTTCCTTGGCATGCTGCACGGCCTTGAGGAATCTGCCTCTCTCAAGCGGGGCCGTTATCTCCAGCGTTTTCAGGGCATCTTCCATGCGGGCCGCAGTGAGCTCCTTGCCCCGCATGTCCGTGGCAAATATGGTTGCCTGCACGGCCATATCGGCCTTTGTTACCGTCAGCATCGGCTTTACATGCAGGCTCAGCTTGTCAAAATGGGGCAGGCCGTACACCTCAGAACGTATCTGCAGGGTGGTGGTATCAATGAAACAGTTGGGGGATTCGGGAAAGGAAATGCTCTTGCCCTGTGCCTCGCCTGTGGGCTTGATGGGCTTGCCGGTGACTGAAATACCGTCTTTGGCGGGCTTTGCCTTTACTATTTCGCAAAAGGCTTCGCCGGGGAACACGGGGCGGGTGAAATCGCCGAAGGGTTTGATGGACGCGTCCGTTGCCGGAGTGGGGGGCGTACCCTGCACTACGGTCATACCGCAGATATCTTTTCCGCCAGCCGCTGCTTCTGAGATGAGCCTCAGGTTTTCAGCGGTGGGAGCTTCCGTCACCTCCGCTTTTTCAAGGGCGCGATCCAGCAGTGCTTTGGAAATGATGCAGTGTCCGTTGCTGTTTCGGGTGCAATCGGAAATAACGGCTTTCAATCCGTCTTCGGTAATGGATATGGTAATGTAGGCGTTCGGCTCGCTCACTCTGTTACCGTAGCATATGAGTTAGAATATGCGTATAACCAGTCTGTCCGGCATCGGCCCCCTGCCGGATGCAAGATTAGCGAGAGTGTGTGCAATCAGACTGTGGTCTCATCTGTATCCCCGGTTGGCATGGTAGATTAATCTGTAAGATAGGGCAATATCTTGAGCCTGATTAGTTTATTGTATACCACGTTGACATGGCAGATGAATTGCTGAATCCGCCGGAATGCTGATCATGTCCGTAACCGGTACATTAATCGGCGTGGCAGCTGGCACACCGGCATAACGGGGCGGAAACGGGGCCGGAGCAGAGTGAACAAGGCCCGGAAAAGGAGATAACATGCCATATATTCCGAAAGAGCGTCGTGCCGTGTTTGATGCCGCGCTGGAAGCATGCGCAGCAGAAATAGGCAACGAAGGCGAGCTCAACTACTGCATCTACAAGCTTTCCACATTGCTGATAGACCGGATTGGCCCCAGCTATACCAAGCTTTCCATGTGCTCAAGCGCCATGGAACATGCCAAGATGGAGTGGTACAGAAAGAAACTGGCGCCGTATGAGGATGAAAAAATAACGGAACACGGCGACATATAAGGGAGTGAAGATGGGCAAGGAGCAGGAAAAAAAGAATGGTGCGTGCCGCCGTGGATTGAATCTTTCCATGGTTGTGGCGCTGCTGGCGCTTATTGTCTCGGTTGTGTTCGGCTTCGGCATGACGCAGAACGTATCCGGCCTGCGGCAGGAAGTGGAACGCGTGGCCCAGCAGGGCGAAGTGCGTGCTGAACTGGATGCCGTGAAGACTGATGTGGCAGCCCTGCAGAAGCGGCTGGACAGTATTTCGGACTTTGATGCCGTGGCGCGCAAGGCGGTTCTGTCGGCGACCATGCTGGATTTGACCCAGCGGCTCGGCGTGCTGGCGGGGACCGTGGATAACGACGCCCACGCCCGCAAGCTGAACGATGCCATGAAGCTCATGCAGGAAATTCAGGCGGATCTGGAAAAATAATAAAACCGCCCGGTGCTGCAAGGCATCGGGCGGTCTTTTTTCGGAAAGGGTAATTGCGCAGAGTGCGTGCCGGGGCTTGCGGATCAGGCCAGCCTGCCGACAACGCTTTCAATGAGCCGGGCAAGATTGCCGCCGGCCTTGTTTGCCATGGCGATGACAACCTCGATGGGGGCATCTTCCATGCAGTCGGGCAGGTTCTTGTTGGTAAGACAGGAAAAACCGAGTACTCTGAGTGACATGTGGCGTGCCGCGATGACTTCCATAACCGTGGACATGCCCACTGCGTCGGCTCCCAGTCTCTTGAACATGCGGGTTTCGGCAGGGGTTTCCATCTGCGGGCCGTGCACGCCCACATATACCCCCCGCTCAAGGCGGATGCCGAGTGTATCAGCCTGTTCCATGGCCAGCCGCACCAGTGTGGGATCGTATGCCCGGCTCATGTCGGGAAAACGGGGGCCCCATGCATCATGATTTTCTCCCGCAAGCGGGGTTCTGCCGGTACAATTGATATGGTCGGTTATGACCATGAGGTCTCCGGCATCCCACTGCGGGTTAAGGCATCCTGCCGCGTTGGTGACGATGAAGGTGTCTATGCCGAGTCCGGCCATGCAGCGCACGCCCATGCATACGTCGTCCGGCCCGTATCCTTCATATAGATGGTTGCGGCCCTGCTGCATGACCACCTGAACACCGCCCAGCGTGCCGAAAAGAAATTGCCCGACGTGGGACTGCACAGTGGAGCGGGGAAATTCCGGAATCTCAGCATAGGGAACGGCAAGCTGGACCTGCATGGCGTCTGCCAGCCCTCCCAGACCGGTACCGAGAACTATTCCAACCCGTGGAGCGGGCAGACCGGCAAGGCGAACCTGCAACGAGTCGACAGCATTCTGGACTTTTTTTGGTTTTTGCATAACATTCCTGAATATATTTAGTTGGTCATTGCCTCGGGGGGCATGGCAGCGGAAAAGGACTCCGGCTGTCGTGATCGACTTTGCCACAGTCCGCACACCATGGTTGTATAGGCCGAACATATGGATATTGCAACGCTACTTGGGATCATACTCGGTTTTGCTCTTGTCATCGGCGCTATTTTCATGGGGGGCTCGCTGGGTGATTTCATTGATATTCCCAGTATCATGATCGTGCTTGGCGGCACGGGCGCCGCCATAAGCGTCACCTTTCCCTTTGAGGAAGTCATTCACGCCTTCGCAGGCGGCATTCAGGTGTTCGCCGCACGGCGTGTACGGCCGCAGGAAGTGGTTAACACCATGGTGCGCATCGCGGAAATCAGCCGCCGCGAGGGCCTTGTGGCCCTTGAAAACATCCAGACGGAAAACGCTCTGCTCAAGAAAGCCTGCCAGCTTATTGCCGACAACGCCGACCCTGCACTCATCCGCGACACCGTGATGATCGAGATTGCCACCATGAAAAGGCGACATGCCGTTTCCATTGCCGTGTTCAACCGGCTTGGGGCCGTTGCGCCCGCCTTCGGGATGATCGGCACGCTCATAGGTCTGGTGCAGATGCTGGCACGGCTGGACGACCCCAGCGCCATCGGTCCTGCCATGGCGGTTGCCCTTATCACCACCTTTTACGGGGCGCTGCTGGCCAACCTGCTTTTCCTGCCTATTGCGGGCAAGCTGAAGGCGCGTACCCTGCAGGAAGAAGTGCACCTCTTCATCATATTTGAAGGCGCCAAGTCGATTCTTGAGAACAACAACCCGCGGCTGGTGTATGAGAAACTGAGTTCATTCCTGCCGCCTCAGGAGCGCAAGAGTGCAAGATGATCAACACAACACCGTTGAACTCGAAGAAGAGAACACCGCGGACTGGTTGGTCACTTTTGCGGATCTGACCACGCTGCTGCTGGTATTCTTCGTTCTTCTGTTTTCCATGTCGGTTATTGACGAAAAGCGTTTTACCGACTCCTTTCTCACGGTCCGCGAGGTGTTTGGCGGCAAAGATAAAGACTTGCTTACAACAACCGTACGGAGAGATGATGCCGCCATTCTGGATTCCGTGCGCTTGCAGAAGCAGCTCATAGAATCGCAGCGCAAGGTTTTTTCCGATGTCCGCACCTTCATGAACCAGAAGGGTGTTGAAGGCGTTGTCGGTGCCGTGTTTGACGAGGGGGTTATCACCCTCAAGGTGCCTTCGGGGGTACTTTTTGCCAAGGGTGAAGTGGAACTCTCACCTGAAGGAGAAAAGATGCTCTCCACGCTGAGAGATTTTTTTCTAAAAAATAAGACCCAGACTATCAATATTAAGGGTTATACTGACGACTCGCAGCCCTTACCGGGCAGTCGTTTCAAGGACAATTGGGAGATTTCCGCCCTCCGGGCGGTGAATGCGTTACGCTTTTTTGTGAGGTCGGGCATTGAATCAAACAGGTTGACAGCAACGGGACTTGGTGATTTAGACCCGCTGTTACCGAATACAAGTGAAGAGAACCGGGCAAAGAACAGACGTGTCGAGTTTGTGCTTGAGCGCCGGGTAGGCAAGTAGGCAGGCAATGCAGCGTGACTAGCTACGATTTTTCTCTCGACGGCGGCGAATCTATTCGCCGGGCCTTCCGGGCACAGGTCCCGGGTTTGGAAGGATGGTTTGCGGACAGGCAGAAGCGATTTCCTGTAAAGGATATCAGTGCCACCGGCTTCGCGATCCTTGACCACACCCAATCATTCAGGCAGGGCGACTCCCTCAAAATGGACCTGTTGATCAAACAACGACTGTATGTAGGTGCAATTCCGTGCCAGGTTGTCCGCGTCCTGGACAACGGCATTGTGGGATTCGACTATCTGCCGCTTGACCGCAGGCAGGAAGCCAGAATCGACAAGCTGGTGCTGGAAGTCCAGAAGCGAAGCATTGCAAACAAACACGCTGGATCTGAAGAAGACTGATTGAAACCATATCGAGGGAACTAGGTGCAAACAAAAATGCATAAGGTGCTGGTGGCAAATAGAGGGGAAATTGCCATCCGCATCGTTCAGGCCTGCATCAAGCTGGGTTTGGATTTCGTTTGTGTACACACTGCGGAAGATGCCGCATCCGGCCACGTGCGCATTGCGCGCGAAAAGGGCGGAGAGAAGAGCCTCTACCGTATTTCTTCCTATCAGGATGCCAACGAGCTGCTCGCAGTGGCGGACGACTCGGGCGCAACAGCCATTCACCCCGGCTACGGCTTCTTTGCCGAAGACTATCGCTTCGCCCGCCGCGTGGCGCAGCGTGAAAACAAGCTTATATTCATTGGCCCTTCGTGGCGCGTGATTCGTGAACTCGGTGACAAGATCAACACCAAGCGCCTTGCGCGTAGTCTTGGTGTTCCTACCGTGCCCGGTTCCGACAAGCCTATCTATGATGAAATGGAAGCGGAAAAGGTGGCCCGCCAGCTCTTCGAATTTCAGGAAGAGCAGGGCATCGAACGTCCGCTGGTGCTGGTCAAGGCGTCCGCCGGTGGCGGCGGCATGGGTATTGAAGAAGTGCACGATATCGACCTCTTCAAGTCCGTGTATCGTCGTATCCGCAACTATGCCCTGCGTCAGTTCAAGGACGACGGCGTGCTCATCGAGCAGCGCGTGCTGGACTTCAACCACCTTGAAGTGCAGGTCGTTTCCGACCGTACGGGCAAGAATCCGGTGCATTTCGGCACCCGTAACTGCTCCATTCAGTCCACCGGCCTGCAGAAGCGTCTGGAAATAGCCCCCGGCTTTGATCCCAGCTCGCTGAACTATACCTTTGATGCGCAGAAGGTGCTGGACGACATTACCGAGCACTCTCTGGCCATGGCCCGCAAGGTCGGTTACGACAACGTGGGCACGTGGGAATGGATCGTTACCCGCGACGGTCGTCCCTTCCTCATGGAAGTGAACACCCGTATTCAGGTGGAAAACGGTGTTTCCGCCATGATCTCCCGCATCCGCGGCGAGAAGGGCGTTGACCTGATCAAGGAACAGATCCGCATCGGCCTTGGTGAGCCTCTCGGCTACACGCAGGACGACATTACCTTCGAAGGGGTGGGTATCGAATACCGCCTGATCGCAGAAGACCCCGACAACAAGTTCACCCCCTGGGTGGGACGTATCGAACAGTTCGGCTGGACGCAGGAAGACTGGTTCAGCATGCATACGCACGTCCCCACGGACACGCCGTACGACATCCCCACGGAGTTCGACCCCAACCTTGCGTTGGCCATCATCTGGGGCAAGGACCTTGCGCACGTTAAGGAGCGCGGTCTGGAGTTCCTGGACAAGCTTAAGCTTGCAGGTGCCAACAAGGCTGGCGAGGCTTTGAAGTCCAACGTGAATTTCCTGCGGGTTAAGACACCCATCATTCTGAAATTCTAGGGCTTTTTCCGAAGGGCAGGGCGCTTTTGCTCCCCTTTGGTACCGTTACGACATCGACTGTCTCCGCCTTGCGGCGCAGGGAGTGCCAATATGGATATTGATAAGAAAATACAGCATCTTGCCGAGCGTCTTTCGTATATAAAGGACGTTTTCGGCGACAAGCAGACGGAGAATGTCCGCCTGCTGGAAACCAGACTTGAAGAGTTTGTGCAGCGCGAACAGGCACTGCCGAACAAGGATAAGATTGCGGCCGTTGCCACGGTGGAAGATCTGTTCAGCTTTGTGGAAAAGAAGCTCGAAGTCGAACTCACCCCCATGGACAAGGTGCGCATCGTGCGCCATTCGCAGCGCATATGCCTGCGCGACATTCTCGAAAACGTGTACGACAACTACACGGAGATCGGCGGCAAGGACGAAAACAGCATCGACCCCAGCATGCTCATCGCCCGCGCCTACATCACCCGTCGCAGCGGCAAGAAGACCTATCACCAGCCCGTCATGGTTATCGGGCAGGAAAAGGGCCACGGCGAGGAATTCCGCAACGGCGGTTCCGTAAAGCCGTGGGGCAACGCCAAGGCGCTGCACTACATGAAGGTTGCGGAGACTGAAAACATCCCCGTGCATACCTTTGTGTTTACCCCCGGTTCTGTCCCCGTGGAAGATGCCCCCGGCGCTGCCCAGCAGATCGCCAAGAACCTGTACGAAATGTCCGGCCTGCGCGTGCCCATCGTCTCCATCTTCTCTGAAGGTGGTTCCGGCGGTGCAGAAGCCATAGGCCTTGCGGATATCCGCCTCATGCTGTCGCACGGCTACTATTCGGTTATTTCTCCCGAAGGTGCCGCCGCCATTGAAGGCCGTCTGCGTGCGGGCGACCGCGCCGGTTCCGAGCTTATCGAGAAGTGCGCGCAGCAGCTCAAGATGACTGCGGAAGACAACGTGCGCATGGGCTACATTGACCATGCCATTGACGAGCCTCCGCTGGGTGCCCGTCCTTTCCACTACGATTTCTTCCGTCGCCTGCGTCAGGAAGTTATCCGCGCCACCGACGAAGTGGTGCTGAACGTGAAGGGCTTCACCCCCTTCCGCGCCATGGCGCTGCGTCGCCGTCGCGGCAAGACCATCGAAGATCTTGATCTTGAGAACATCTATGTGCGTTGGAGCCTTTCCTCTGCCGCCCGCGACCGTCTGGTGCAGCGGCGTCACAAGAAGTTCCTGCGCCTTTCCCGTCAGGCATTCCTCGACCGTCGTCCCTTCCTGCGCCGTTTCTCGGCATGGTGGTGGGACAAGGGCTGGGATATCTACTCCTATTTCAAGTACGACCTGTGGCGTAAGCACCAGAAGCAGCTCATTTATGCTGTGGAAGAAGTGGACGCCGAAGCCCGCGTGCTGGTGGAAAAGGTACTGCGTCCGTGGCGCAAGCTGACCAGCTCGCTGCCCGTGGTGCAGGCCAAGGACGATTCCAAGGAACGCGACCTGACCATGCTCTCCCAGTGGGATCAGGAAGATGAAGCCCGCAACGGCCAGTGGAGCTACGTTTCCGGCCGTGCCAAGGAAGACAAGGCCATCACCTGCCCCAATGCGGATACCCATGGTTGCCTCGACCTGTGGGCTCCCGACCTGTTCGGCGAGTTTGCCGGTGTGTGCAACTACTGCGGTCACCACTTCCCCATGGAATACCAGTGGTACATGCATAACATCTTTGATCCCGGTTCCATCTTCGAGTTCAACTCGGAAGTGGAATCTGCCAACCCGCTTGGCTTTGAAGGTCTGGATGTGAAGCTGGAACAGGCCAAGAAGAACACCGGCCTCAAGTCCGCCTGCATGACCTTTGAAGCACGCATCGACAACGTCAAGGTTGTCGTGGCTATGCTGGTTGCGCCGTTCCGCGGTGGTTCCGTCGGTGCTGCCGAAGGTGAAAAGTTCATTCAGGCCGCAGAGCGCGCCAAGAAGAAGCGTTTCCCCTTCCTTGCCTATGTGCACGGCACCGCAGGCATCCGCATTCAGGAAGGCGTGAACGGTGTTATCCAGATGCCGCGCTGCACCATGGCTGTGCGCCGCTACATTGATGCCGGTGGTCTGTACCTCGTTCTGTACGATACCAATTCCTATGCAGGCCCGCTGGCCAGCTTCCTCGGCTGCTCCCCGTATCAGTTCTCCATCCGCTCGGCGAACATCGGCTTTGCCGGTCCCGGCGTTATCAAGGAGACCACGGGCATGGATATTCCCCCGGACTACCACCGGGCGTATCGCGCACTTTCCAGAGGCCACATTCAGGGCATCTGGGACCGTCGTGATGCACGGAACAACCTGCGTCAGGCGCTGCTCACCATGGGTGGGCGCAACCTCTACTACAGGTAAGGGAGCGAGCCATGCTGGATATTACCAAACTGCTTGAAGAGATTAAGGCTTCTCCCTACGAGGAGCTTGTTATTCCCGCTCCCCACACCGGTGTGGTGAGCTTTGCCGGTCTGGAAGAAGGGGCGCGTGTCATCGGCCCCACCGGAATGTGGAAGGAGATTCCCGGCACCCGTCTCGCTACCATTGAGCGCGAGCACAACAAGAAGAACATCGTCGCAACCGAGAAGGGTATTGTTTCGAAGGTGTACAGAGAGCTCGAAGGCACCTTCGTGGAAGCCGGAACGCCCCTCATGCAGCTGCGCCACTACCTTTCCAAGGACGAGGTGCTCGGCATCATTCTGAAGAAGGCGCTGTTCCTCTTCAACGCACCAGAGCGCGCCAAGTATTACTTCGCGCCTGATGCGGACAAGAAGATCAAGGCTTCCGGCCCCAAGGCCGTTACCGTGCATGACGGGCAGGAACTGTTCATCATGTCGCGCATGAAGCGTGAAGCATCGCTTTCCTATTCCGGTCCCGAGGGCGTTATCTACGCCGTGTACTTCCAGCACAACGAGAATGTGGATGCCGGTGCACCGCTTATCGGCGTGTGCCCCCCCGATCAGGTTGGCCTGATTGAGGACGTGGTCATACGCGTGCAGACGGAATGGGTTGAACAGGACTAGCGGAGGTCGCAATGGGCAAGGTTTTGCAGGTTCGGGTGTGGGCAACCACATATGATGAGGACGACGTGCTGCGGGAATGGCCCCGTCTGCACCGCCTTGCATGGCCTGAAGATGATGCCGTTTATGTGGCGAAGCAGGGCGTTCTCGAATTGATAGATACCCTTGTGGATGCACACCGTTTCGCGGACTGGTCGGCTGAAGTGAAGGAACTGACGGGAGAAGGATTGCAGCGGCTTGCCGGGCTCAGAACCGAGCTGGACGAGGCGCTTGCAGACTGGGACCCCGCCCGGGCCAACAAGCTGACGGATGCGATAGAAGACGCATTGTCAGGTATTGAAAAAGTCCTGCCCAAAGCGTAATCTGCTCAATCCGCGTCACCTGACATGGGTGAGCGGATTGCACAAATGAATTGTAAGGAGCCATTCTCATGCTGAATAAAGTGATGATCATCGGGCGTCTTGGCGCTGATCCGGAGTTGCGCTACGCGGGCAACGGCACGCCCATCGCCAGCTTCAACGTGGCGACGGACGAATCCTATACCGACCGCGAGGGTAACCGTGTGGACCGTGCCGAGTGGCACCGTGTGGTTGTCTTTCAGCGTCAGGCCGAAAACTGCGCCAACTTCCTTGCCAAGGGCAGCCTCGTGTATATCGAAGGCAGCCTGCAGACCCGCCAGTGGCAGGACCAGCAGGGGCAGAACCGTTACACCACGGAAATCAAGGCACAGCGCGTGCAGTTCCTTGACCGTCGTGGTGAAGGTGCCCAGCAGGGTGCTTCCGCCGGTGGCGGCGAACGTCGTTCCTTCGCCAATCAGGGCGGGCAGGGCGGCGGTCAAGGTGGCCAGGGTGGACAAGGCGGACAGGGCGGTCGCGGCGGCTACGGCGGTGGTCGTCCCCAGCAGGGCGGCTATGAAAACGGCCCCAACTACGATGAAGATCTCGGTCCCGCATTCCCGTCCGAAGCCAGCGGCATGGACGATGTGCCGTTCTAGCATTCCGGTGCCATAGAGCAAATCAGACGCTCCCCGTAAGCTTGTGCTTACGGGGAGCGTTTTTTTGCGGGCTATGGGCGTTCTGCAGGCCGCTCTGGTCTGGCCTTTCCTTGTGCGGTAGGGCCGGGCTCGGCATCAGGAGCGGGGCATATCAGAACTTGATCTGACTTATGGTCGCACCGGGGCGCTGCACCGTGCGATGGTAGCGCATTGCAGGCAGGCCAAAGGACATGACGCAGGCGATGAGGTGATCATCGGGTATGCCCAGTCTGCTCTTGAACTCCGGCAGCACGGCCGTGATCAGGGCGCGGGCAATGCCGTTCCACACCGTGCCGATGCCGTGGCTGTTTGCCAGCAGCTCGAAATAGCTCATGGCAATATGGCAGTCCGCCATGGGAGCGAGGGATTTTTCGGGAGCCGAGGCAATGAGCAGGTGGGGAGCGGTTCTGAAAATGACATCGGTGCCGTTCTCGCATCCCTGAATGTAGTTGCCTATGCGCTCATATCCTGTCGGAATGCGGTTTTCGTGCAGTGCGGCAAGGGCAGCTTCCGTCATTTCCTTGCGCAGGCGATTCATGGTTTCCGTGTCGTCCACCACGGTAAAGGTGGTAACACGCAGGTTCACTGCCGTTGGGGCATGCGAGGCAACCGTGAGCAGGTGGTCGATAAGCTTGGGGTCAACGCCTTCCTTCTTGTAATGGCGGGTGGAGCGGCGCCCCATGATCAGGGTTTCCATTTTCTCCGGTTCGGGCAGGTTGCCCTTGAGCAGTTTGCTTGCGGCGGGCTGCACACCGAAAATACTGAGCGCACCGGGTTTGCAGACGGCAAGGCAATGCTGGCACTCTATACACTTCTTTTCGTTTTCAGGGCGGATTACCGGAACATCGTCCATTTCGATAATGCCTGCAAAACAATCGCGGGCACATTCCCCGCAGCGTGTACAGGTGTCCGCATCGATTTTGAAATCCAGCATATGCTTCTCCTTTGCCGGACCGGGCAGTCCGTTTGTTGATAGGGTAGATGGTAGACAGTATAGTTGCTTTGCGCAGAAGAAAAAGTAGGCACTTATTTGTGCGCAGGTACCGGATTGGTAAGGACTGCTTTTGGGCGTTGGCAGGACCGTTGTACCGCGCCCACAAAATCCGCTGAATCCGCAGTGTCTAAGCCCCTGTACAAGGTCGGGCGATTGTGAAAGGAATGAAATCGCCGCCAATACGGTTTCTACATTTTTGATAGTGGTATCATTTGGTACTACGTTGAGTGATGGATCAGACTTGATTTCTGCACCGTTTTGCAGATAATACGCAGTTCGACCTTGTCGATCATGTGGCGTAGCGGCAAGGACTATAATGTGCGTAAGGAGCGTTTTATGACCAAGGGTAATGCTATATCTGATCGCTATAAGCGTGAATTTGTAGAGGTCATGTGCCCCAAGTGCAGACGGACCCAGATTATTGCTGTGCCCGAAGAGTCCATGCCCACGTGCGAGGACTGCAAGCGCGAAATGATCATCAAGGAAGTCCTCACTGAAGGGAAGTACTAGGGAGTTGGATGCAAAGGCATCCCTGACAATCAACGGGATTTGGAGGAAACGCATGAAATTTCTGAAGGCTCTGATTCTGGCCCTGCTCGTTGCCATGATCGCTCTGCCCGCAGCCGCTGCGGATATCGAACTGGCCAAAAAGTCCACCATCAGCGAAATCCTGAAGCGTGGCGAACTGCGCGTAGGCTTTGACGCAGGCTACCCGCCCTTTGAAATGACCGATAAGAACGGCAAGTATATCGGTTTTGACGTTGACCTCGGCAAGGAACTTGCCAAGGCAATGGGCGTGAAGTTCGTGCCCGTGAACACCGACTTCGACGGCATGGTTCCTTCCCTGCTGGCTGACAAGTTCGACGTCATCATCTCCGGCATGACCCTGACTCAGGAACGTAACCTGAAGATCGGCTTCACCGATCCCTACATCATCATGGGCCAGACCGTTCTGGTGAGCGCAAAGCACAAGGGCAAGATCACTTCTTACAAGCAGCTGAACGACCCCAAGTTCATCGTGATTTCCCGTATGGGCACCACCGGTGAAGAAGCCACCAAGCGTTACATCCCCAAGGCCACCTACAAGTCTTTTGAAAAGGAAGTTGACTGCGCCATTGAAGTTATCAACGGCCGCGCAGACGCTTTCGTATACGACCTGCCCGTGAACGAAGTGTTCCAGAAGCAGCAGGGCAAGGACAAGACCTTCCTGCTGAACGAACCCTTCACCTTTGAGCCCATGGCCATTGGTCTTAAGCAGGGCGATCCCGACTTCATGAATTTCCTGAACAACGTCCTCCGTCAGATCAAGAACGACGGTCGTTATGAGCGCATGTACGACAAGTGGCTGCGTTCCGACGAATGGCAGTCTCAGGTAAAGTAAGGTAATCCAGCGTATCAGGGCCGGATGGAACGCCATCCGGCCCTATGCGCGTTTTTGGCGATCCTGTTTTCGACCCGGGCCGCGTTGCGGAGCCAATGCGGACGCGGTCCGGGCCGAAGCCGGGAAAGACCCAGTGCGTGGGGCCTTAACCAGTTTTAGATAGCGTAAGTAGGGGACTACTAAATGAGTCGACACGTTGGATTGGACCGCCCCAAGGGACCGGGCTACTTCCTTTTCTGGAAGGCCGTGTTTCTGGTGCTGCTGGCAGCCTGCATGTACTTTGTCTACATGGCTTCCAGTGCGGTGGAATATGTCTGGCGCTGGGAGCGCGTGCCACAGTACTTCTGGCTCAAGCAGGATGTTGATGTCCGTGCAGAGTCGGAAGGCGACCTTCTCTCCATCAAGCGGGACGCAGATGGCGTTACGCTGACCATCAAGACCGACAACGGCGAGGTGCAGCGAACGCTGCCCGCAGGTTCGGAAGTGCACCTTTCCGAGGGCGACTTCGTGTACATGGGCGATTCCATTGCCTCGTACCATCAGTCCAAGCCGGGCATACTGCTTGAAGGTTTGTGGATTACCCTGAAGGTCAGCTTCATTGCCATCATCTTCGGCATTGTGCTCGGTGTGCTCACCGGGTTGTGCCGCATTTCCACCAACCCGGCACTGCGCTGGTCTGCCATTACGTATATCGAACTTATCCGCGGTTCCCCTCTGCTGGTGCAGATTTTCCTCTGGTATTTCGTTGCGGGCACGCTCATCAACGGCATGCTGCAGAGCATCGGCCTCGGCGTTATGCCCCCCCTGTGGTACGGCGTGCTGGCGCTTGCCATCTTCACCGGTGCCTATGTGGCGGAAATCGTGCGTGCGGGTATCCAGTCCGTGCATCGCGGCCAGATGGAAGCTGCCCGTTCGCTTGGCCTGAACTACAGCCAGGCCATGCGCAGAATCATTCTGCCGCAGGCTTTCCGCCGTATTCTGCCGCCGCTTGCGGGCCAGTTCATCAGCCTTGTGAAGGACTCCTCCCTGCTTGGCGTTATTGCCGTGCGCGAACTGACCAAGGCGACCCGCGAAGTCGTAAGCTCCTCGTTGCAGCCCTTTGAACTCTGGATTCTCTGTGCCGTGCTGTATCTGGTGCTGACCTTCGCCCTCTCGCTTCTGATTCAGCAGCTTGAAAGGAGAGCCCTGCGATGATCAATGCAGTCAAGGTAAACAAATTCTTCTACACCCCCGACAAGCTGCACGCCCTGCGTGACGTGTCGTTGCAGATTGCTCCCGGCGAGGTGGTGGTTGTGATCGGTCCTTCCGGGTCCGGCAAGTCCACCTTTCTGCGGTGCCTGAACCGTCTGGAATACGCTGATTCCGGCGAGATATTCGTGGATGGCGAGAACATTCTCGACCCCAAGTGCGACATCAACAAGGTGCGCGCAGAGGTGGGCATGGTGTTCCAGTCGTTCAACCTGTTCCCGCACATGACCGTGCTTGAGAATGTGGTCATGGCGCAGATGACCGTGCGCAAGCGCTCCCGCAAGGATGCGGAAGCCAGAGGCATGGAACTGCTTGGCAAGGTGGGCATTGCAGAAAAGCACAGCGTGTATCCTGACCAGCTTTCCGGCGGTCAGCAGCAGCGTGTGGCCATTGCACGGTCCCTTGCCATGGCACCCAAGGTCATGCTCTTTGACGAGCCGACCTCCGCACTGGACCCCGAAATGGTGGGGGACGTGCTCGACGTTATGCAGAACCTTGCCCGTGAAGGCATGACCATGGCTGTTGTGACCCACGAAATGGGCTTTGCCCGTGAAGTGGCAGACAGAGTGGTCTTCATGGATGCAGGGCAGGTGCTTGAAGTGGGCACGCCTGAACACTTCTTCACCAATCCGCAGCACGAGCGCACCAAGCTCTTCCTGAGCCAGATTCTGTAGCTCAGATTTGCTCCTGTATATCAGGCCCCCTTGCGGCAGCAGCCGTGAGGGGGCTTTTTTGCGCCTATGTGTTTTCGTAATGGCAGAGGGATGATTTTTGCCGATTATACTTGGGCATTCCCCGCACGGTGATTATACATAGGATAGGAAGGGTTGCCCGCGCAGCCTTGATCTTGCGGTTTACAGGTTGTCCATAAGGAGGTGTACCATGTTACCGACGATCAAGAAGGTATTGTACGCAACAGACCTGTCCTCTGCTGCTACGCATGCTTTCGGCTTTGCATTGAGCGTGGCTGAAAAGTATGGTGCCGAGCTGACCGTGTTGCACGTGGTTCCTGAACTGCCTCAGGAATATGGTCTTGCAGCCGGTTTTGACTTTACCCCCGACTTTGACAAGGAAATGTGGGAAGCATTCAAGAAGAGCCGGGCAGAAGGTGCCCAGAAGGAACTTGAAAAGCAGGTACGTGAAGCTTGTCTGAAATTCGGTGCCGCTCCCGTTGGCCCGGACCATCTTGTTGTCCGGCACGGAAAGGCCGTAGAAGAGATTGTTGATGCGGCAAGGCAGGCCGATCTTGGTGTCATGGGTACTCAGGGACACGGCCGAATCGGTGGCCTGCTCATGGGTAGCGTTGCTCAGGGTGTGCTCGCCAAATGCGAAACTCCCGTGATGGTTGTGCGTGTCGGTTCGTAATGGAATCTCCGCTTATGGCTGCCTCACGAACCGGGGCGGCGTGACGATGCCGGAGTGATGCGGAACCGGAACTGAAAATGAAAAGCGGCTGTCGCCTGTGCGGCAGCCGCTTGTTTGTTGCAGGTTTTTCCTGTGCTTTCGGGTGGGAATGATCAGCCGATGATGGCTGCCACGGCTGACGCTACCCGTTCGCCATCCATGGCTGCGGATATTATGCCGCCCGCGTAACCTGCGCCTTCTCCGCAGGGGAAAAGGCGTTTGGCGGAAGGATGCTCCAGCGTTTCCTTGTCGCGCGGAATGCGGACAGGGGAACTGGTACGCGATTCCACGGCCAGCACTTTGGCCTCGCCGGAATCATAGCCCTTGTACTTGCGGCCGAAGAGCGGCAGCGAGGCACGCAGCCGCTTGGCAACGCCCTCGGGCAGCAGTTCGTGCAGGGGCGCTGAATAGATTCCCGGAATATACGAGGATTTGGGCAGGGCAGAAGATACGCGGCCCATGATGAAGTCGCTCACCATCTGCGCCGGAGCCTTCTGGCTTATTCCGTCGCCTGCCGCGAACATGGCCCGTTCAACGGATGCCTGAAATTCCAGCGCGCTCAGCGGGTTTTCCCCGCCGCCGATATCCTCAAGCCGTATTTCCACCACCAGCCCTGCGTTGGCAAAGGGGGCGTTGCGTGCGGCAAGGCTCATGCCGTTCAGCACCAGCTCGCCGGGGGCGGTGGAGGCGGGCACCACAAAACCGCCCGGACACATGCAGAAGGAAAATACGCCCCGTTCCTGCACCTGCTGGGTAATGCGGTAGCTGGCAGCGGGCAGATTGGAGTGCCGGGGTGACTGGTGGTAGAAAATTTCGTCTATCAGTTCCTGCGGGTGTTCTATGCGTACCCCCAGCGCAAAGGGTTTGGCCTCTATGGCTATGCCCTGCGCATGCAGCATGTGAAAGACATCGCGTGCGGAATGCCCTGTGGCCAGAATGACGGCATCTGCGTCCACGGTTGAGCCGTCTGCGAGAACAGCCCCGCGGACCTGCCCGTCTTTCAGCACCAGATCGGTCACATGGGTATCGAAGTGTATCTCGCCGCCAGCATCTTCAATGGCTTCGCGTATGCGCCGCACAATGCGCGGCAGCATGTTGGAGCCAAGATGCGGGTGCGCGTCTATGCGTATATCCGGCGATGCACCGTGTTCAATGAGCAGGTCAAGAATGCGCCCCACGTCGCCGCGTTTGGTGGCGCGAGTATAGAGCTTGCCGTCGGAATAGGTGCCGGCACCCCCTTCGCCGAAGCAATAGTTGGAATGCGGGTTGACCGCTCCGGTGGTGAACAGGGGCTTCAGGTCTTTGCGGCGGGCGTTCACATCCTTGCCGCGTTCCAGAACAATGGGCAGAATACCGTGTTCAAGCAGGGTGAGGGCGGCCACAGAGCCTGCGGGTCCGGCCCCGACTATGGCAACCCTGCGTCCCTTGAGCGGGACGGGGCGGAAGAAGGGGCCTTCTGTTTCCGCAGATTCCTGCGAGGCAATAACCACCTGCAGCACGAATTGCGGCCGCTTGGAGCGTGCATCAATGGAGCGGCGCGTGACGCGGGTATACACGTTCGGGTTGTCCTGCATGCCCGCCTTGCTTAGCGCGGCTTTGCGGATGGCACCGGGTTTGTGAATCCGGTCGGGGTCTATCTTTATTTCCACGGTAACAGGCTTCATGGATGTCTCTCTGTAAATGCTGTTCTGGCGGGTGCGGGCAATCATCTCTGCCCGTGCGCGGCCTACTATACTCCCGGCCTGTGTGTCACGTCAAAAAAGTCCTGCATGGCACCGGGATGCGGCCCATGAGCCGTTGCCATGGTGCTGCAAGCATGCGCTTCACGAAAGTGCGTGAACAGTCACGTGAATGTGCGCGGACTGTGACAGACCAGGGTGGGCGGGCATGTATCTTCCCCTCATGTTTCATGATCTCATGAATGATAACAACAGGAAAGGTAAGGTACATGATCAATCTTGAACGTAGAGAATTGTTGAAGTTGGGCGCAGTTGCGGGGGCACTCGCCCTTGTCGGAACCAAACCGCTTGCTGCGGGTGCTGCACCGTCCAGAATATCCCTTGAAGCGCTGCGGGAAATGAGCCCGGTGCAGATGGCCGAGGCTTCCGGCCCTGCCATGGCGTCGTGGGAAAGCGTGCGCAGTCAGGCTGCGGAAATTCGTAATCCTGCGCTTCGCCGACAGGTGACTGCTATTCTGGATAACCCTGCTCCCACCCTCATGAAGCGCATCGGGGCATCGGAAAAGAAGGCCATTCACAAGGAACTGGTAGCCGAAAAGCTCATCGAGGGCGTGAGCGAGCAGGACTTTCTGCCGCCGGTCAAGGATGCCTCCAAGGCAAGCCAGCCTTTTTACGCGGCTCCCGGCAGCGGCTATCAGAGCCACCACGCTTATCCCGGCGGGCTGGCCACGCATACGGACCTGAACGTACGCGTTTCCAAGGCGCTGGCAGATGGCTATCTTGATGTCTACGGCTACGGGCTGGATCGCGACGTGGTCATAGCATCTCAGTTGCTGCACGATCTGCACAAGCCGTGGGTCTTTCAGTGGCAGGCAAACGGTGAATCGCGCACGGAAATGAAGCTGGCCGGCACCGGAGAGCATCACCCCCTCGGTGTTGCCGAATCCATTGCCAGAGGCCTGCCTGCCGATGTCATTGTTGCACAGGCTTGCGCGCACAACCATCCCCGCACGCCGGAAGATGAGGCGCAAGTGGTGGGCTGGCTGAAGGCGGCTGCCATTCTCAACGGTATAGATCCCGTGCAGTACGGCCTGCTTGAAAAGGGTGGCAAGACCCTGCCCCTGCCCAGACGGCAGGAAGGCTTTGTCTGTCATCTCGGCGATCATGACTGGGTGCTCACCGTTCCGGCGGCACAGTGGATCATTCCTGTGGTGCAGACCATTGCCCAGCGCGATTACGGCATCAAGGCCGATGATGCGGCCATGTTCAACCGGTTCCGCAACTATGTGTTCTCTCAGGTTTCGATCATGTCACTGTACGAAACCTACGCCGCCAAGGGCGAAGCTGAATTGACCCGTGTGGTGCACGGCTTGGTGCAAAAGGCCTAGCTAATTCAGACATGCAAATGAGAAGGCCCGCTTGTTGTAGCGGGCCTTTTTGCGTGATGTGGGTACGAGACATCGGATACTAGCCACAACAGGATGCCGTGTGTGGAGCGGGCTATCCTGACGGTCACGGAAAGCCGTGCTGAGTCACCGTGACGTTGGGTGGCGGGGCAGCCGGATCGGCCATTGTGACCAGTGTGTGACCGGCCAGAAGGGCCATGGCGTCCTGCGGCAGCGGGATGATACCGCGGGGAAACGGTTCCACAGAATGGCCAGAGAGGACGAGCGATGCCCATTTGCGAACGGAAATATGGAAGAGTGCCGGGTTATCGGCCACAATGCGGACCTTGGACATGCGATCATTTGCCACAGCTTTGGAGGTGAAGCTTGCCCCGTGCTTCCAGTAGGTGAAAAGGGCAGGTTCTATCCGCCCGAACCGGAAGCCCGCAGTCACAGCCTGCACCCAGAAATCCCAGTCCTCATACATGGTGTCGCGGCGAAATCCCTGACTCTTTTCCCACACCGTGCGGCGGAAGACAGCTGGAGACGTAACCACATTCTGCCATGAAAGCAGGTGGGGCGTGGCGCAGGGCAACAGAATGGTTTGTGGAGGTATGTGTCCGTCTTCGTGAACGATCTTCTGGGCCGTATAGACAAGGTCCACGGAGGGACGATAGGTCAGCATGTCCCGGCAGGCCCGCAGAAATTCCGCATCAATCAGATCGTCTGCATCCATGGCGAACAAGAGGGCGCCCTTGGCTTTGGCAAGCCCCTTGTTGCGCACCGGAGCAGGGTGCCCTTTGCCTCCGGCCTGCAGCAGCATGAACCGGGCACAGTTGAGCTTTCGGCCCAGTGCTTCGGCGGTGGAAACGGAGTCGTCCGTACTGCCGTCATCCACCAGAATTACTTCAGTGTCGTCCAGCGGGTGTGTCTGCCGGTTGAGCGCATCAAAAAGACGGGGCAAATATGTCCCGTAGTTGTGATTGGTTATGATGATGCTGAGTCCGACAGGTGGTGCATTCATGTTTCCTATATCGGTTGTGGTGCGGGGGCCAATAGAGAAGCATTGGCCCGTACGAAATATTATAATGCGTTTCCGGCAGGGGCGTGCAGTTGTGATGGTTGCATCAGGACGCTGGAGCGTGAAAGGGCGAGATTGTTACCTCCCGGCTGATGTGTTCGTAATATTGCCGGTTCAGGCTGTGTGTCGGTAGGTGAAGCTGCAGGAGCGGCGGTTTTGTCCGCTTTCTTGCCGCGACAACGCTCTCAAGTGGCTGATGAGGCGGTTCCTGCTATTGTCTTTATCGTCTGGCTGTATATACTTATAGGAATTGCAAAGAGTTCTGTAACCGACCCTCTGTCTGTCCCTTCCGACCCCGCAAGGAGCGTGTCTGATGCCTGAATTCCTTTCTCCGTGGCTTCTCTGGTTTTTGGCCGGTGTGATCATCATGCTGGCAGAACTGGGAATTCCGGGATTCGTCATAATATTTTTTGGTGCAGGGTGCTGGGCTGCCGCGCTTGCGGCTGTGTGGTTCCCCGATGCTCTAACTGCCCAGATTGCCGTATTCATGGTGGTTTCGTTGGTTTCTCTGCTCACGCTGCGCAAGGCCGCCGTGCGTATTTTTGTGGGACGCAGCGAAGGCGCGCCGGATGAAGACACCGGCAACGTCCCCTTGGGGGCGCATGTCATGGTGGAGCAGGAGATTCTTCCCGGCAGGGAGGGCAGGGTGCGTTTTCGTGGCACCCTCTGGACCGCTGTGTCGGAAGAAGGTCTGACCGCAGGTGCCGAGGCCCGGATTGTGGGCGTGGACAAGGCCAACAGGTCATGCCTGCGGGTGGAGCCTGTCCGCGAGGCATAAAACGCGCCTGTGCAGGCCCGAACCTGCATCCGCACCGGCTGATTTTTGTGCCGTAACGGTATGCGGATAGTTTCGACCATGTATCTCGTTTTACTCATGCGGCCATGTGTAATGGCCCAACACATATAACACCAAACGGAGAGTACCCCGATGCTGAGCCCGGCAGCCATAGCCCTTATCGCCCTTGCGGTGTTGCTGATCGTTGTTCTTGTCAAAGGTGCGGTTATCGTGCCGCAGAAAACGGCAGCCATTGTGGAGCGCCTCGGCAAGTACAGCCGTACCCTTGAGGCGGGTTTTCACGTGCTTATTCCGTTCGTGGACCGCATCTCCTACACCTTCAGCCTGAAGGAGCAGGTCATAGACGTGCCTGCGCAGATATGCATCACCAAGGATAACGTCAGCGTCGAGGTGGACGGCATCATCTATCTGGAAGTGCAGGATGCCTTCAAGGCGGCCTACGGTATTGATAATTACCTGCGCGCCGCATCGCAGCTTGCGCAGACCACGCTGCGTTCTGCCATCGGCAAGATTGATCTCGACAAGACCTTCGAGGAACGCGAGAAGATCAACAACGAGGTCATTGATGCCATTGACCAGGCGGCCATGACCTGGGGCGTGAAGGTGCTGCGGTATGAGATCAAGGACATCACGCCGCCCATGTCCGTGAAGGAAGCCATGGAAGCCCAGATGACGGCTGAACGGCAGAAGCGCGCGAATATTGCCACCTCTGAAGGCGTGCGGCAGAGCATGATCAACCAGTCCGAAGGTGAGAAGCAGAAGCAGATCAACGAAGCGGAAGGCAAGGCCGCACAGGTGCGACTGGTGGCAGAGGCCGATGCCAAGCGCATTGAGCTGGTTGCCGAAGCAACTGCGGAAGGCATTCGTCTGGTGGCGGAATCCATCAAGTCCGACGGTGGCATTGAAGCCCTGAACATGCGTCTTGCTGAGCAGTACATCAGGGAATTCGGCAACCTTGCCAAGGAAACCAACACCGTGCTCATGCCTGCGAATGTTTCGGACGTGGCGGGCGTTATTGCCACTGCCATGTCCACGGTGAAGGAAGTGAAAGGCGGAATGTAGACGGCGTAGTTCCTGCGCCCGTCAGTGGAAATGAAAACGGCCGGAAGTGTTGTGCTTCCGGCCGTTTGTTATGATGTGTGCGGCGGGCTTAACTGTCCAGCACTTCCCGGACAACGCGGGAAAATTCGGCCAGTTCAAAGGGCTTGAGCATGATCTTGCGTATGCCGTGCTGCCCTTCGCGGATGGAGCGCAGCACTTCCGAGTAGCCGGTGCACAGGATGACCGGCAGCTCGGGGCGGATGGCATACACAGCCTCTGCCAGCTTGGCACCTGTGAGGCCGGGCATGGTCTGGTCCGTGACGATCAGGTCAAAGGCGTCCGGGGTTGAGGCAACAGCCTTCAGTGCGATGTGGCTGTCAGTGAGCCCCGTGACCTTGTAGCCCAGATCTTCGAGAAGCTGGGTGTTTATGGCCACAAGGTCTTCCTCGTCGTCCACCAGCAATATGCGGCCTTGGCCTGTAACGGCTGCTTCCTCTTCTCCGGCTTCTTCCTGCTTTGCCTTTCCGGCAAGGGGCAGAAGCAGGGTGAAGGTCGCCCCTTCTCCCAGTTCGCTGCGGGCTGTGATTTCTCCGCCCATGCTGCCCACAATGCCGTGCACCATGGCAAGGCCCATGCCGGTGCCTTCGCCCTGCGGCTTGGTGGTGAAGAAGGGGTCGAATATGCGGTTCAGCAGCTCCGAGGGAATACCGCTGCCGGAGTCGCCCACTTCGAGCTGTATGTACCTGCCGGGGTGCAGCTGGCTGGTGGGGGCAATATCCCGCTCGGTCAAATCGCGGTAACGGGTGCTCACATGCAGCACGCCGCCTGATTCGCGCATGGCATAGGCCGCGTTGGTGCCAAGGTTCATGATGATCTGATGAATCTGGCTGGGGTCGGCCATGAGGGTGCCGTTTGCCAGAAGGTCTGCCTCTATGGTGATGGTGGAGGGCAGGGAAGTGCGCAGCAGGTTAAGCACTTCATGGATGAGCGGTTCCAGCTCCACGCGGCTTCGTTCCGGTTCGCGGCGGCGCGAGAACACCAGAATCTGGTTCACCATTTCGCGGGCTCGCGCGGCGACCTTGCGGATGCGTTCAAGGTTGCTTGCTGCGCGGCTCTCTGCGGGCACAGAGGGCTGGGCGAGTTCGGCGTATCCGGATATGGCGGCAATGATGTTGTTGAAGTCGTGGGCAATGCCGCCTGCGAGGGTGCCGAGTTCCTCCATCTTCTGGCTCTGCCGCATGCGGGTTTCCATGCGCAGCTTTTCGGTGATGTCTCGCACCACTTCCACAATATTGATGACCTTGCCCTCGTCATCGAGCACGGGGGTGATGGAAAGGTCGCCTTCAAGCAGCGAGCCGTTCTTGCGCTTGTAGGTGGTCTGGCCGCGCCATACCTCGCCTTTGCCTATGTTGTCCCATATGTGGCGGTAGAATTCCTCGTTGTGCTTGTCGCTGCGGACCATGGCAATGTGCTTGCCCTTGAGTTCCGTTTCCGAGTAGCCGGTCATGGCCTGAAACGAGGGGTTGGTGTATTCCACGTACCCTTGTGTATCCAGAATGAATATGCCGTCTTCAGTCTGCTCCATGGCAGCCAGCATGCGCATGCGGTCCTTGAGCTCTTTCTTGAGCTCTTCCGTGCGCTGCTGCACCCGCCGTTGCAGGGTGCGGTTCCACATGATGATGGAAACAAAGGTCAGCACCACGAAGAGCACGCCGCCTGCCATGTAGAACCAGAAACGCTTGTTCTGCAGGAAGAAGGATATGTAGTTCTGGTCGAGCCGTACCCAGCGCCTGTAGATGGTGCTCTGTTCGGCAGGGGTAATGGTATCCAGCCCTTTCTGCATGATGCGCGCAAGAATGGGCCAGTCAGATCGCACGGCAATGCGGTTGTAGATGGCAAATTCCGTATGCCCGGCCACGCGCAGGTTGGTTATGCCCTTGTCTTCAATGAAGTAGCTGGCCTGCGGCAGCGAGATGATGGTTGCGTCAATCTCGTCAAACGAGACGTGCAGCAGGGCGGCAAGGTAGTTGTACACCGGCTGTATGTGTATGTCCGGGTAATATTTGTGGATGTAGTCTATGACCGCATATTCCTTGGGCAGGGCCAGTTCCATGCCCTTGTCGCGCATGGTTTCCAGCGTGAGGAATTCCTTCTGGCTCTTGTTGACCAGAATGACGGTGGGCAGCTCAAGATACGGCTTGGTGAACTGCATGTAGTCTATGCGGGCGGGGTTGCCTGCAAAACCGGCGATCATGTCTATCTCGCGGTTCTTCGCCATTTCGAGGAGCTGGTTCATGTTGTCCGGCTCAACGAGTTTGAACTTCACGTGCAGGCGTTCTTCCAGCAGGTGCATGTAGTCGGCCACCATGCCGAGATATTCGCCATGTTCGTCCAGATACTCAAGCGGTCGGGATGCGGGCGTGGCAGCCACGACAATGGGTTGGTCGTGTTCTGTCAGCCATACGCGCTCCTCGAAGGTGAGCGGGTCCTTCCATATCTGCCGCAGCGGCAGAAGGTTGAAGGCGGACGCCGCGATAAACAGGATGACGAGAACGGCAAAGCCGAAGCCCCAGAGCTGTCCGGGCAGCCGTTTGAGGATGCCTTGCTTGCGCTGGTTCTTGCCGTTTCTGTTCCGCGGTGTGTTTGGCGGGGTGGTGTTGGACATGCTTCCTCCACAGATAAGTACAATACGCTGTTGCATGAAGCTTGCCAATGTCTGAAATTGTTTGTGCAATCAGTCATGACGGGTGAGAGCGCAGCTGTTGCAGCACGGGGGTAAAATGTCGATGGTCCGAAAAAGTGAACATTGGCCTGACTCCCTGATTTTCCAAGGTAAAGCGGCCTTTGAGGCTGCAATCCGGGCTTTCCGGCAGGTTGATTGTCTGGTCCGTATGGTGCATTGAGCTAGGCACACGAACGGCAACAGAGTATTCTGTCAGGAAATGCCGGTGACGTTAGGCACCGACATCAAGACGGTCACGCCAGTCATGCTCTTCATGCCCTTGATGACTGGCATGCCTGAGGTGATAAAGACGCCCGATATGCTCAAGACGCCTCATATGCTCAAGACGACGGAGACAACGGAGACGACATGGCCCGTATTCTGATCATAGACGATGACCCGGACATCAGCACCATCATAGCCCAGCTGGCAGAAGACGCAGGGCATGCTCCCTATACGGCGGGAACCTTGGGAGATGGGCTGCGCAGGCTGCATTCCACCCACATTGATCTGGTGTTTCTCGACGTGCGCCTGCCAGACGGCAGGGGCATAGATGCCCTTGCGGACATTCGTAAATCAGATGGGCAGCCTGATGTCATCATCATTACCGGCCTTGGCGACCCTGACGGGGCGGAACTGGCCATTCAGAACGGGGCGTGGGACTACATCGAGAAGGGCAGCACGCTCAAGCAGATAGCCTTTTCCATGGACCGGGCGCTCAAATATCGCGAACGGCACAGGCAGGGTGAGTCGCGTTCACTGAAACGGGACAATCTGGTGGGGGATAGCCCCGCACTGCATGCCGCGCTGGAAAATCTTGTCGTGGCCGCCACGGGTGAAGCCAGCGTGCTCATCACAGGCGAAACAGGCACCGGCAAGGAAGTGGTGGCCCGCACCGTGCACGAGAACAGCAACAGGGCCTCCGGGCCTTTTGTGGTGCTCGATTGCGCCTCCATTCCCCCCAATCTGGTGGAAGGTGAACTGTTCGGCCACGTGAAGGGTTCGTTTACCGGTGCCACCGCCTCGCGGCAGGGCGTGGTGGGGCAGGCCGACGGCGGCACCCTGTTCCTTGACGAAGTGGGCGAACTGCCGCTTGCCATGCAGGGGGCCTTTCTGCGTGTTTTGCAGGAAAAACGCTATCGCCCTGTGGGCTCCACCCGTGAGCTTGTCAGCGATTTCCGGCTGGTGGCCGCCACAAACCGCGACCTTGAAGCCATGTGCCGTGCCGGAACCTTCCGGACTGACCTGTTTTACCGTCTCAAGTCCTGCGCCATACTCGTGCCTCCGTTGCGTGAGCGGCTTGAGGATGTTCCGGCCCTTGCACGGCATCATCTGGATGGCATCTGCGCCCGGTACGGCTGGCCTCCCAAGCAGCTTTCTGAAGAACTGCTCTCGCTGCTCATGCATTACGAATGGCCCGGCAACGTGCGCGAACTGGTGCAGACGCTGGAGCGCACGGCGGTTTTTGCAGCGGATGAAGAGGCCATCTATCCCGAGCATCTTCCTGTGGACATTCGCGCCCGCGCAGCCGGACGCATGGTGCAGCGCACCTGCTCCCTTGAGGGCAGCGTGGCTGGTTTGCCGCAGGCTCAGGCTTCCGCGTTGGGGCAGGTGGAAGCGGATGAGCACGGAACGGTGGTGGTGTCTTCAGAAGTGCTTTCAGAAGCGGTTCCGGACGTGTCACCGGATGTTTCACCGACTCTCGGGACAGGTTCCGCAGGGCAAAAGGGGCTCTCCGAACCTGATTTTGTATCCCGGCATTTGGGATACGGGGCGGAACATGGCGCAGGGCAGGGGGGAAGCATCCCCCGGTTCAAGGAATTCCGCACTGCCTGCATAGATCATATCGAAAAGGCCTATCTTGAGCGCCTGCTGGACGTTGCAGACGGTTCCATCAAGGATGCCTGCAGGTTATCCGGCCTTTCCCGTACCCGCCTGTATGTGCTGATGAAGTCGCACGGGGTGGAGAGATGATATTGTCTAACCACTCATTGATATAACAATGCCGTTTTGCTACTGGCAGGGATACACCTTTCAGGAGGTCTCCATGCCGGGAGCCTATGCACACATCACTCTTGTAAATGAGGCCGCAGCGCCTCGCATTCTCAACAAGAAACCTCGAATACCGGTCAGGGCCAAGCGTTCGCTGAGCGATTGGCTCGGCTTTGCCGAGCTTGGAGCCGTAAGCCCCGACTATCCCTATCTTGTACTGGGCAGCAGGCAGGCCGCCACATGGGCGGATACCATGCATACCAAAGCCACCGGGCAGCGCATTGCCGCAGGTGTTGCCCATGTGCGCGAACTCTCCGGCCATGCGCAGGAAAAGTGCTGCGCATGGCTCATGGGTTTTGCCGCTCACACCTTTACCGACATTACCATCCATCCGGCTGTT
Source organism: Halodesulfovibrio sp. (assembly GCA_047972125.1). Lineage (GTDB taxonomy): Bacteria > Desulfobacterota > Desulfovibrionia > Desulfovibrionales > Desulfovibrionaceae > Halodesulfovibrio. The sequence goes on from JBKEAK010000262.1 coordinate 30,707, forward strand.
AATCTGAAAGTCGGTCCCTACGAACAGAACAAGCAGGCCCACCGCATATGCGAAATGCATCAGGATGCCTACATCGTCGGGCGGCTCGACTATAGTGATATAGGTGTGTTCGAGCATCTGGACAGCGGAATACGCCGCTGCGGGCCTGAAGGTGAGGACGGCGGGCTCGATGCAGACATAAAAACCGCGTGGGGTGCCATGTTGCAGGCGTCTGACGCGCAGATGTTTGCGGATTCTCCCCCGGATTTCGACAGGTGGCACAACCGGTTCACCTTTATGGTGGATAATGTGGCAGAAGAGGGTGGGGGGCTTTTCCCCTTTGCGCGACATCTAATGGTTGCGGGGGGACTCATGTATCCTGCCCGCAAGGATGTGGACGTTGCCGAGTATATCGAGAATTTTCCGGTGCCTGTCATGTCCTCCATGCATTACGACGAGCTGTTCAACAGGGCCGTGAGCAATGTTTGCGATGCGTGGGAATACATAGGCCGGGGCATCTATGAAGGCGATGATTCCTATCTGACGTGGCTGAGGGACTGTAGTCTGGATACCGGAACCTTCATTGATCCGGCGACAGGTAAACCCACTGAAAACGATTTCCTTTTCTGGAGGTAGGCATGAGGAAGCTAAGCTGTGCAATTCTGTTCGTTGTCATTCTGCTTGCCGGGTGTAACCCATATGGCGTCAAGCCGGCGAATGACCCTACGCTTGTGCCGCCCATGCAGAAGCTGACCCGCGCTGTGGATAGTTACGTGCGGTATGATAAGCCGGATGCGGCCATGACCTCCGACCAGATTCTGTTGAAGGCCACAGAGCACGACAAGGGGCTTCTTACGCCCTTTGGCAAGATGAGCCTTGAGGTGCTCAGAGAAGGTGACAACGTGGTCGTGCTGCTCTGCGATTCGTACAAGGATGTTGCTCTGATGGAAGATTCCGGTTGTACCGCAAAGGTGGACAAAAATTATATGGGGAATTCGACCCCGCCCTGTGTGTTTACCCTTACCCCTGCGGAATTGTGTAACTAACGCCTTTTCCCCGTTACGATGAGAACCCGCCGCATGGCGGGTTTTTGTTTTGTGGTACGGGATGGTCCCGTTTTAGTGAACATGTATTAGATTGAAGTGTCCCGCTTTTGTGAACATGGAGCCGTGCCGCGGGGTTCCGGAAAACGGAACAGGTACGGGCCGGGAATGATAAGATGCTGTGGTTATGATATAAACCGTCTTTGGCACCAATCGTGGATAAACGGGCACACAGGCTGCGCTGCAAGCCTGAGGGAAGATGAGTATGGAGACGAGTTCCGCGTTGGAACTCAATAACAACCGACTGTTTTTCAGGAGTTCACCATGAAACGTATTGTTGCCGTAATGCTGTGTCTGGCAGCCGTATTCGGTCTGACCGCGTGCAACGACAAGCCCGCTGAAAAGAAGGCTGAGAAGATCACCCTTAAGTTTGCCACCCAGCACCCCATTGAGCACATGGCTCACAAGGCTGCCGAGCGCATCAAGGCTCGCGTGGAAAAGGAAACTGAAGGCCGTGTGGAAATTCAGATCTACCCCGCCAACCAGCTGGGCGATGCATCCCAGATTTACGAAGAAGTCATTCGTGGTTCCATCGACATCGCACACATCACCGTGCCCGACCAGTTTGACTCCCGCCTCGGCGTAGGCTTCCTGCCCTACATCGCACGCGACTACGATCAGATTCGCAAGGTTTTCGCCACCACCGCGTTCATTCCCACCGAAATGGCGAAGATGCATGACAAGCTCGGCGTGAAGTTCTTCAGCTACTTCGGCGAAGGTTTCATCGGCGTCGGCACTGTTAAGCCCCTTGAAGCCATCAACGTTCCCGGTACCGAAAAGGGTCACATGATCCGCGTTCCCGGCCTCGACGTCTTCAAGTTCGGCGCAGAGGAACTGGGCTTCCGCACCACCTCCCTGCCTTACGCCGACACCTATTCCGCTCTGCAGACCGGCGTTGTCGACGGCTGGCTCGGTGGCCCGCCCAACCTGAACTACCTGGGCTTCCGCGACGTTATCAAGCACTTCTACCAGTACAACGTGAACTTCGAGTCCACCCAGTACGTCATGAACAAGAAGACCTTCGAAGGCATTGCAGAAGCTGACCGCGCTGTAGTCGAGAAGGCATTCGTGGACGAAGGCCAGCAGTCCTTCCTGATGGCTGAAAGCGAAGACCAGATGTACCGCAAGAAGATGCAGGAAATGGGTATCGAGGTTGTGACCTTCTCCACGCAGGAGCTGGAAACCATGGCCAACTACGTGCGCGAAAAGGCATGGAAGCGCCTGGAAGCCAACCTTACCCCCGAACTGCTGAACGGCCTCAAGGCTTCTTACAGCAACTAAACGTCCTCCAGTTTCCCGACCAGTATCTGTAACAGGATACATCACTCCCAGTACGTGCGGCGGGTGTCCGGAATACCCCCGGTACCCGCCGCACCTCCGTTCAAACCGGTTCGCATCCCGATCAAGGGGGAAAAAGTGATCGCCACCAAATCTAATCCCGTGCAATTTTTCTGGAAGGGGCTGAACAAGTTCCAGAAGATCATCATGGCTACCACCAGCATCTGTATCGTGGTCATGATCTGCATTGCCGTGGTCGCACGATATATTTTCGGTTCCGACTTCTACGGCGCAGAAGAACTTATCCAGATGCTTGCTTTCTGGCTCTACTTCATGGGCGCAGCACAGGGCAGCCGCGAGCGCAGCCAGATTTCCGCCGATATTCTCACCTGCTACATTACCGACGAAAAGCGTTGC
>JBKEAK010000263.1:0-16600 GCA_047972125.1 Halodesulfovibrio sp.
CCCTGCCGGCTTCTTCAAGCAGCTTGCCTGCAGCCAGCAGATGCACCCCATTGAACTCGCCGATATACCGGTTCACAAGCTTTAGATGGATCAGGCGCTCCTTTCTGTCCGGTGTCGCAACCAGCGTATCCCCGGATAACACCACAAAATCGAGCAATGCAGCGCAACGCAACCGCTCTATCTGCGGAGCGAGCCTGGCATCATCCAGTCCTGTCCGGTGGTGTTCTGCGCTCCAAACAAGCAGCATTGCGCAAGCAAGCAAAAGTGTAAGAGCACCAAAAACAATGTTCAGGAAGGGTCCGAGAGAGAACTGCATAAAGGAGGTGTACCACGGGATCAGTCTTTTCATATGGCCGCCTTGTGGACAAGATAGCCATAACCATACGACATCTACGGCAAAAGAGCCATGATTTGGTGTATTCCCGTTGATACTTTACAGCAACTGCCAGCGCCCGTGACGCAAAGTCAATCAGATAAGCTTAGGAATCAGGCATAAGACCAGCGGGGTACGAACTGCCACGCACCGGCAAGAGCGGCATCTATTCTGCGGGCATCCGGCATGAGAGAGGCAAGGTGCTGCCAGAATTCCTTTGAATGATTGTGATGTTTGCAATGAGCCAGTTCATGCAGGCATACGTATCGTGCCATGGGTTCCGGCAGCAGCATGAGCCTTGCATTGAGATTGATGGCGTTGCCTATGGAGCAGCTTCCCCACCGGCTGCGCTGCAGGCGAACCCGAACTGCGGAAAGCCGGACGCCCTGCTCAGCCGCCAACCCATGCATGAGCGGCACAAGATAGGCAGAAGCCTGCCGCTTGAGCCATTCTCGCAGAAATTTCCGAACCCTTGCGGCATCATACCTGCCGGACACGAGCAGCGTATCGCCCGTGTCCCGAACAGCAAAAGGGCGGGAGGAGGGTGCGTACTTGATGGACACGGTTCGTCCGGCAGCCCGCAGCAACACTGTTTCTGGCAGATCAGGCTCTCCGGCGTAGTGCTCCATGCGGTTACGAAACTGGCCCGCAACACGCGCAATCCAGTCCTTTTTTCTGTGCACTATCTCAGGCACGCGCGAAATATCGAATGCTTCCGGCACAATGACCACAAGCCCCTCAAGTGCCGTATACCGCAACGAGACACGGCGTGCGCGGGTGCTCCGCCTGACGGCATAGACAAATTCGGGGCTCTTTTCCCCAGCATCCGAATCGGGCATTCCTTCACCTCTTGGCATGGCAACCCCTTTACCCTGAAACGGATACACAGTACAGTACCGCCGAACCCGCTTTTATCATGAGAAAATATGGCCTGCGGCGCTTCTTTGGGGCTTCTGCCCAAGCAACGCCTGCACGCCCAAACGGTGGAGCTATACATGTTCGAGCAGTCCCGGAAAAACAAGGCAGCATGGGTACCGGCCTTTCTGGCCGTTGCCGGAGTTACGTTTTCCACTCTCCAGGCGCTGGGAAAGGCAGACGTTCTCTGCATCACGACAGGCTGCGAACTTTTCAAGACCATCTCGATACAGGGATACTCACTATGGTGGGCGGGCACCCTGTTTTTCTCCTTCATGCTCCTGCTCTGCCTGACCGGACGACGTGGTCCGGCACTTGCCGTTGCCGGCCTTGCCCTTTTCATAGACACGCTGCTTCTCGTCTTCATGGCGTTCACGGCTCCCTGTTTTTCTTGCCTTGTCGTGGCCGTACTCATCGCCCTTACTTTCGTGACGCTCTACAGAGACAACGGAACACGCAACCGCAAGCCCAGCATTCTTCTCATCGTCTGGCTCTTCGCGTTCTGTCCCAATGTATTCGGAACCATGAATGAAACCATGGGTACGTGGGCCATTGCAGGACCGGAACAACCCGACATGCAGATTTTCTTTTCTCCCAGCTGCCCCGTATGTCTGGCAACCATTGAACGGTTTGCCGCCAATCCGGACGCGCACATCGCCTTTTTCCCCGTTGCCGAGCAGGAAAACGACGTCAAAACCATTGCCCGCATCAGCGCTTACATGGACGAAGGCACTTCGTTCTTCGTTGCATTCAAGCGTGCTGTGCGTGACACCTCTTCCGTCAACGCTTCCCCTTCCCTTTCGCTTCGCTGGGACCTCTTCCGCAACAAGGCGCGGCTCGGAACGCTGGGGGTAACGAAAATTCCCGTACTCATCACGAACGGGGTTCCACAATCCCTGCTTGCCCCGGCGCAACAGCCGGCAGCAGCATTCACTCCCGCCCCGGACGCTTCTCAGCAGTATCCCGCAATGCAGCCAACCATGCCAAATATTGATCAATTTGCCGGATGCGGAGGCGAAACAGCTCCTCCTTGTCCAGATCAGGCACCTGCCAATTAGCAGTTTTTCTTTTAAGATCAGCCAGATGGGACAGATTGAGCGCCCACTCAGAATAATCTGAATTTGTTGACCTTTTTCCTGATTCAGACTATGTGAAAAAAATCATTTTCGTGGACCCTGTCCCGGTGCCGCAAACGCGGTCTAAAAACGTGTCTCCATTGGTGTTTTCATTTGGACAATGCGCTGAAAACGCCGTATAGGGGGGCCCGAGATTGGACGTTGCGGTGCCTTACGTTGCGCATTCAGTCACAATGGCAATGCCAACCGCAACGGAACTGACCCTCGTTCTGAGCCCTTAAAGCACCTCAACAATCGATTTCACTGATGAGCATACTCGGTAGCCTGCAGGAACATCGCGAAGCGATCATCAAGGAATGGATAGACGTAATCTACGGTACATATCCCTTTGACACCGTTGGCTTTCTGAGAAGTCAGTCCAACGCCTTTTCCAACCCTGTCGGAGCCAAGACAAAAAAAGCTGCGGAAACCATCGTTACCGCGCTGCTCTCTCCCGAGCTGGACTCCGCTGTTGTGATTCCCGCCGTTGATGAACTCATTCGTGTCCGTGCCATTCAGAAGTTCGCTCCTGATCAGGCAATGGCCGTCATATTTTTCCTCAAAACCATCATCCGTAAACACGTCAAGTCAGCCCTGACCTCCACGGCAGCCTATGAAGAACTGCTGCGACTGGAAGCCGGAGTAGACTCTATCGCCTTGCAGGGCTTCAATATCTACAGCGAATGCAGAGACAAGGTTCAGCAGATGCGCGTTGACGAATTCAAGCGTGTGCACTCACAGCTCCTACGTAGAGCTGAGCGTATATTGGAAAAACCGGTTGGGGAACCGGATAACGAAAACCGATAGCCTAGCAGCGAGGTACGGAATGATTATTTCACTTCTCGCGGTCACAGCATTGGGAGTCATGGCATGGATGGGAGCCCAGATGGGCCTCCAATACGTCTTTGCAGCATGCATTCCCTACACTGCTTTGATCGTCTTCCTGATCGGGTTTGCTTGGCGGATTATGGACTGGGCCCGTCGCCCTGTTCCGTTCCGCATCCCGACCACCGGAGGCCAGCAAAAGTCTCTGCCCTGGATCAAGCCCGCATCTTTGGACAACCCGTCTGACAAGACCGGCGTTGTCATCCGTATGATTCTTGAAGTGTTGCTGTTCAGATCCCTGTTCAGAAACACCAAAATGACCATTGAAAACGGTGACCGTGTTGTTTACTGGTCCAACAAGTATCTGTGGTTGTTCGCTCTTATTTTCCACTACTGTTTCCTGATCATTTTCATCCGCCACTTCCGTTTCTTCATGGAGCCTGTTCCGTTCCTGATCAGCGCCATTGAGACTCTGGACGGCATGATGCAGATTGGTGTTCCCCGCCTGTTCATGACGGACGCTCTTATCGTCCTGGCTCTCTGCTACCTGCTTGGTCGCAGACTCTTCGACCAGAAGGTGAAGTACATTTCTCTTATCAACGACTACTTCCCCCTCTGTCTCATCCTCGGCCTCGTGGGCAGCGGCATTTCCATGCGCTACTTCACCAAGGTTGACATCGCTTCCGTGAAGACCTTCGCCATGAGCCTCGTCAACCTCAGCCCCGATACTGCCGCACTGGCCAACATCGGAGCCCCCTTCCTGGTTCATATGTTCTTCCTGTCGGTGCTTCTGATGTACTTCCCCTTCAGCAAGCTCATGCACATGGGCGGCGTATTCCTGAGCCCGACCAGAAACCTTCCCAACGATTCCCGCGTGAAGCTCCACGTGAACCCGTGGAACCCCGCAAAGGAATACCGTACGTACGAAGAGTACGAAGACGAGTTCAGGGATGCTATGTATGAAGCGGGTCTCCCTGTTGTTAAACTGCCGGAAGACGCAGAGTAATAAGGAGCAGCCATGTCAATGCCTACCCCTGAAGAGTTGATCAAAATCAACTACAATACCCCGGCCGAGTCCTGGATGGACATCAAGCCGGAAATCGTACCCGGCGCGGTTGCCTATCCTGCCAAGAAGGACACGATGGAAGGGCTGCATATGCCCAACCCCCATACGTGGGACCCCTTCCAGGAAGATTGGAACCTGCCCGAAAACTGGGAAGAGATCATCTACAACGGTCTGAAGGAACGTCTGGAAAAGTACCGCTCCTTCAAGCTGTTCATGGACATCTGCGTTCGCTGCGGTGCCTGTGCCGACAAGTGTCACTACTACATCGGTTCCGGCGACCCCAAGAACATGCCCGTTCTGCGCGCTGAACTGCTGCGCTCCGTATACCGCAAAGACTTCACCACTGCAGGCAAGATTCTCGGCAAGCTCGCCGGCGCCCGCAAGCTGGACAAGGAAGTCATCAAGGAGTGGTTCTACTACTTCTACCAGTGTACTGAATGCCGTCGCTGTTCGCTGTTCTGCCCCTACGGCATCGACACCGCGGAAGTGACCATGATGGCACGCGAGCTGCTGCACGAACTCGGCCTTGGTCTGCACTGGATCATGGACCCCGTCAGCAACTGTAACCGCACCGGTAACCACCTTGGCATCACCCCCCACGCCTTCAAGGAAATCGTGGAATTCCTGTGTGATGACATCGAAGAAATCACCGGCGTACGCATCAACCCGCCCTTCAACGAGCCCGGCCACGAAGTGCTGTTCATCACCCCCTCCGGCGACGCTTTCGCCGATCCGGGTATCTACACCTTCATGGGCTACCTGATGCTCTTTGAAGAAATCGGGCTGGACTACACCCTCTCCACCTACGCATCAGAAGGCGGCAACTTCGGCCTCTTCACCTCCTCCAAGGTGATGAAGAAGCTGAACGCCAAGATGTATGCCGAAGCTGAACGCCTCGGTTCCAAGTGGATTCTGGGTGGTGAATGCGGCCACATGTGGCGCGTGATCAACCAGTACATGTCCACCATGAACGGTCCTGCGCCGTCCTGCATGGAAACCCCGGTCAACCCCATCACGGGCACCGTGTTCCACAATGCGGCCGAGACCAAGATGGTGCACATCGCCGAGTTCACCGCAGACCTTATCAAGCATGACAAGCTGCGCCTCGATCCGTCCCGCAACGATCATCTGAACGTAACCTTCCACGACTCCTGCAACCCGGCCCGCGCCATGGGTCTGCTTGAAGAACCGCGTGAAGTGCTCAAGGCAGTTTGTAACAACTTCTACGAAATGCCCGAAAACACCATCCGCGAGCAGACCTTCTGCTGCGGCGCCGGTTCCGGTCTCAACACCGACGAAATCATGGAAATCCGCATGCGCGGCGCCCTGCCCCGCGGCAACGCCCTGCGCTACGTGCAGGAAAAGCATGGCGTCAACACCATGGCCTGCATTTGCGCCATCGACCGTGCAACGCTGCCCCCGCTTGCCGATTACTGGGCACCCGGCGTCAGCATCTACGGTACCCATGAACTCGTCGCCAACGCCCTTGTCATGAAGGGTGAGAAGAAGCGTACCATGGACCTCAGGCAGAATGACCTGCCCGGGATGGAGGATGAATAACGATGTATAATACCAAGTACGTTCTCCCCGGTCTGCTGATCTTCCTGGCACTGTTCACCTCTCCCTTCTGGGCTGGCAAGGTTTTCGGCACCGCTTCTTATGAGCGCCCGAAGCTGGCACTGCCCGCTGGCGAAAAGGAGTGCATTGAGCCGGTGGAGTTCATGCGCACCGAACATATGCAGATTCTGGATACCTGGCGCGATCAGGCCCTGCGCGAAGGCAAGCGTACCTACGTTGCCTCCAACGGCAAGGTATGGAACATCAGCCTGCAGAACACCTGCATGAAGTGTCACACCAACAAGGCTGAGTTCTGTGACAAGTGCCACACCTCCAATAGCGTGACCCCCTACTGCTGGGATTGTCATGTTGAGCCGAAGGGGAATCGATAATGAAACGTAGCAGAAGACAATTCCTCAAGGTTGCCAGCCTTTCCGTTCTGGGTCTGAGCGCCCACCTTGCCACTGGCGGCATTGTCAATGCCGCGGAGCAGGGCGCGCAGTACCTGCCCAACGAACACGGCCTTAAGGCCGGCCGCTGGGCAATGGTCATCGACACTCGTGCATTTGAAACGCCTGCGGACTTTGAAGCCTGCGTAACCGCATGCCACAAGACCCACAACGTTCCTCACATTCCCAACCATCAGGATATCAAGTGGTTGTGGACCGACAAGTACGAACACGTTTTCCCCGAGCAGAGCAACAATCACATGTCCGAAGCTCTGGAAAAGCGCGACTTCCTCGTACTGTGCAACCACTGCGAGAATCCCCCCTGTGTCCGCGTATGCCCCACCAAGGCCACCTACAAGCGCCCTGACGGCATCGTCGCCATGGACTACCACCGCTGCATCGGCTGTCGCTTCTGCATGGCCGGCTGCCCCTACGGTGCGCGCTCCTTCAACTTCTCCGATCCCCGCAAGCATCTGGATATGGCGGAGGTCAATCCGGAGTTCCCGACCCGTATGATCGGCGTTGTTGAAAAGTGTAACTTCTGCGTGGAAAGGCTTGCTCAGGGACTTATGCCTGCCTGCGTCGAGGCTGCGGAAGGCAAAATCGTTTTCGGCGATCTCAACGACCCCGAGTCCGAGGTCCGCAAGGTTCTGGCCGAGAACTTCACCATCCGCCGCAAACCCGCTGTCGGTACACAGCCCGGCGTGTACTACATCATTTAGGAGGCGGACATGATTGAAAAAGTATTGAAAGGCTCTCCCAAGTTCTATGTTTGGCTCGCCTTCCTTGGCAGCCTCATAGGCCTCGGCGCCTTCACCTATCTGTTCCAGATGAAGTACGGCCTGTCCATCACCGGCATGAGCCGCGACGTATCGTGGGGCTTCTACATCGCCCAGTTCACCTATCTGGTCGGTGTTGCCGCATCCGCAGTTAGGCTGGTGCTCCCCGCGTACTTCCACCACTATAAGAAGTTCAAGAAGATGATCATCTTCGGTGAATTCATGGCCATCGGCGCTGTTCTGATGTGCATGCTCTTCATCGTAGCTGACATGGGCCAGCCCCAGCGCATGCTCAACGTTATGCTCCACCCCACCCCGAACTCCGTCATGTTCTATGACATGATGGTTCTGATGGGCTACCTGGTGCTGAACGCTGTCATCGGCTGGACCACCCTTGAGTGCGAGCGCCACCAGGTGGAGCCGCCCAAGTGGATCAAGCCCATGATCTACCTGTCCATCTTCTGGGCATTCAGCATTCACACCGTTACGGCGTTCCTGTACTCCGGTCTGCCCGGCCGTCACTACTTCCTGACCGCCATCATGGCAGCCCGCTTCCTGAGCTCCGCCTTCTGTGCCGGTCCTTCCATCCTGCTGCTGCTTCTTTTCGTGGTACGCAAGATGACCGGTTTCAACCCCGGCAAGGAAGCAGTGCAGACCCTGACCAAGATCATCACTTACGCCATGGGCATCAACGTGTTCTTCTTCCTGCTGGAAGTGTTCACGGCCTTCTACAGCGGCATTCCCGGCCACGCACACCCCATCGCCTACCTCTTCTCCGGTCATGGCGGTCACGTGGACTGGATCACCGGCTTCATGTGGGTTGGTGCCATTCTGGCCATTCTCAGCCTTGCGCTGCTCATTCCCCCGAGCCTGCGTGACACTGAGAAGCTGCTGCCCTGGTCTCTGGGTATCCTTGTTACCGCCACCTGGATCGACAAGGGCCTCGGCCTGATCATCGGTGGTTTCACGCCCAACCCGTTCGAGAAGTACACGGTGTACACCCCCACCGTTCCCGAACTGCTGATCTCCCTCGGCATCTTCGCAACCGGTCTCTTCGTAGTATCCATACTCTGGAAGATCGCGCTGGATGTTAAGAAGGAAGCCGGCACCTTCTAAGCCGACGCTGCAACTCGCTGTATAGTATAACGGGGCCTGTCCGATTCGGACAGGCCCCGTTTCTTTATTGCCAACACACCGTGTTCCATAAAAAAGCCCGTCTCCTTTTCGGAAACGGGCTGTGCATTCATCTATACGGCTGCGCTATACGGTTACCTGCAGCATGGGGTCCTGCCGTGTGTATGCGGCTTCTGCCTGCTGGTAGGCAGCGGCTCCCATACGGCGCATCCATTGCGATTCCGGAGCTCCCTCCAGCTGCGTGGAGGCGGATATCTGCCTGCGCAGACCGGTGGTTTCCAGATCAGGCACATAGGTATCACGCAAGGTGGACCGCGCCTCCGACATCACATCGCCGGTGCTGGCCTCCTCTTCCGTTTCATACCGTACGCCGAACTTGCCGAGCTTGAATCCCACGGAAGATTGGGAACGGACCTGCTGCGCCGCAGCGACTGCTTCCAGCCGCTCGGTTGCCGCCGCCCGCGCATAGGCTTCAAAGCCGCGCGCGCTACTTAATCCGCCAACTTCCATCATCAGCATCCTTGATTGCGTTGCCCGCAGGAGCAAACGATACCACTCCTGCAGATATCCACAATACAGCCGCGTATTTTCAAACGCAACCCTGTTATTTTGCCAACCTCGTTTCTCGTGTCACCCGAAACGGAAACAACAGGAACAATACGTATTTTATGAATTTTAAAGTCAATAAATTCACTATCATAAATTGAAATGTCACACGTAACAAAGATGTATCTGCTGCGACACCTTTCTGTAACACGGCGCACTTAGTTTCCCCTCATCGCAAGACGGAAACGACCTGCGACTTAACCACTACGGTAAACAAATCTGGAGGATAACCAAATGCGTTTCAAGTCTATCGCTATTGTGGCCGCTCTGGTTCTCGGTCTCGTCAGCTCTGCATTTGCAGGCGAAAAAGTAACCATCAAGGGTTCCACCACCGTTCTGCCCATCATGCAGAAGGCGGTAGAAGCCTTCATGAAGAAGCACCCCGATGTAACCATCGAAGTTTCCGGCGGTGGTTCTTCCAACGGCATCAAGGCGCTGCTTGACGGTACCACCGACATCGCAATGGCTTCCCGCCAGATGAAGGACAAGGAAGTTGCCCTTGCCTCTGAAAAGGGCATCAAGGCAACCGAAATCGTCATCGCCTTTGACGCAGTTGTTCCGATCGTCAACCCCGCCAACCCCGTAACCACCCTGACTGCCGACCAGCTCAAGGGCATCTACGAAGGCAAAATCACCAACTGGAAGGAAGTAGGCGGTAACGATGCCCCCATCGTGGTTATCTCCCGCGACACCTCTTCCGGCACCTACGAAACCTGGGAAGGCAAGATCATGAAGGGTGCCCGCGTGTTCCCCGGCGCCCTGCTGCAGGCTTCTTCCGGCGCTGTTCTGCAGGCCGTTTCCAAGAACCCCAAAGCCATTGCTTATGACGGCCTCGGCTATGTGAACAACACCGTTCACGCAGTAAAGGTCGACGGCATCGCCGGTTCCGCTGAAACCGCCAAGAACAACACCTACAAGATCGCCCGCTCCCTGCAGATCTACGTAAACGGTGAACCCGCAGGCTCCACCAAGGCTCTGGTCGAGTTCATCCTTTCTCCCGAAGGTCAGAAGATCGTAGAAGAAACCGGCTTCATCAAGATGTAGTTCACCACGGCCTGTCCGTGCTGAACACCGATAGATACAAGCACGCCTCCCCCCGGAATATCGGGGGGAGGCATATCGCATAGAACCGACAGACGCCAAAAGATTTTCCGGGGATCAATACATGCTCATTAGCCGCCGCACCAAAGACGACATCATCCATGGCACCTTTTTCGCCATTGCCGCGAGCTGCGTTCTGGTGCTGTTTCTCATCATGCTGTTCCTCTTCATAGAGGGACTTCCCATTTTCAAGGTCGTATCCGTTTCGGACTTCGTGTTCGGCACGGCATGGTACCCCACAGACGACCCGGCCGACTTCGGCATTCTGCCCATGATTGCGGCCTCGTTCTCCGTAACTCTGCTCTCGTCGCTGCTGGCCATTCCGCTCGGCATAATGACTGCCATATACCTTGCGGAGATCGCCTCTCCGAAGATGCGCAGCATCGTCAAACCCTTCGTGGAAATGCTGCAGGCGCTGCCCTCCGTTGTCATAGGGTTCTTCGGCATGGTTGTGGTCGCTCCCCTGCTGCAGGAATGGTTTGACCTGCCCACCGGCCTCAACATGTTCAACGCATCCATCATGCTCGCCTTCATGGCTGTGCCGACCATCACCTCCATCTCCGAAGATGCCATCTACAGCGTGCCCAATGAAATGCGCGAAGCCTCGCTGGCTCTTGGCGCCACCAAGTGGCAGACCATTGCCAAAGTGGTGCTGCCTGCCTCGCTCACGGGCATAAGCACGGCAGTCATTCTGGGCATGGCCCGTTCCATCGGCGAAACCATGGTCGTTCTCATGGTCGCAGGCGGTGCCGCCATGATCCCCACCTCCATATTCAATCCGGTGCGCCCCATGCCTGCCTCCATCGCTGCCGAAATGGCTGAGGCTCCCTTCCAGAGTGACCATTATTACGCTCTGTTCGCCACCGGCATGGTGCTCTTTCTCTTCACCCTCATGTTCAACATCCTTGCCGCCTATTTTGCGGAAAAGAAGAAGCAGGTCGGCGTGGCTACCCTGTAGAACAGGCACCCGACGATACGACGGAGAACAACCATGAGCCAGCTGGCACACCCCTTCACCGGAAGCACCAATATGGAAACCACATACAATTCAATGCCGCAGGACCCGGGCTACCTCAAACGCAGGCTGCCCATACAGACCATCATGTTCACCCTGTTCAAGGGCAGCGTTGTCATTAATGCCATGGCACTGGCCATTATCTGCGGATTCGTGCTGTGGTACGGCCTGCCCGCCATGTCATGGGAATTTCTGCTGGCGCACCCGCGCGAGGCCATGACCGAGGGCGGCATATTCCCCTGCATCATCGGCACAATCGCCCTTTCATACGGTTCCATGCTCATTGCCCTGCCGTGGGGCGTGGCCACCGCCATCTACCTGAATGAATACGCCAAGCCCGGCCCGCTGGTGCACGCCATACGCCTTGCCATAAACAACCTGGCCGGTGTGCCTTCAGTGGTATTCGGCCTTTTCGGTCTGTCTTTCTTCGTCACGGTCATGGGCATGGGCGTTTCACTCCTTGCGGGTATGTGCACCCTTGCCGCCCTTACCCTGCCCCTGATCATCGGCGCGACGGAAGAAGCCCTGCGCAGCGTTTCCCCCACCTACCGCGAGGCATCTCTCGGCCTTGGTGCCACCAAGTGGCAGACCATCTCCAAAGTCGTGCTCCCGGCGGCCACTCCCGGCATTCTCACCGGTGCCATTCTGGCCATCGGCCGCGCAGCCGGTGAAACGGCAGCCATCATGTTTACCGCCGCCATGTTTTTTTCACCTAAACTTCCTTCTTCCGTATTCGACAGTGTCATGGCTTTGCCGTATCATATTTATGTACTGGCAACCGCAGGCACGGAGATTGAGAAGACCCGTCCTCTGCAATACGGAACCGCCCTTGTGCTCATTGCTCTTGTGCTGGGCATGAACCTCATGGCCATCATCATCCGGGCCCGTCTGCAAAGGAAACTCCGCTAGCCTGCGCCTGCGTTCCGAGGACTTTGCGGCGGTCCGGCGCACCGCGGGACCGCCGCATGCAATACACCTCAACCCCAAGGGGTATGCATGGGCAGGAAAAACTTCGTACTCGACACCAACGTCCTCATTGAAAACCCCGACTGCATCCATAACCTGCGGAACGGTGAAGAGAACAACATCTTCATCCCCTACCATGTCCTCATCGAACTGAACTCGCTCAAAACCAACCCCCGGCTCCGCCACATTGTCTCCCGCGTGGTGGACACCCTTCTCGCCAACAAGGAAATCATCCAGTTTATCCGCAACGATTCCAGCATTTCCCGCTTCACCGAAGAAGTGGTAGACAACTTCATCCTGCGCGAAATCAGTGCCGCGCACATCGATTCCCCCATCCTCGTCACCAATGACAAAATCCTCCGCCTGCAGGCCGGTCTTTCCGGCATAGACAGCGAGGAACTGCGCGATTCTCGCCCCTTCGAATCCGATTCCCAGCGATACACCGGCTTTCTTGAAGCCGCTGAGCCGCGGGTGGACAACTCCTTCACATGGCATGAGGGCAAACCCATGTTCCATGGGCCGGAAGGCGACGAGCTTATCACCTACCAGATGAATGTATGGAACGTGAAACCGCGCAACGTGTATCAGAATCTGGCGCTCATGCTCATGCAACGCGAAGGCATAGACCTTGTCTCCATCCAGTCCGAGGCAGGCTACGGCAAAACCTATCTGGCGCTTGCCACAGCCCTGTATCTTACTCTGGAGCTCAAGCAATTCGAGAAAATCTATGTGGTGAAGCCGCTCATAGAACTGGGAACAAAGATGGGCTACCTGCCCGGCGACGTGCGTGAAAAGATGGAACCCTATGTCAAATACATTCAGGACCTGCTGGTAAAACTGCACACAAGCCGCCCTGCAAACCGCATTTTCGCAAACCCCGGCGAAGAGATGCTGCGTTACAACCCCAAGCGGTTCGAAATTCTGCCTCTGGCCTATATCCGGGGCATGAACATCGAAAACGCCATAGTCATCGTGGATGAAACGCAAAACCTTTCCAGAACGGAAATGCGCGCCCTGCTCACACGCATGGGCGAAAACGTGAAGTGTTTCTGCCTTGGTGACACACGGCAGGTGGATAACCCCTATCTCAACGACTCCAACAACGGGCTCAACTGGATTGTCCGCAAGCTGAAAGGCTTTTCCGGATATGCGCACATGGTGCTCAAAGGCGACCGCTCGCGTGGCCCCATTACCGACATGGTGCTCCGCGCCAAACTGTAGAACCACTGCATAGTGAACCGTACAAACCCTCCGGCTTCTGTCGGAGGGTTTTTTCTTGCCATATTATTCGTTTTTACTATATATACTATGCAAGATAAATATTGTTATCTCCACAACGGGTACCTTCCGTCGGTTCCGGGAGCAGCACAAGGCATGAAGAAACCAACCCCCTTCGACCATGCACCTCCCGCCACGCCTCCCAGTGGTACACCTGCTCTCACGACGGCATTATGCTGAGTGAAGCCCTGCCGCCCCCGCAATGGCAGGGCTTCACCTCTTTGAGTCATCACGTCAGGTTATCATTCACCTCTTGCCCCTTCGCAGTAATGCTTGCTATAGGCTAAGACGGAGTTACTACACGGCTACGGAGGGAACATGTCTGAGAAGAAGGACAAGTATCGCATCGGCATCATCAATGTATCAGAGATCCGCAACCGCAATGAGCTGCGGGTTATCAAGATGATACAGAAGGTGATGACCGAACCGCCCGGATATCAGCCAGATGAACTGTCTCTTCAGGACATTTATGCGCTGGCGCTGAACTCGCTGCCCCCGCGTTACACGCAGGCAGGCACCATAGTTCTGCGCGACCCCGTGAAGGATGAAGACGTGCTTGCGGCCGTTCGCAAGGCGTTTGCCATTGTCGTACAGAATCCCAAGTACTGATCAAGTCTTCCAAAGCAGGCGTTTCGTTCATGCGGAACGCCTGTTCCCTTTGCCTCCCCCCATTCCAAGGAACATCATGATCACTGTAGATACGCATATTCACACGCTTTTCTCCCATGGAAAAGCCACTGTGCAGGAAATGTATGCAGCAGCCCGGGATAAGGGCATGGCCGTTTTCGGCTTCTCCGAGCACTCGCCCCGCCCTGAGGGTTTTGATTACCCAACCGACTACAAGGCAAAGCTCACGGCGGCGTGGCCGGAATACATCCGGCAGGTCTCCGCTCTCAAGTCCAACGACGACGGCATAAAGGTGCTGCTCGGCATAGAAATGGATTGGACCACGGGGCAGGAAGCCTACATCCGGCACAAGCTGGCCGCAGATCCCTTCGATTACGTGATCGCGGGCATTCATTTTCTCGGCACGTGGGGCTTCGACTACAAGGCCGATGACTGGGCAGGATGGACCGAGGCCGAATGCCACGCCCGTTACGAGACCTTCTTCGAATCCATGATCGACGTGGCAAACACCGGTCTTTTCAACATCATTGCCCACCCCGACATCATCAAGATTTTCTCGGTGGATGCCTTCCGCAGCTGGATCGCCACCCCGAAAGCGCAGGATGCAGTCCGCACCGCGCTGTGTGCCGTGAAGGATGCCGGAATGGCCATGGAGGTTTCTTCCGCAGGTCTGCGCAAGATGTGCAAGGAAATCTATCCCGGCCCCTATCTCATGGAAACCGCACAAGAAATCGGCCTGCCCCTCAGCTTCGGCTCTGATGCGCACTCCACGGCTTCCGTCGGGTACGCCTTTGACCAGCTGGCAGAATACGCTCGCGCCTACGGGTATACGCAGAGCGTCTATTTCGAGAACCGCACCATGCAGGTCAGGAGCTTTCTGCCGTAGCCATGTCCGCACATCCTCTTGTTGTTCTTGACCGCTGCACGGTTTCCTTTACCCGGCGCACTGCCGCTGGCACCGCCACTTCCAAGGCTGTAGACGATCTTAACTGGACCCTGCGCTCAGGAGAGCACTGGGCCATCATCGGCCCCAACGGAGCAGGCAAGTCGACCCTGTTGCGCCTCATTCGCGGGGAGCAACGCCCCGACCAGCAGGCAGGCGGCTCGGTTACATGGTGCATGGACGGCACAGCGGAAACCACCCCCCTTGCCATCCGCAGACACATAGCCATTGTCAGCTCGGAAATGCAGGAACATTACGTGCGGCAACAGTGGCAACTTTCCGGTGAAGAACTGCTGCTGACCGGCTGGTTCGACTCCCCCCTGCTCTACGAAAAACCAACTGACGAGCAACGCGAAAAGGCCCTGCAACTGGCCTGTACCCTTGGCGTGCAGCACCTGCTGGATATGCACCTGCCCGCCATGTCGCAAGGCCAGCTTAGGAAGCTGCTTGTGGCCCGCGCGCTGGTCAACGGCCCCTCCGTTCTCGTGCTCGATGAAGTCTGCGAGGGGCTGGACACTGCCTCCCGCGCCGAGGTGCTCGAAATTGTGGACAGAGCCGCCTCTCTGGGCGCCTCTGTACTTTTCGCCTCGCACCGGCTGCAGGAGCTTCCTGCCTGCACCACGCACGCAATGCTGCTGCGTGCAGGCCGTATTGCCGCTCAGGGCCCGCTTGCAGACGTTGCCGCCATGGCGGGCGAGGTTGCCCTGTTTGAAGATTCCGTTGATACGCACGTTCCCATGCCCCGCATTGCCGACAGGCAGAATGGCACCACCCCCATTTTCGAACTTGATAAGGCCACGGTCTTCATCAACCGGGTACCCGTTCTGCATGATATTTCATGGTGCGTTCGCCCCGGAGAAAACTGGGCGGTGTGCGGCAGCAACGGCGCGGGAAAATCCACCCTGCTGCGCCTGCTCATGGGCGACGAACGACAGGCGTGGGGCGGAACCGTGCGCTGGTTCGGCGAAGATCAGCCGGACATGAACACCGTGCGCCGCCGCATCGGCTATGTTTCGGACCGCTTTCAGGCCACCTACGGGCACGACGGCTACCACGGCACACTGATGGATCTTTCCGGCGAAGAGCTTGTCTGGTCCGGCTTTTTTGCCAGCGTGGGCCTGTGGGACTGGCAGACGGTAACCGACGAGCACCGCCAGACGGCGTCCGACTGGATGCGCTACATGGGGCTTGCCGACTATGCAGGCCAGCGCATCCGCGACATGTCTTACGGGCGCCTCAGGCGCTTCATGCTCTGCCGCGCCATGGCTCCGGCACCTGAGATACTACTGCTGGACGAACCCTGTTCCGGGCTCGACCCCGCTTCCCGCGAGCATTTTCTCGCCACCCTGCGCACGCTTGCCGCTAACGGCGTGCAGATGCTCTATGTCACGCACTACGCCTCGGAACTTATTCCCGAGATCACTCACGTGCTCAGCCTTGAAAATGGCCATGTGAGCGCGTGCGGCTCCCGCGAGCAGGTCCCCACCCAAACGGCAGAACAGAGCGGACTGGAAGCGTCATGAGCAGCCAGACAGCCGTTTCCCTTGTGCCCGGACACGCCTTTCATGGCCTTGTGCAGATAGCCGGAGTGCATGACCTGCAGGAAGCCACGATGCTGGCACAGGCAGGCACAGACGCCATTGGCTTTCCCCTCCGCCTGCCGGTCAATGCGGAAGACTGTACGGAGGCTGAAGCCGCACACATGGCCGTGGCCATAGCTCCGCAGGCTACCCCTGTGTGCATCTGCTATCTGGACCGTGCAGAAGAGGTACGGCAGTTCTGCGCCGCCCTGAACATGCGCCACGTGCAGCTGCATGGAGATATCACCCCGGAGGAGCTGGAGCGGCTGAA
>JBKEAK010000264.1:0-18570 GCA_047972125.1 Halodesulfovibrio sp.
AGCCTTTCACCTTCTCCTTCAACAGGCTCATCAGGGATATTCAGGCTTCCGGTCTGGCGGATAAAGACCGCCTCATCGGCCTGCTCACGAATATTCAGGTCTGCACCCGCTGTGGCAAATGCAAGCAGGTGTGCCCCATGTTCTTCCCCGAAAAATCGCTGCAGTTCCACCCGCGCAACAAGAACCTGAGCCTCGGCGCGCTGCTTGAGGCCGTATATTATTCGCAGGTGAACAAGGGCAAGCCGGATGAAAGCCTGCTTACCCAGCTGCGCAAGATGATGGAACACTGCACCGGCTGCGGCAAGTGTACTGCCGTGTGCCCCGTGAAGATAAACTCTTCCAGCGTGGCGCTTGAACTGCGTGCCTTTGTGGATGAAGAAGGCGCAGGCGGACACCCCATCAAGTCCAAGGTGCTTGATTATCTGGCCGGAGACATCCATTCCCGCGTGCCCCGCGCCGCCAAAATGGCCGCGATGGGACAGAAGATGCAGAACAGGGCGCTCAAGCTCATTCCCGCCTCGTGGCGTTCCGGCCTTGAGAACCCGCTGTTCTCCGGCCCCGGCCCCGAGATGGGCTACCGCAGCCTTGCGGAGGCCATAAAGCTTGAGAAGGGTTCCATCTTCATTCCCAAGTCGCGTTCGGACAACGCGCCCCAGAATACGTTGGACGCAGTGTTCTACTTCCCGGGCTGCGGCGGCTCGCTGTTCTACCGCAACATCGGCCTTGCAGGGCTCATGCTGCTGCTCAAGGCAGGCTACGCCGTCATCATGCCCGAAGAGCACCAGTGCTGCGGCTACCCGCTGCTGGCAGCGGGCAAGGACACGCTCTACAAGCAGAACCGCGAACGCAACGTCATTTCCATGAAGGCGCTGTTCGACAAGGCTGCAGCGCTGAGCCTGAACGTGACCTGCGTGGCCACGGCATGCGGCTCTTGCCGCGAAGCGCTGGAAAAGTATGAACTGCCCGCCAACCTGAAGGCCGGTCTGGTACACAAGGACATTGTGCAGATCATTGCCGAGCAGGATGGCAAGGAAGGCGGCCTGCAGATTCCCCGCTTTGCACAGAACCAGCCCCTGCTCTACCACGCTGCCTGCCATGCGGAATGGAGCGGCGTGCACAAGGTGAAGGCTGCCGGAATCTACCAGAAGGCCCTTGCTCAGATGACCGGTGCCAAGGTTGTGCTCAACCCCGGCTGCTGCGGCGAATCGGGCATGGGTGCCATGACCAACCCCGACATCTACAACAAGCTGCGGGCCCGCAAGCAGCAGAATCTGGAATCGGGTCTTACCGGCTACCCTGAAGGCGCCCCCGTAGTGGTGGGCTGCCCCTCATGCAAGGTGGGCATTGCCCGCAACTTCATCAACATGCATGAAAAGCGCCCCGTGCTGCATACCCTTGAGTATCTTGCAGCCAACCTCTATGGCGAGGACTGGAAGAAGACCTTCAAGCGCCTTGCCACCGATGCGCTGAACGGCAATGCCGTCCGCGTGGTGGACGACAGCGCGCTCTAACGACCAAATCAGATACCCGCTGAACCGAAACACGCAGCCGGAAGGAGAAACCCCCTTCCGGCTGTTTTGTTTTAGCGCACGAGAAAGGCCGCCGTACATGCGACACGGCGGCCTTTTTGCCGGGTGGGCTTCCGGCGAAGGGTCATGTGAAGGAGAACAACGTGTTTTCAACCACCGAGGGTGCTTGCAGCCAGTATCTCAAGCGATACGACAAGGGCTGCAACGCCGAGCAAATACAAAGAGTCCATAACGGTATCCTGCCACTATCGAAATTTATTCGGAAGGAATGCGATTCGGTTGTGCCTCTGCGGCACCGCCTTTTTCAGCACGCTCGCCCTGTGAGTCGGGGAACTTCAGCGAGTTTCTGAAAAAACGACGAACAGAGCCTGTCCCTGCCTGCGGAGACGTGATGCTCAATTTCCGGATCATATTCCCTCCAATGCGTATCTGTTGCGATTCTGTTATCGGCTGCGTTGAATCCTTTTTATTGAAAATGATTTTCATAATCAAGTAAAATTTTCATTTCTTTTTCTCTTTCATTACGCAGTCAAGTTAACACCACGTAATAACAGGCTTTGCAATTCTAGCTGCAGCCCGATTGACTGCCCCCAAACCTGTGCAGGCCTATGCCGTCCGCGCAAGAGCACTCTGCCGACGATGCATGTGAGAGGTCACAAGAAGGCTGGCAGCTTCACCTTTACGGTGGAATCACCGCGTGTCCTTTCGGCCATACTCTAGCCGCGCGTCACAGATTTCCCGGTGGTGGGCATCCGCCCAGCCTATCAGGGTCTGCATGGGAACCAGAAACGAGCGGCCAAGCTCTGTCAGGCAATACTCCACACGCGGCGGCACCTCCGGATACACCGTGCGCAAGATGAAACCGTCCTGTTCCAGATGCTTCAGTGTTCTGGAAAGCATCTGCTTGGAGATATCACCCAATTCACGCAGCAACTCGTTAAAGCGCAAGGTTCTGGTTTCCAGCGCTTCCAGTACCAACAGGCTCCATTGATCGCCTATGCGATCCAGCACGTCCCGTATGGGACACGGCTGTTCAAACTCACTCCCACCAAGATTACCCCCGCCTGTTCCGCTCTCAAGATCCACCATTCGGCCTCCTTATCCCCACACGGTCACACAGAAGTGACCTGGTACTTTTTTTCTGACTTCTTGCACGAGATTTCAGGCTCTGCTAAAAAGCAACTTCAGTCTACTTTATAGACCAAGTCTGAAATAAATACCACCTTAAGTGAGCCCCCCTCCCCACACGCCAAACGGCACGGCTGGCGGCGCACAAACAACACATAACAAGGAGCAATATCATGATATCTCTGAAGCAAACCATTCTTGCAGGCGCTGCCATGCTGCTGGCTCTGGCCGGAACCGCCAACGCTCAACCTGTTCACGACATCAAGGCGGAAGAAGCAAACCGAGTACTGGTTCTGAAATTTTACGACACCTTCTTCAACAAACATCAGGTGGATGAAGCTGCGAAAGTGGTGGCTGACAACTACATTCAGCACAACCCCAGCGTACCGGACGGAAAAGAGCCGTTCGTTTCCTACTTCCGGGGCTTCTTCAAAGAAAACCCCGAATCGAAGGTGCGCATCGTGCGCAGTGCGGTTGATGGTGACATAGTGTGGCTGCACATCCATTCGGTTAACAACGCCAAGGATACCGGCGAGGCCGTTGTCGACATCTTCCGCGTACAAGACGGCATGATCGTCGAGCATTGGGATGTCATTCAGCCGGTGCCGCAAACTGCGGAAAATACCAACACCATGTTCTAACGCCATAGTGAAGCTGGGGCAGCCTCTGAACTGAACGAGGAATGCATCCCGCAATTTCCCGAAAAAACATCGACATATTGCTGCCTTCGGAGTCCCACCATGACGTATATCCGAG
Source organism: Halodesulfovibrio sp. (assembly GCA_047972125.1). Taxonomy (GTDB): domain Bacteria; phylum Desulfobacterota; class Desulfovibrionia; order Desulfovibrionales; family Desulfovibrionaceae; genus Halodesulfovibrio. The sequence goes on from JBKEAK010000264.1 coordinate 3,414, forward strand.
AGACGTCCTCCCCTTTCAGAGCGAAGGTGGGGCAGCAATGTGCCACTTCAAGGGTGTTACCTCTGAGAGGGGTTCGGGAGAAATCAACCGATGCCCCGCTTGGAAAACGGATTTGAAACCACAAGGCAGGTTCTCATGAAAATAGCGATTATCGGTGCGACAGGTTTTGTGGGTGCCCCCATATTGCGAGAGGCAGTCTCGCGGGGGCATCAAGTGCTGGCCCTTACGCGCAACGCGAAGAATATCCCCGCGACCGGCTCCGTAGCCGTGGAGAAGGTTGACGTAAACGACACCGCAGCTCTTGCACAGGCAATCACCGGCTATGATGTGGTCATACACGCATTTGCCCCTCCACGTTCGGATTCCGTGGAAACGCGCATAGCCCGCCAGACGCAAGGTACCGGGAGTATCATCAAAGCCATCAAGCAATCGGGAGTGCCGAGATTGGTGGCGGTAGGCGGCGCAGGAACCGCCGAAGCGGCACCCGGAGTGGCGTTGATGAACAGCTACTTCTTCCCGCCGGAATATGAAGGTGGCGCACGCTCCACGGCGGTTATCAAAAACCTGCTTCAATCTGAAGCCGCCTTTGACTGGGTGTTCATCTCGCCGCCGAACATTCTGGAAGAAGGGCCTCGTACCGGGAACTATAGAACCGGAAAAGACAATCTGATCATAGAGCTTTCAACCGGGCGCAGTTACATGAGCACTCAAGACTACGCGGTTGCCATGCTGGACGAGATAGAAAGGCCCAGACACCACCGGCAGCGGTTTACCGTGGGCACCTAGGCATAACTTGCCTTGAAATAGAGCCACCCGGATAGAGAGACACAAAAAAAGCCCCCGCATTGCGGGGGCTTTCATCTTCAATTCCGATCACTGCCTCAGCAGGTTCGAATTCGCTCTTGGGAGCGCCGCACACGGGGCAAACCCAGTCAGAGGGAACATCTTCGAACTTGGTACCGGCTGCTACGCCGTTATCGGGATCGCCTTCAGCGGGATCGTATTCATAGCCACAGATGGTGCAAACGTACTTCTGCATGAGATTAATCCTCGTATTCTCTTGGTCTTACAGCTCAGCCTTCCAGTGGCCGTGCAGGTTGCAGTATTCGCGGGCAGTGACCTTGGTTGCGGAAATGCAGAATTCTGCTTCCGGAGCTTCACCGGGCTTCAGGAACTTGGTGTAGCTTACGCCGTCGGCCACCAGCTCAATCCACTGAATCCAGTGCTTCTCTTCCATGGGGTGAGCAACAGCGCCCACCTTCACCTTGAAGCCGTTGGGGGTCTTCTCGATGACAGGTACGTGCTTTTCCTTGGCCGCGTCAACAGTGCCTTCGGCCTGAAGCTGCATTTCTTCGCCACAGCAAACAATTTCGGCACCGCCGCCAACCAGAACTTCAACCATGTTGCCACAGTGCTTGCACTTGTAGACTTCAAGGAACTTGGGCATGAATGACTCCTAACTTATCGTTAATGTTTGATTGAATACATTAATATATTTTGTCAGTAACAATTCCTAACATAGGCACCATACATGCTTAGCGCGGTCAGTTCAATCCCAAAGTGAATTTTTTTTGAGTCTGATATCGCAAACAGTCCTCAGAGGAAGCCGGCCTTCTAAGCAGGATTGAGCAGCAACTGCAGGTCCGAGGCGGCAAGTTCAAGCTCGCGCTCGAACATGAGGCCGCATTCATCCCCGTTTACCCAGCGTACGGAACTGCCAAGCCCGTTCAGCTTTACCCCGTTCATATTCAGCATGGTATCGAAGTACACCGCCGCTTGTATGGCCGGACGCGTGCCCGCGCCGTTTAAAAAACGAATTCTGGCCCCGCCGGGGCTTATGTCGATAAGGTGCACGTCCAGATTTTTGCCACCGTGCTGTACCCGGCATGCATGCTTGAAGCCGTATGCCTTGAGTTCCAACCGGGAATGTTTCCTTCGATCAATGTGTGATTCGCTCATGTTTCCCCCGCTCTCGGTTATACGCGCAAATCCTGCCGTGATCACACAGGCCCCTGACGCATATGTCGTCCGCGCCGCAGGCCCGCAATCACCGTTGTTCCGACTTCACAATCCTTCCTGAAAATACGCCCCGCCGGACGCCTTCTCCATGATTATTCCTTGAAGCGTTCCACCATGGCACTCAGCTTGTGCGCCATGCCCGCCACCTCCTGGATGGCCTCGTTGGCTTCCTGAATGCGACCTGCAATGGTCTGCGACAGGTGGTTTATGGAGTTGATGCTTCTGTTGATCTCTTCGCTTGTGGCGGACTGCTGCTCGGAAGCAGTGGCAATGGAGCGCACCATATCCGCCATCTGTTCGGAACGCTGCATGATCTTGGTAAAGATCTCGCCGGTATCACCGGCCTTTTCCGCCGTGCGCACGCTGCGCTGCTGCGTTTCGTGCATGCCTGCCACCGCGTTGCGGGTACTTTCCTGAATATGCACGATGGCCTGTTCAACCTCGCGCGTGGCCGTCATGGTCTTTTCCGCGAGCTTGCGCACCTCGTCCGCCACCACGGCGAATCCGCGCCCGGCTTCGCCTGCCCGTGCGGCCTCGATGGCGGCGTTCAATGCCAGCAGGTTGGTCTGGTCCGCAATATCGTTGATAACGCCGATGACGTTGCCGATATTCTGTGCGCTCGAGGCAAGTTCATCCAGGCTGCCTGCAAGTTCTGCCGCGCGGCTGGACATATTCTGCGTTTCCTGCACGGTGGAGTTCATCTCCCTGCCGCCCTGCGTAGCTTCATCATTGGCCTTTTCCGCAAGCTGGGCCGTGGTGGTGGCGCTCTGGCTCACCTCCAGCACGGAAACGTTCATTTCTTCCATGGCGGTGGCCACCTGACTGGTCTGCCCTGCCGTTTCCTCGAACTTGCCGGTCACCTCGCTCATCTGGGCAGAAAGCTGCTGGGCCGCAGAGGCAAGGTTCATGGAAATGGCGGTCACTTCCTCCGCAACGGAAAGCAGGCTCTTGCGGTTCGCCTCTATGCGGGCCTTATCCTGCTCTTCCTGCGTAAGGTCGATCATCACGCCAATGGCCCCGGTTACCGCACCGTTGGCATCCTTCAGAGGAGAAAACTCGTACTGCAGCGGGAACTGCACACCATCGCTGCGGCGATAGTTCATGCGGCCACTGGTGCTGCGCCCTGTAGCCAGCACCTTGCCGGCAATATCCTCGTCATGGCCGCCGCCCTGCAGCAACCTGTCCAGATGGTGATCTCTGCCTGTCGAACCATTGGAACCGAGAATGGCCCGGATGGGGGAGTTCGCATATTCTATGCCCTGCTCCTTGTTCACCACCACAAGCGGCACGATAATGCCGTTCAGCACCGACTGGTTGTATTGCAGCTGATCACGGATGGTCGCCACCATCTTGGCGAGGTTGCCGCACAGCCTGCCCAATTCGTCCGTGCCGGAATCGTTGAAATTGATGGAGTAATTACCCTTTTCGATCTCATGGCTGATGCTGGTGATGCAGCGGATGCGATTCACAATGCCGAACTTCATGAAGAGCAGCAGAACCACGATAAGCCCCGCCATGCCCACGAAGGAAAGGCCGGCCCCCACATACTGCGCCTTGTGCAGCATGCCCATTTCACCGGAAATATCCTTGAGCATGACCATGGAGCCGAGGATCTTGCGGCTGGCCCCGTGGCAATGGTGGCAGCTTTCCGCATTCTCGATGGTATAGGTGGCGGCAAAATAGGGTTTGTCATCAAGGGTGAGGGTCTCGAACCGCTTCACGGGGGTATCCAGCGCTTCCTGCACCATGGATTTGAGCACCGGGCTGTCCACCTCGCGGACAAGCTCCTTGCGCTCGCTGGATTCGCGTGTGCCGTAGCTGACCACGCCGTTAAAGTCGGTCAGGAACACGTCGATATGCTCGTATTCCTCTCGAATATGGGCGAATTTGGCTCTGGTGCCTGCATCGTCGCCCACGGACATGGGATCTTCGATGGCGCTCAGCAGCATGTCTGAAATGGATGCCGCCGCGTCGTGGATGAGATAAAAGGCCGTTTCCTTTTGATTATACGAGTTCGCGAGAAACAGGCCGGAGAAGGAGAGAACTGAAGCCACCGTGACAAGGAAGAGAACCTTCATTCCCAGAGAACGAAGCAAAAACTGCATAGAGCCTCCCGTACGCAGTAACTGCGCAGCGATAGGGCCTCACCATCCGGAACCGGACAACAAGACCACCCCCTGACTGGAAAGGACAGCAACCCCATCTGATAGTAACGTATTGCGATACCCACCACTTCACTCTATCGCAATACAGTACGGCACATTAGTAGACCTGTAGAATACTCCACAAGTCACGTCAAGGAAGGCATCAGTTTTATGACGGAACTTCTGCAGTTCCTGCAAGGTTCACTGCAGCAGGCAAAACCCCGCAGCAAATATCAGCGGCCACGCCGCAACTGATATTTGGCCACGGCCGCATTGTGTTCCTGCAGTGTCTTGCTGAACTGATGGCTGCCGTCGCCTCTGGCCACGAAGTACAAAAAGGAATGCTGCTGGGGAAACACTGCCGCGCGAATGGATTCCAGCCCCGGAGAACATATGGGGGTGGGCGGCAGGCCGGGATGCGAATAGGTATTGTAGGGATTGGTTGCGTTGCGCAGGTCGGCGCGTGTGATGTTGCCGTTGAAGGCGGGACCTATGCCGTAAATGATGGTGGGGTCTGCCTGCAGCAGCATTTTGAGCCGCATGCGGTTCACATACACCCCGGCCACCAACGCCCGTTCTTCGGGTACGGAGGTCTCTTTTTCCACAAGGCTGGCTATGGTCAGAATACGCCGCAGCTCCTCGGCAGGAGGCGGCCCGGCGGGCCACAGCGGTGCAGTCTTGGCCCAAAAGGTTTTCACAAGGCGGGTGGCGGTGTCCCACGCGGTGCGCGGGGTCATGATCTCCGGCTTGTCCATGAGATAGGTTTCAGGAAAGAGAAAGCCTTCCGCATTATCAAAGGGAATGCCGTTTTCCTTCAGAAAGGCCGGATCGTGGATAACCTGCCGGAAGTCGTCTGCACGGGCAAATTCCTGCACTTCCACAGCCTTGGACACATCCCACCATGCAAGGCCTTCCTGAAATTGCAGGCGATACTGCACGGGCATGCCCTTCACGAGCATTTCCAGCACCTGATCCGGCGTCCAGCCAGTATTGACGATGAACTCGCCTGCCTGAATGGAACCGGTAAGTTTGCGATACCGCGCCAGCAGGCGGAACTTGCTCACGCTGGTGATGACATGCTTTTCGTGCAGCGCAGCCGCCACCTTGTCAAAGCTCATGCCGGGGCGGATGCGGATATGCACTTCCTGCCCCACTTCCTCGGGGGCCGTATCCAGAAAGGAACGGGCCTGCTGCCACGCAAACAGGCTGGCGAACAGAATGAGGGCCGCAATGGTGCCCATGCTGACGGTCAGCGCCTTTTTCATGCGTTACCATCCGCAAGACAGCGCTGGTGCTCAGGCTGATTGAGAAAGGTTTCGAGAATGCGCACTGCTGCCTGCTGGTCCACAACCTTCTTGATCTCACGCCCGTTCAGGCCTGCCTCGCGCAGGTCTTCCTCAGCTTCGTGCGAGCTCAGAACTTCGGTCATGTAGTAGACCGGCAACTCGCAACGCCGCTTCAGGCGCGCCACAAAATTGCGCACCTGACGGGTGATCAGCGTTTCCGTGCCGTCCAGCAGGGTCGGCAGCCCCACCACAATGGCTGCGGGGGCCTCTTCCTCAATGAAGGCAAGCAGGTCCGCGAAGAAGCGGTCCTTGGTCGTCATGACAAGCGTCCGGCGGGGAAAAGCCATGCGGCCGCCCGCGTCTGTTGCGGCAAGGCCTGTTCGCTTGGTCCCGTAGTCGATGGCGATACACTTCATCTGGGCGGTAGTTTCCTCAGCAGGGAGAATGTGGAAGCACCCCGCGAAAGGGCCTTCTGTACGCGGTGTTGTAGCCTGAGACTTTCGCCCAGTCCAGCCCCCTTTCTAAATGGAAATATCTGCGGCAATTACCCCCAGAATGTCTCCCTGCGCGTTCCTGAACGGGCTGGAAACCGTGATGCACGGTGCCCCGGTTGCGTCGGAGACATACACGCTGGAAACATACAGGCTGCCCGTCTCCATGGGACCGCTGAACCACGGACGCGAAGACCAGTCCCTGCCGCGGGCCGAGGCATCGTCCCTGCTCTCGCTGCCGGGCCGGGGAACGTTGGCCGTGGGCTGCACGCCTTTCGCATCAGTCATGTACAGCAACTCCACGAACCGGTATCTGCCGATGATGGAACGCATGGCCTGTTCCTGCCGTTCGGGCTTGCCGGAGAGTATTTCAGGCGATGCCACCAGCGAATTGACCAGTTCGTGCACCTTACCGCCGCCGATGAGCCTGAACACGCTGTTCAGGTTGGCAAGGTTATCCACCTCGCCGGACAACGTGGAAAGCGAGGTCAGCGATTCCTGCATATGCCTGCTTGTGGTGCCGGAAATTTCATCCACACGCCCGATGATTGAGCTTATGTGCTCCGTGCTGGCTGCCTGCTGGCTTGCGGCCGCAGCTATGGACTGAATCTGCCCTGCGCTGTCTTCGGCAAGGGAGACAATTGCCCGCAGCAGTTCGCCGGAATGCGATGCCTTGCCGGTTGCGGTGTCCACAAGCCCGGCGGTCTGGTGCATGCCCTCACGGGTCTGCGCAACGCCCTGCTTTATGGCCGCTATCTGGCTGCCCACCTCGCCGGTGGCCTGCATGGTTTTTTCCGCCAGCTTGCGCACCTCGTCGGCCACAACGGCAAAGCCGCGTCCGGCATCGCCTGCCCGTGCAGCCTCGATGGCGGCGTTAAGCGCCAGAAGGTTGGTCTGGTCCGCAATGCTGGAGATGATCTCCATGACCTCGTCAACCGCATCGGCCTTGGCACCAAGCCCGTTCACAACGCTTTCCAGCGCCTGCGTCTGCGCGTGCACATCGGTAATGGCCTGCACGGTCTGATCAACCGACACGGCCCCCTCCTGCGCCCGAGCCCGGGTGGTATCACTGTGCGAGGCAGCCGCCTCGGAGGCTTCCGCCACCTGCTGCACGGCAGCATTCATCTGTTCCATGGCAACGGTTGCCTCACCTGCCATTTCCTGCTGGCGGGCAGAGCCTTCATTGGCACTGCGGGCTGCCTTCTGCAGTTCTCCGCGTGCGGCACGGATGCCGGAAATGGAGCCGTCCAATGTGTCGGAAGAATTGAGTAGCCCCTTGCAGCGGGCAAGCTCGGCAAGCTCGCGCGTTTCGGCAATGCCCTTGAGGTATTTTTCCGACAGGGCACGGTGCCCGTCCGCCTCACGCGCGGCACGTATGCCCTCTTCACGCAGGCCGGCAACAACGGCAGCAAGCTTTTCCACCAAAAGCGCCTGCTCCTTCTTCAGTCCGGACACGTCGTCCGCGCCGATCACGCTCGCGCTTGCGGCTGCTGCACTCCCACCGGCCACGCGACCGATGCAGGCCAGCAGACGCGCTTCCCTGCGCGAAGCCGCCACGTATTTCAGCCACCCCACCAACGCGGCCACACCGCAGACAGCGGCCACAACACCCGCCGTCAGGGTTGCGATGTCCTCGCCCCCTGCGGCAGCCTGAACGGAACAGGGCATCCCCAATCCCATAAACAGGGCCATCACCAAACCTTTGCGTGTGGCACTGCGGCCACGGTAGCCTTCTCGTTTCATGGAATATCACCTCATTCTGTTCCAGTGTCGGACAAGTGTACACTCTTGGCGTAAAATTTCAGTGAACACAACAAGATACAATTTTGTAGGTAGCGACAAACAAGAAAGCGGCAGACTACAAAAACGCAGTCTGCCGCATGAGTTATCCACTATGATACTGGCACGAAACAAGATCAGCTAAGGCTAGCCACCCCCCACAGGGCCGCGCCAAGCGCGCCGCCCATGTCCGGCTCATCCGGAATGAGCAGGGACCCGTTCGCCGCTCCCAGCTCTCTGGCCAGCAGATCACGGATGCAGGGGTTGTTCGCCACCCCGCCTGCAAAGACCAGAGGGAATTCCAGCCCCACCCGCCGCAGCATATTCGCCGTGCGCCTGACGATGGATTGATGCAGGCCAAGGGCAATGTTCTCCGGTTTCACACCCTGCGCCATAAGTGACGTGGCCTCGGTTTCCGCAAACACCGTGCACATGGAGTTTATAACGGGTGCCTCGGTGCCGAGCATGGCATAGGCCCCGAACGAGGCCACATCCATCTGGAACACAGTGGCCGTGTATTCGAGAAACTTGCCGGTTCCGGCGGCGCAACGGTCGTTCATTTCAAACCGCCCGACCTTGCCGCCCGGCAGCAGGGCAATGGCCTTGGTATCCTGCCCGCCTATGTCCAGCACCGTGCGTGCCTGCGGATAATGATGACAGGCTCCGAGCGCATGCGCCCGGATTTCGGTAACCGTCTCTACGGGCACGCCCAGATCCATATCCTGCACCAGCGCACGCCCGTATCCCGTAGCCACGATTCTGTCCGGCATGCAGCCTTCCAGCAGAAGACGGCACTGGCGCACAGGATCAAAGGTTGTGGGCAGGCGGCGCTGCAACGTGGTAGTCCAGCCCGATGCCGAATCCGGCTCGCGAACCACAAGCTCCATGGACCGCGAGCCGATATCTATTCCGGCAATGCGCACGGTCTATTTCACCATTTCCACAAAGGCTTCGATACGGGTCTTCAGCTGTTCCACATCTTCCATGCTGTAATCGGTTTCAATGGAAAGCATGGGAATACCGGCTTCACGCAGTGCACCGTCCACCTTGATGGCTTCGTGCGCATAGGGCTGACAGAACATGAGGGAATAATGCACCACGCCGTCCGCCTTCAGTTCCTTGGCCATGCTCACCACGTTGTCGAGACGCTCGGTATTGGGGGTAAAGCAGGCACAGTCGATGCGCATGTAGCGGTCCACAATGGCGTCGATCATGGCATCCAGCGAATCGGCGGATTCATCCACCAGATCACGGGTATTGCGGGTGCCGATGCACGATTCCTCGCCCACGATCACCGCACCGGAGCTTTCCATCACATATGGCAGCTTCCAGTTCGGCACGGCCATGGGACAGCCGGAAAGCAGCAGGCGGGCCGTCTTTTCCGGCACCACGCCTTCGCCGCGGGCGATGCGGGCTTCCATCTCGTCACACAGGGCGTTCACGGACTGGGTAAAACGCACCGGATCGTCGTAGAAGGAAACCTGATTGATGAGCAGGGCATCGCGTCCGGAAATGGGCGCAGGATTGGCCGCACGCAGGGCGGAAAGACGCTGCAGGGCGCGGCGTTTGTCGTTGACGGTCTTGATGCCCTTGGCCAGCTTTTCAGGGGTGATGGTTACGCCTGTCAGACGCTCCAGCTCGCTCTTGAAGCGCAGCACTTCGGAGCGGAACAGTTCTCTTGCGCTGGCGCTCTTGGTCTGGGGCAGCTCCATAACGTGCATGTTCACATGCTCGGCAAAGGCTTCATACGCCTTTTTCTTGCCGTCGCAGGTGGTTTCGCCCACGACCATGTCACAGGATTCGGTATACGGACACAGGCGTGCCAGCTTGAAGCCGATAAAGGATTTGATCAGCGCGCAGGTATTGCGGGGCACCAGCTTTTCCGCCTGCTCGGTGCCTGCATCCGCACCGGCACACAGGCCCACGTGCACGGCGTTGGCGGCAAGGGTCAGCTCTTCCGGCACAAACACGCAAAAGGTGCCGATGATCTTGCGGCCCTCGGCCTTGGCATCTTGCAGCTCTTTCACGCGCAAGCCGTGCACTTCGCTCAGAACGAAATCGAGATACTCCATCCCTTTCAGGCGGCCCTGCTGGGACATGTAAATATCACCGTAAAATTTGCCCAGCACGGCAAGCAAGCCATCGTGGGCGTCGATATCAAGATCCAGCTTTTCCCACATTTCCTTGTACGCAGCGTTACTCATCGCACTCCTCCTTCATTGCGTTGGCGGTGTCATGACATCATGAACAGTATTGGCCGAAGCCCGGATGAAGACCGGCCCGGCCGTTGCAACACATCGGGCCAGCCCGCCGCAGAATTCCGGCAACCGCCGTCCGGCAACGAACGGATGGGCGAGGTTCGGCGGCTCCCCGGCAGTCAGGCATACCAGCCTCAATACCGGCACGGGGAAAGGGTATCGCACCTTGTACCAACGCATACCCACTGCATCCAATCGATAATGGCGATGGAAACAAATGGTTTTCATCATGTTTATCAATAAATGATGGAGGTATATTTCTGCTGCTTCTCCTGCCCTTTTTGCCCTCTCCGGCACAAGCTGAAGGCAGCACCAGCACAGGATAAAAGGCAGGCATGCCCTGCAGCCGGTTGCCAAAGCCACGGCAGGCAGGTACATCTCAGCCCGTGAAGCTCTCAGCTGATGCCTGCGGCAATCCCGCCGGGCAATGCAACCGAAAGAAAGATACCCATGAGTGAACAGCACCAGTACATAATCGGCGTGGACGCCGGAGGCACCTATACCGACGCCGTGATCATGGATGCGGCCAGCGGGCAGGTTGTCGCGTCCGCCAAGCGGCCCACCACCCATTACAATCTCAGCGAAGGCATCTCTGCCGTTCTGGGCGCTGTCATGACCGAATCGCAGGTGCCCCCGCAGGCCGTGAGCGTGACCAGCGTTTCCACTACGCTCGCCACCAACGCCCTTGTGGAAGGCAAGGGTGCGGAAGTGGGCCTGTTCGTCATCGGCTTCAACCAGCGGCTGGAAGTTCCCGCCGTGGCAGCCCGCTACATTCCGGGCGGCCACACCATCAAGGGAGAAGAAGCCGAACCGCTGGGCGTCAATTTCGTGCTTGATGCACTGCAGGAACTGCACGGGCAGGTGGACGCCTGGGCCGTTTGCGGCTCCATGGCCTTCATGAACCCCGCGCATGAGCTGGTAACGGCCAAGGCCATTCAGATTGCGGGCAAAGTGCCTGTATTCTGCTCCCACGAGGCAAGCATGCGCGCCGGCATGAAGGAACGTGCCACCACGGCATGCCTGAATGCCCAGCTGCTGCCGGTGATGAGTGATTTTCTGGATGGCATTGAACGGGCGCTTAAAAGCCTGAACATCACCGGCACCGTCTATGTGGTGCGCGGCGATGCCCGCGCCATGCCCATGGCCGAGGCGCTCAGGCAGGCGGCTTCCACCGTTGCCAGCGGCCCCGCAGCCACCGCCCTGTTCGGCTCGCACCAGTCGCGAATGCAGGGTGCCGACATACAGGATGCCCTTATTCTGGATGTCGGCGGCACCACCACGGACATCACGCTCATACGCTCCGGCAAACCCGTCATCGACGCCGGGGGCATGACCATAGGCAAGTGGGAAACCCATGTGGAAGCCGTGGAGATGTTCACGGTGGGCGTGGGGGGCGACAGTTTTGTCCGCCCGGCCAAGGATGGCACCTTCACCCTTGGCCCCTCGCGCGTGCTGCCCCTGTGCATGGCCCGTAACCTGCCCGCACCGGAAGAATGGCTCGGCCACGACCTGAACGCGCGCTGCATTCTGCCCGTTCCCGGCCTGACGCAGGAAGAAAAAGCCTCTGATGATATTTTGCAGCACCTTGCTGAGCATGGCCCGGCCACGCCCGAACAACTCATGCGCAGCCTGAAGCTGGCGGAGATCACGGTTGAGCAACGGCTTGTCAAACTGGCGAGAAAGCAGAAGGTGACTGAGACCGGCTTCACGCCCACCGATGCCCTGCATGTGCTGAACCTGCTGCACCTTGGCGATGCTGAAGCCGCAACCGCTGCTGCCGCACTGCTCGGCGCCCCCCGGCAACAGGATGCACACGCCTTTGCCCGCAGTGTTCTGGCCGATGCGGAACGCATCATAGAAGAAACCGTGCTGCGCCACGTAACCCGCCGCGAAGTGGGCGGGGGGCTTGCCGCCTTTCTTGCCAACAGGGAAAAGCAGTCCCTCATTACCGTGGACGTATCATTAAATGTTCCCATGATCGGCATCGGTGCTGCCGCGCGCCTGCTGCTGCCGCGCGTTGCCGAACGGCTGCGCACCACCATCACCTTCCCCGCACGGCATGAGGTGGGCAATGCGCTGGGAGCAGCGCTCATGGCCCGCCCGCTGCTCAGGGACGCAGAGGTAACCGCATGATCCGCGACCGGACAGAGCACCCCCCTTGCGCTTGAACTGCACGTAGGATTGCTATAACAGACATTTCTGTCGCATTTCGATACCTTAACGCAGTAACAGACCCAGTCCTGAGGAGAAGCGCATGGAATTTCGGCCCAAATCATTTGAGGCATGCATAGAGGTCGGCAGCGAGTGCGAAGACTGCTGCATAGTACACGCATGGGTACACGTGGACGGAGTGTGGACCGTTCATGCATGGGGTGAGACCGAGCTTGCGGTGTATGACCTGACCGTCACCCGCGACCCGATGCACAAGAGCGAATATTACGCGGAAATGGGCGTTACCGAAGAACGCCTGAAGCGGTACAGCCGCATCGAATTCTTCACCCTGCTGGGTGATCACAAGCATTTCGGCCCGTACGACAAGGAATTCTTCTTTGCCGACACGTCCGCAACCGACCCGCTGCTCACCATCGGCAAATAACATTGCCGCATGAAAACAGGAGCCCCCCGGCACTCGCCGGGGGGCTTTTTTCATCTCTCTCAACTGATACAGAAACGGCCTGCCAGACACAGCAGGCGCAGGCACGGTGGCCAGACTCGGCTGTTACAGACTCTGCCGGAGTCCCGGCATGCTAGCCGGTCTTTTCGGTGCCTACGGTATACTCGCCCTTGGCCTTGTGTGTGCAACCGGCCAGAGGAGCCACCGCAGCGGCAGCCATGAGGATCATCATGATGACACAGATGATCTTTTTCCATGTACTCATGGGGCTCTCCTTTTATTAGGATGAAAAGGAGCTAAAAACAAAATTCTATCCCGCAAACACATCCGACCCGTATTGGGCCATAAGCTCACCGGTCTCGCGGTAGTGGTTGCGCATGTGCTGTTCTATGGCCGCGCCGTCGCCTGTCGTGAGCACTGCAAGCAGCGCCTTGTGGCGTTTGTAGATGGTTTCCGGCGCATACAGGGCCTTCAGGTGGTGGCTGAGCAGAAAGTGCGTTACCCGCCTGCTGGAACGCTGGGAAAACTCCACCAGCAGCTCGTTATCCACCTTGGCGAACAGGGTGTTGTGAAATTCGTGGTCCAGACGGGTCAGTTCGTTCAGATCGCGGGAACCGGCAGCAATTTCACCCATTTTTTCAACGATCTCGGTCAGCCGGTCAAAATCCCCTTCCGAAAACTGCTCAATGGTCTGGGCAATACCGAAGCCTTCCAACACGCCGCCCAGCACATAGCTGTCCAGAATCTGCTTGGCGGTGAGAGAAACCACAGACTTGCCAACCTGCGGACGCGACACCACAATGCCCTCGCGCATCAGTTCCAGCAGTGCTTCGCGCACGGGGGCGCGACTGATCTGCAGCTCCGCCGCGACCACGCTTTCTTTGATGCGCTGGCCGGACTGAATCTCGCCGTTGAGGATCTTGTCCTTGAGGTACTCTACAACCTGCTCAGAATATGTACTTTTTTGAATCATGCATGTTCCTGTTCCGGCAGAAGAACCATGTTCTGCCCGCCGTCGATGCGAGAGTATACAGGGAGAGTGCCTTGAATATCAACCTGCATGGAAAAATCGTTCTCTGCCGCTCCTGGGGGCCACCATTTCCGGTTTGAAAATGGCCCCGCAACATCCCCGCCAACGCCTTCTCTATCCGTCCTGCGCACCGCACGCCGCATGCAACCCGATTAGCCGTTGCATTGCCTCAAATCATAGATTCGTCTATGTCTGGTCAAATGTTCTTCCGACAGGTTCCGCGTATCCCTTTCCGGCGCGGCTGCGCCACAGGAGGCTCCATGAGACACAGACTGTTCACGGTTTCGCTTCTCGCCCTTGCCTGCACCGCCCTGCTTGCCATGGCAGGGTGCACGCCCAAAACCACGGAGCAGGCCAGCATGGCCGTGCCCTATGGCACCACACCGGACTTTGCCACCAACCCATTCGCACTGGGTGACGGCGGCCAATGGGGCACGGGGCTCGTGCTCGCCGACATTGACCGCAACGGCTATCCCGACCTTGTGGTTTCTGCCGGTAATGACAAGGACAACCAGAACGTGGTTGTCTACTTCAACAACGGCAACAACAGCATCTCGCCCAATCCCGGCTGGGTTTCGGCCAACAAGGACCACCACGGCACCATTGCCGTGGGCGACATTGACGGCAACGGATGGCCGGATCTGGCCGTTTCCGTCTTTCTCGGCAAAGATCTGGCCTACGAGGGTGGCGGGGTGAAGGTCTATTACAATTACGGCCCGCCCAACTACCTGATGGCGAATCCCTCTTTCACAGACACCGGCTATCCTTCCTATGGCTGTGCCTTGGGAGACATGGACGGTGACGGCGATCTTGACCTTGCCGTGGCAGGCGGCGAGCCCATTCCCGAAGTGGAGAGCTTTGCCACCCAGACCTGCGGCAGCGGCAAAACAGTCAGTCGTCATGAAGGCACACGGGCGGCACGCCTCAGAGCCGCTTCTCAGAAAACCACTACCGGCGGAACACAGGAACCGCCCTTTGTCACGCCGGGGCGCATTTATATCAATAACGGTGGCAAGTTCTCCAAGGACGCCGTGTGGACCACCAACGAAAGTTTTGTCGCCATGGCCGTGGACTTTGCCGACGTGAACTATGACGGCCTCATGGACGTGATCTTTCAGTCCGCGCCCATACGCATCTATCTGGGCGTGCAGAAAGGCGGACAGGGCGGCATTCTCAACACCCCCGGCTGGATGAGCGTGGATGCCAACTACTATGGCAACGGCTGTGATTATGCCGCCTCCATGACCTTGCCGGAATCACTTGAAAAGCCCGCCTTTTCCATTGCCGCCTCATCCAACAGCTACATGGGGCAGGGCCGGGGTGGTTTCTCGCTTTACCGCTTCCTCTCCCCCTTTGTCGTGCAATATGCCCCGCACAACAGCGTGCCCAACTGGCAATCCAAATACGGGGACTGGGGCAGCGGTGTGCGCCTCTCGGACGTTGACGGCGACAACAACCTCGACATGCTCACCCACCGCTGGAACACCCCCGGCGTCAACGACCTGAACGGCAGGCTGCTCATCTATCAGGGCAACG
>JBKEAK010000265.1:0-4362 GCA_047972125.1 Halodesulfovibrio sp.
TTCCTTTGCAGCCCCCGCCCAATCGTTCCTGTCCGTAGTTGGCGAGAAGAATCCCTCGTCTATCAACTGCTGCCACAAAGCAAAGGCATGCCGCACCTGCGGATCAAGATATGAAGCCTTACCCTGAACGAGCCGTTCCCGGTACTCAGGTCCGGCGGTGCGCAACAACAGGTAATCAAACCAGAACTGTGCAGGCCAGCGTTCACGGTTGCCCAAGGCTAAAGGGGCAATGCCAGCCCTTTTTAACTTTCTGCACGCCTCTATGAACTCATCCCATGTTTCGGGAGGAGTGATATTCAGCGAAGCAAATAACTCACGGTTGAAGAAAAAGCCGACTACATGCTGCGTTACCGGCAAAGCATATCGCTTGCCGTTGTACACACAAGTTTTCGCCACGGCATGGGGAAAAACGTCATCCAGCCGCGCCGCATTCCATGCGTCATCTATGGGAGCTAGATAGCCTGCATCCACCAGATACTGGGTTCGCGCTCCGGCCCAGTAACTGAACAACTGCGGGCGTTGTCCCGAAGCCAGCATACCTTTGATGCCGGCCTTGAAGGACTCATGATCCATTCCCACGGCTTCAATGGGCGATTCGGGAGATCGTGCATTATACTCGGCAACCATTTCCGCAATGCCGCCGGAAAGAGAACCGGTCCAGTAATGCAGCAGCCGGAGCGGATGGTCGGCAAGGGCACGGGAAAAGTCACCAGCAATGACCACAGCGACACAACATGCTGAGAGCAGAAAAAACTTCAATATTCTTGAAATGTTGCGAACCATACTTTCACCACCCTGTATACCGGGCCACCCAGGACATTGGACAGACCTCATCATACATGCATTTGTTCCACCAGAACATTGTTATATGTATGAACTGTAAGTCTATCATAATTTTCCCTCATATAGTAAAGAAAGGCAATAGTCACACCTGTTGGCAAACGACATTGAGTGCGCAATGAACCCCTTGTTATATTTTTCACATACTTTTTATCACTTGCATATATATGGTAGTGACACGCCAATCGCACCAGCAAACGACCGGCGAAACATGTGCCGCTCCGTCGCCGAGGTGAAAGGGACACATCGGCAATACGCGGCGCAAACGGCATAACGCAATCCACGCCAATAATGCGGAGCCTCTCCCGGCTCCCCCGGAAAAAGCTGGTGGAACAATTTTTCAACAGCGTGCAATTTGGTCAATTCGATGCAGGAGGAAGCATGGCAACTGGTGAAACCGTATACAGCGTCTGCGGCATGTGCAGCGTGCGTTGTCCCATTCAGGTGGAAAAACGCAATGGAGAAGCGGCATGGATCATGGGCAATCCCCATTCCGCACTCAAGGGCGGCCTTTGCGCACGTGGCGCAGCCGGCATAGCTCTGGAAAAGGACACCGAGCGCCCCTCTACCCCGCTTATCCGCATAGGTGAAAGAGGCGAAGGCAAGTGGCGCGAAGCCACATGGGAAGAGGCTCTCGACTACGTAGCCGACAAGCTCAAGGCCATAACTGCGGAACATGGCAACCGCAGTGTGCTCTGGTCCGACCGTGGCGGCCCGTTTGTTGACCTTCACCAGTCCTTCATGCGCGGCATCGGCTCCCCCAACTACTGCAACCATGACGCTTCCTGCGCACGCAACGTGCAGCATGCGGCACAGTCCGTGCTCGGCATCGGCCGCAAGATGGTTTCCTACGACTTCCGTAATGCCAAGCATATCATCCTGCAGACCCGCAATATTCTGGAAGCCATCAACGTTGCCGAATGTAATGCGGTAATGGACGCGCTGGGCAAGGGCTGCAAGCTCTCTGTCATCGACATCCGCGCCAACGTGAGCGCAAGCAAGGCCGATAATTTCTTCATGGTGCGCCCCGGCACAGACTACGCATTCAACCTTGCCATCATCAACGAACTGATCACCAAGAAGCTGTACAAGGCCGAATACGTTGAAAAGTTCGTAAACGGGCTGGAAGAACTCACTGCCTTTACCGCTCCCTACACGGCCGCATGGGCTGCCGAAGAAACCGGCATTCCTGCCGAGCGCATTGAAGCCTTTGCCAGAGAACTGGCCGAAGCCGCCCCCAATGTCATCTGGCATCCCGGCTGGATGGTTGCCCGCTACAACGACTCTTTCAACGTATGCCGCACGGCATACATCATCAACGCCCTGCTCGGCTCCGTGGGTGTGAAGGGCGGTCTGCCGCTCGTGAACACCCCCAAGGACGTGGGCAAGAAGGGCCTGACCAAGCTTGTGGACCTGTTCCCCAAGCCTGAAGAAAAGCGCGCAGACGGTGTGGGCTGGAAGCACCCGCAGTTTGATGGCGGCCCCGGTCTCGTCAACCTTGCGTACGATGCCATCGTTTCCGGCGATCCCTATCCCGTCAAAGCGTACCTGTGCTTCCGCCACGATCCGCTCATGGCCATGCCCGACCCTGAAGCGCTCAAGAAGAAGTGGGAAGGCCTTGACCTGCTGGTCAGCATAACCTTCAGCTGGTCCGACACGGCATGGCATTCCGACGTGGTGCTGCCGCTGTCCACCTACCTCTCCCGCGAGAGCATCATTGCTTCCAAGTCCGGCCCCAAGCCGCAGTTCTTTGTGCGTCACCGCGCCATGCAGCCCACGGTGAACAGCAAGGCTGACTGGGAAATTCTCTGCGGTCTTGCTGCCCGACTGGCCGACAGCCACCCCGGCATGGAAAAGCTGGCCTTCAAGTCCATGGAAGAAATATGGGACTACCAGCTCCAGAACACCGGCCTGACCATGCAGGACTTTGCCGCCAAGGGCTTTGTCGAACTGGTGGATGCACCTGTGGTACGCGAAGTAGAGAGCTTCCCCACTCCCTCCGGCAAGCTGGAGATGGTGAGCGGCAAGTGGTCCAAGGCCGGTATTGATTCGCTCAAGCCCTATGCCTCCCCCGCACATCCTCCCAAGGACATGTTCCGCATCGCGTTCGGCCGCGTTGGCGTGCACACGCAGGGCCACACGGTAAACAACCCGCTCCTGAACGAGCAGATGTCTGAAAACGTGGCATGGATTCACGAATCCCGCGCCAAGGAACTCGGCATTGCAGACGGTGACATGGTTGAAGTGTTCTCCGCCGGCACGAACAGCAGCGCAGGCACCATGCGCGCCTTTGTTACGGAATGCATCCATCCCGAAGCTCTGTTCATGGTCCACGGATTCGGCCACAAGCTGCCCGTAGAATCCCGCGCCATCGGCAAGGGTGTGGCAGATCAGGAACTCATGCCCGGCGGTCTGGAAGTATGGGACCGTTCCGGCGGCGGACTTTCCCTTCAGGAACACTTTGTAGGCATCCGCAAGGCATAGCAGCAGTCAGGAGAACATCATGAGCAAGTACAGAATGAAACTGGACAAGAACCGCTGCATTCACTGCAAGGCCTGCGAGGTTCACTGCAAGTCCAAGAACAATACCCCCATCGGCATCAAGCTTGGCGTCCACACCTCTTCCCTGCCCGAGATGAAGGACGGCAAACCGGTCATGAAGGCATCGTACCGCAGTTGCTACCACTGTGAAGAGCCCGCCTGCGTGGACGTATGCCCCACCGAGGCAATGAAGCGCAGAGAATCCGACGGCATCGTTTATGTGGTTCAGGATGAATGCATCGGCTGTGAAGCCTGCATCGAAGCCTGCCCCTGGCATATTCCGGTATTCAACAAGGCCACCAATACGGTCATGAAGTGCGACTTCTGCATGGACCGTGTTGATGCAGGCCTCAAGCCCGCCTGTGTTACCGCATGCACCACGCATGCCCTGTCCTTCAGCGAAAAGTAACCGCGCCGCATAACATCATGAAGCCCCCGAGCATACAGCCGGGGGCTTCTTTTTTGTCATTTTGGTGACCTTACAACTCTAACACGAATCATCATTGATTTTTTCCATTCACCTGCTGTATCTTGATAGGATCAGACCAGAGTGGTCATCAAATAAAGAGAGAAGAAGAGATGAGTATCAAGTTCAAGTTATACCTAACAGGAATAGTGGCCCTGGTCGGACTGGGGCTTGTTTTTATCATTAATCAGATCGGGGCCAACCAGATCGACCGGGCATTTCAAGTCGCTCACACCATCCAGCAATCGGAAGTGCACCTGCTGCAGGCACGGCGGAATGAGAAGGACTTTCTTGCCCGCAAGAATCTTGAATATCGCAAAAAACTCGAAGATATCGTGAACAAATCCCTTGAAGAACTGAGCGAGGTTGCCGCCGCAGAACCGGAAATGGCTGCGGAGGCCAATAACGTCAGTTCCCAGATGAAAACCTACAAGGAACAGTTTGCAACCCTGACAGACCTTGTTGTTCAACTGGGACTCTCGGAAGACAAGGGACTGAGCGGCACCCTGCGCGAA
>JBKEAK010000266.1:0-3673 GCA_047972125.1 Halodesulfovibrio sp.
AGCCCGGTTACCACGCCAACCTGATCGTCGAGTTCGGCTTCGCGCCGGGCCACCCAGCCGAGTTCGTCATCGTCCGCATCCTCCCGTGGGGCTGGAGCCCTCAAGTTCCAGCTCGCCGCGCAGAACTCCCTCGCCGAAAACGGCAAAGTACACGTTATCTACCTGCGAGAGCACCTCTTTGGCCGCTCTGACGATTGAAATCTGATCCTTCTCCGGGCTGAGCCGGCCTGCGGAAACAACAAGCACACCATCGGCAGGAACACCCAGCTCGGCCCGTATATCCCGGTCTTCGGTCGATTCCCATTTCGTCGTGTCTATGCAGTTGTGGATGACAGACAGCCTGCCGGGATTAACCCCGATGGCCCGAATCTTCTTCCCCTGCCCATGCGACACGGCAACCACATGGTTTGCGAACAGCAGAAACACCTTGTCGAGGAACTCGAAGAAACGAATCTTCAGGCTTTCCATGGTCCAGCCTCTGGAAACGGCAATGGTGGGAACAGACTGCATCCAGCAGGCAATGCGCCCAAAAATATTGCCTTTATGCCCGTGCGTTACCAGCACATCGGCCTGAAGGTTCCTGAGAAGGGCGCTTATGTCCGTTATGCTTTTGAGATTGAAAGGAGAACGCACGGGCAGCGTAAGGCACCGGAAGCCCATATCCTGCGCGCGGGCACGCAACTCGTTCGTTTCGCCCTCGTTCTCGTAGCAGACGAGAACCATGTTGTAGCGTTCCGGGTCCATGCGTCTGAAATGCTCAAGAATCTGCCGCTCAGGCCCGCCCACGAAGTTTGAATCCCGCAGATGAACGATGGTGGCTCTCTTCTGTTTATGGGCGTGCTGCTGCATCATGCCATACCGTATTCAGAATGTTGGAAATGGAATCCCAGGTGTAATTATCAAGCACCCAGCGGCGGCCCTGCTGTGCAAGCCCTGCATATGGTTCCGGCGATTGCAGCACCTGCAGAACCGCCGTTGCAAATTCATCCGGCGAATCACGCAGCAAAAGGTGCACACCGTCGTCGAAATGCAAGCCCTCTGCGCCCACACGGGTGGATACAACCACCTTCTCCATGGACAGCGCTTCCAGAATTTTCAGGCGCGACCCCCCGCCTATGCGCAGCGGCACCACATATACGGTGGCATCGTGGATATACCCACGCACATCGTCGACAATACCCGTCACAACAACGCCCGGAGTCTGCTCCCACTGCGCTTTCAGCCTTTCGGGAGGATGCCTGCCCACCACGTAGAACGTGACATCAGGTCTCTGTGCCGTGATCAAGGGGAATACCGCATCCACAAAATGGGACACGGCGTCCTGATTCGGCCTCCAGTCCATGGAACCGGTAAAGACCAGCGAGGCAGGTGCAGCCTCTGAACCAGATTTGCTGCCAGACGTGAGGCCGGGCACATTGCCGGACGCATTGCCAGACGCATTGTCGGACACGCTGTCGGACGTGGAGCCGGCAGGATCGTCGGAAGAATTGTCGCAAGCACTGCCAAGAGAGGGTGCAGGCGCAAAATACGTCTCGTCCACTCCATTGGGGACCACCGATACATTCTCAGGGGCCGTGTATGCCCTGAAAAACTCCGCATCATTCTCGGAAACGCACACAACCTTGCCGTATCGTGCGGCAACCTTGCGTTCGTAGTTCACCATCTTGATCCACTGAAGGTAAATGTAGGCCTTTTTCAGCAGATTCTTTTCCGTCTCGAAATAGCGTTGCCAGATCTGGCTTTCCACATTGTGCGTGGAAAGCACGCAGGGATATTTGTCGAGCAGTCCGAGTATGTTTTCGGTGTAGGGTGTCCACTCGCAATGGATGAGATCAATGGAATTGTGATGCAGAATGTCCGCAATCTTCTGCACCATGGGCGCAGAAGTGTGGCGGGTAACAAGATAGGGCTTGGGCGACAGCAGGTTCCACAGCAATTCACCGTAGAATTTCACCCCGCGTTTTTCCGTAAGCTTTTTCTCGACCGGATGGCAGATGACATTGGGGCATCCGGGCAGCTCACGCATGCCGCCCTGCTCAGGAGCATCATGATACACATAGTGAATCAGATGCTTTTCCTGCAATCTTGACAGCAGGTTATACGTTCTGAGCTTCTTCCCCGTATTGAGCGGATAGGCAAAGTCCTCGTCAACAACAAGAACATTCATCTTGATAACTCCGAAGCATGACGTTCCCCCAAATGCACCGCCGCCAACTTTTTTCTACAACACTAGCAAATCAAAGCGGAATTATCATTACATCATTATTGTTAAGTTTTCCGACACTCATGATAACACAAGTTTGCAACGCAAAAACGCACAACAGCATGCAATAATTCCAATGTAATATCAATCACTATAGACAGCATGCGCAGTTCTCTGCAAGGCCAATTTAGAACAAAGGCATCTTTATTACCACATTGCAGGATTTGCAGCATTCCCCACCTTCCACTGAGCATCTGAACAGAACGGAATCCGGCAACGGAACCCCGCCCATGCAATGCAACCTGCCCGACACAAAAACAGACTAAACAACAGCAGAATGAAAAGAAAAACGGCCGGCAAAATGCCGACCGTTTCACAACCCGGTTAATGACAAACCTTCGTTTTCAGTAAAGCCATATTCCCGTAAAGCCGGGACTGAGGTCCAAAAACGGATTTTTCATCGCGTATACGAAGTGCAGGAACGTAAGTTTCCTGCCCTGCGGAGCCAAAAAATGACTCTGCCAGCAGTCTGAACGTCTCATCCGTGCTGCAACAATGCACGCACGGGGATGCTCCCCCCTGCCTACTCCACCCCGTACTGCTTGAGCTTGCGCCAGAGCGTGGTTCTGGGAATATCGAGAATCTGGGCTGTCATGCCCTTGTTGTAGCCTGTCTTTTCCAGCACCTTGATGATGTAGCGGCGCTCCATCTCTTCAAGGGTGGGCAGGCCGTCGCCTTCCATCGTGTCGAATTCCAGCTGCTGCAGGTCGCCCGGCAGGTCGCGGGCATGAATTTCTTCACCCTCTGTCAGGGCCACGGCGCGTTCTATGATGTTCTCAAGCTCGCGCACATTGCCGGGGTAGCTGTAGTTGGCAAGAATCTGCATGGCCTGCGGGTGAATGCCCGTAACCTGCTTGTGAAAGGCAAGGCTGTATTTTTCCATGAAGTGCCTGATGAGCAGGGGAATATCCTCACGCCTTTCCGCAAGGTGCGGCAGCGATATGGAAACCACGTTCAGGCGGAAATACAGGTCTTCGCGAAAGTTGCCGTGCTCCACCTCGTGCTTGAGGTCTTTGTTGGTGGCGGCGATGACGCGGATGTTCAGGTCAATGGGCGTGGTGCCGCCCACACGCCGTATCTGGCGCTCCTGTATGACATGCAGCAGTTTCACCTGCATGGGCAGTGGCATTTCGCCTATTTCATCCAGAAACACGGTGCCGCCCGCCGCAGCTTCCAGCAGCCCCACCTTGGTTGCCGTTGCTCCGGTAAATGCCCCGCGCTCATGCCCGAACAATTCACTGCTGATAAGCTCGTCCGTGAACCCGCCGCAGTTGAAAGCCACAAAGGGATAATCCCGCTTGGGGCTGAGCTGGTGAATGGCGCGGGCCACCAGTGCCTTGCCTGTGCCGCTGCCGCCCTGAACAAGCACGTTGCAGTCCACCGGCGCCACCTTGCGGACCATGCTGAACA
>JBKEAK010000267.1:0-5965 GCA_047972125.1 Halodesulfovibrio sp.
CCATTTCCATTTCCTTCTCCCTGCCGGAAAAATATCTGCCCGATGTCATGACCATGAAGCAGGCGGGTGCAGTTCCCGTATACATCACCCCTGCCACGGGAAGAACCGACAGCACCAGAGAAGAGGGAACCTCCGTTCCTCCCATCAAGGCCGTGCTGACCGCCATGGACAACACCGTGGACACGACCACCGGCACCATCAAGCTGCGCGCGCAGTATGCCAATGCCGACAAGAAGCTGTGGCCCGGCCAGTTTGTCAGGGCCGGACTGGTGCTGCGTGAAAAGCCCGATGCCATCCTCATTCCCACCGCTGCCATCATGGACGGCATCAACGGCCCCTATGTCTATGTCATCACGCCCGAAAACAAGGCGGAAGACCGCCTTGTGACCGTGGATTTTCTTTCGGGTGACAGGTCCGTCATCGCAAAGGGGCTGAATGCCGGTGAACGGGTCGCCCTTGACGGACAGGTGCGGCTTGCCCCCGGTCTGGCAGTGGAAGTGCGTGACGGCGCCGGAACCAAGGCCGCCTCTACGGAACAGTCCAAGTCCGCCGGTGAGACTCCGGCAAAGGCTCAGTAGCGCATGAACCCGTCAGCACTGTTCATCAACCGCCCGGTCATGACCACGCTGGTCATGCTGGCCATGCTCATTTTCGGTATCATGGCCTACAGGGGGCTGCCGGTCAGCGACCTGCCCAGCGTGGACTTTCCCACCATTGAAGTAACGGCCAACCTTTCGGGCGCCAGCCCGGAGACCATGGCCTCCTCCGTGGCAACGCCGCTGGAAAAACAGTTTTCCACCATCGCCGGTCTGGACTCCATGACCTCGGTCAACGGCATGGGCACCTCGCGCGTGACCCTGCAGTTCAACCTGGACAAGAATATTGACGCAGCCGCCCTTGATGTGCAGTCCGCCATCACCGCGGCCATGCGCAACCTGCCGGAAGACATGGACTCGCCGCCCACCTTCCGCAAGGTGAACCCTGCCGACTTCCCCATCCTGTATCTGGCCATATCGTCCCCCACCATGCGGCTTTCGGACGTAAACGAATACGCAGAAGGCATGATGGCCCAGCGCATCTCCATGATCAACGGGGTTGCGCAGGTGCAGGTATACGGCTCAAAAAAATATGCGGTGCGCATTCAGCTTGATCCTGAAACGCTGGCCGCCAAGGAAATCGGCGTTGACGAAGTGGCAAACGCCATTCGCAACGGCAACGTGAACCTGCCGGTGGGCACCATCAGCGGTTCTGCACGCGAATATACCGTGCGCTCTTCCGGCCAGCTCATGGATGCCGCCAGCTACCGCCCGCTCATCATTGCATGGCGCAACGGCGCGCCCGTGCGCCTTGGCGAAGTGTCCACCGTGCTCGACAGCGTGGAGCGCACCCGCAGGCTCAACTGGTACAGCGGTACCCCCGGCATGGTGCTGGCCATTCAGCGCCAGCCCGGAACGAACACCGTGGCCGTGGCGGACTCCATCCGTGCCCTGCTGCCGGAATTCCGCGCCATGCTGCCTGCCTCTGCCAATCTTGAGGTGCTGTACGACAGGTCCGAATCCATCCGCGACTCGGTGGAGGACGTTAAATTCACCCTCGTGCTGACCATCTGCCTCGTCATCATGGTCATATTCCTGTTCCTGCGCAAATTCTCGGCCACGCTCATTCCCAGCCTTGCGCTGCCCATGTCCATTGTCGGTACCTTTGCCGTGATGCATCTCATGGATTTCAGCCTCGATAACATCTCGCTCATGGCGCTCACACTCTCGGTGGGCTTCGTCGTGGACGACGCCATCGTCATGCTCGAGAACATCGTCCGGCATCAGGAAATGGGCAAAACGGTGCGGGCGGCGGTTATGGACGGTTCAAAGGAAATTGCCTTCACCATCATCTCCATGACCATCTCCCTCGCGGCCGTGTTCATTCCCGTGCTCTTCATGGGCGGCGTGGTGGGCAGGCTCTTCCATGAGTTTGCCGTCACCATTTCCGCAGCCATTCTGCTTTCCGGCGTGATATCGCTCACGCTTACGCCCATGCTCTGCAACCTCATCCTGCGCCCCCATACGACAGAGCGCCACGGACGGTTCTACAACCTGATGGAGCGCATGTTCAATGCATGGCACCGCCTCTATGACGTAACCCTGCACTGGTGCGTGCGCCATCATGCGCTGACCATGGGGGTTTCCATCCTGCTGCTCGGGCTCACCGCATGGATGTTCACCGTTATTCCCAAGGGCTTTCTGCCCAAGGAAGACACGGGCCGCCTGCAAGCCTCACTTGTGTATGAAGAAGGCATCAGCTTCGACACCCTTGTGCGCCGCCAGAAGGCTGTGATGGACATTCTGGGCAAGGACAAGGCGGTGGAAGGCTACATGTCCGTTGCCGGTTCCGGCGGCCCCAACTCGGCCAACAACGCCGGTCGCCTGATGATTACCCTCAAGGGCCACGCCGAGCGTACGGAAACGGCTGATGAAGTGCTCCAGAGACTGCGCGGCAAGCTCTCGCAGGTTCCGGGCGTAAAGATATTCCTGCAGAACCCGCCCGCCATACGCATTGGTGCGCGTTCATCCAAGGGGCAGTATCAGTACACCCTGCAAAGCCCCAACACGGATGAACTCTACCGTGTGGCAGCAGAGATGGAAGAACGGCTTTCCACCATCGCCGACCTGCAGGACGTGAGTTCCGACATGGAACTGAAAAGCCCTGAGCTGCAGCTCACCATCAACCGCGACAAATCCTCGGCTCTTGGCATAAGCGCCTACCAGATCGAGGATGCACTGGCGGCATCGTTCAGTGAACGCCGCGTTTCCAGCATCTATGCCGCCAACGACACCTACAAGGTGCTCATGGAACTTGCGCCGGAGTATCAGGCCAACCCTGATTCGCTCTCCTTCCTGCATGTACGCTCCAAGGACGGCAAGCTCGTCCCCATAGATACCCTCATCGAACGCAAGATGGGCGTGGGCCCGCTGTATATCAACCATTCCGGCCAGCTGCCTTCTGCCACCATATCCTTCAACCTGCGCCCCGGTGTTTCGCTGGGTACCGCCATGGCCAAGGTGCAGAGCGTGGCGGTAGAGGTAGTGCCCTCCAGCGTTTCCACCAGCTTCCAGGGCGAAGCACAGGCGTTTCAGGATTCCATGAAGGGCCTTGCCGTGCTGCTCATTCTCTCCGTGCTGGTCATCTACATCGTGCTGGGCATTCTGTACGAAAGCTTCATCCACCCGCTGACCATTCTCTCCGGCCTGCCCTCTGCGGGTGTGGGCGCCCTGCTCACGCTCATGATCTTCAAGGTGGACCTCAACCTGTACGGGTTCGTGGGCATTATCATGCTCATCGGCATCGTGAAGAAGAACGCGATCATGATGATCGATTTCGCGCTTGAGGCGCAGCGCAAGCAGGGACTGGATGCCCGCACCGCCATCTGCGAAGGCGCGCTTGTCCGCTTCCGCCCCATCATGATGACCACGCTGGCCGCACTCATGGGCACGCTGCCCATCGCCCTCGGCTTCGGTGCCGGTGCAGAGGCCCGCAGGCCGCTCGGCCTTGCCGTTGTGGGCGGGCTCATGCTTTCCCAGTTGCTCACTCTGTACTTTACGCCCGTCTACTACATGTACCTCGACGCGGCGCAGCGCAAACTGCGTGCCCTGTTCGGCAAGACCGAGCAATCGGCCTAAGCTGGCACGCTACCCAAGCCACAAAAAAGCCGCCGGATACGTGTATCCGGCGGCTTTATGCATTTCATTTGAGTCATAGAGACAGATGGCCTTGACGGCCGCGCCGCCCCAGTCAGGCAGACAGGCAGCTAGTCAAACGGTTCTTCTAGTTCCTCGCGGTCCATGAGGTCAGCGTTTTCCATGCGCAGACGCACCAGTGTGGACAGGTGCGCATAGGTCTCTTCGTCCATGCCGGTAAAATCCATGGCGGCATCGTCCGAACCCACCCGGATGATCTGCCCTTCCATTTTCAATTCTATGTCCTCGGAAAGCGGAATCCGCAGCACGCATTCCTCTCTGAGCGGCGGCAGCATGGCAGCGGATATCAACGCTCCCTTGAGCGAGATATCCCGCGTCTGCACAGGCCATTCCCTGCCACGGAGCACGAGAACTCCTTCATAACTGCCGCGCACCCGGCTGCGCTTGCGTCTGTTCGGCATGCTAGCTCCTTTTACGCTGGTCCGTCGGTGTCAATGCCGATAGCCGAGACTACTTACCGGGGAATTATAACGCAGAAAACCATCGGCGTGCAACCGATGGTTTTCCTTTCCTTACCGTAAAATCAAAAATCAATACTGATAGGACTGCGGACGGCTGTCGAGAGGATACGGCAACAACTCTGAAACCATCTTCAGCTCCACCTTGCCCGCCTGCGGCTGCACAACACACAGTATGCCACGCCCGAACTCAAACAGGAACTGCCTGTCTCCGGCAGAGGGAGCCATGACACTTCCGTCGGGAGCAACGGACACCACCGCACGGAATTCATACTCGCCTTCCGAAATAGCCTTCAGCACGGCGGTACGCAGAGCGGTCTGCGATTCGCTGATGAGCGAATTTTCCACGTTGCAGCCGGTCACGATCTTGCCCGAACGGGTCAGCACGGCAGCCCCCACAGGTACGCGGGAATACGGCGCGTAGGCATTAATGGCCGCGTTGCGCGCGGCGGTGTACAGGGCGGTGTATTCTTCGGGGTGCAGTTCCGGCACGAACCATTTGCGGTAGATGCGGTCATACTCGCCGTTCTGGATAATGCGCAGCATGCCCTTGTTGATCATGGCCAGCAACTTGTCCTGATCGCGGTTCACGGTAAAATAGGTATCCGATACGACAAGCGGCGTGCCCACGGCCGTTATGGTTCCGAGCTTCAGCTTGTCAATCAGGTAATAGGCTGTCTGGGTCGGGCCGCCGTAGGCCACCACCTCGTCATTGTAGAGGGCCTTGAGCGCCTCGGTCTTGTTTCTGTAGAGCTTGATGTTCAGCCCGCCGAACTCTTCCAGCACGCGCTGCTGGTACGACCCCTTTTCAACGGAAACGGTCTGGCCGCGCAGCAAGGTCACGTTGCCCACCCGTGCAGCAGGCTTGGTGAACAGTTTGATCTGCATGGGCATGGTGGGCTTGTCCGCAAATTTGTAGAGCAGCTGGCGCTGCTTGGTCACGGCCATGCCGGAAGAGACCTGAATATTGCCTGCGGAAAGTTCCACCTGCACCTGATCCCATGTCAGCGGGCGCATGATGAGGCGCACGTTGTCTTCCTGCAGAATGGCCTGAATGAGGTCCACGTCAAACCCGGCAGGTTTGCCCGCCGCCTCTTCAAAACTGTAGGGAGGATATTCACGGTCGAATCCGTAAATGACCTTCATGGGCGGTTCGGCAGCTGCGGGCCGGACAGCCGCGCAGAGAACCAGCAAGGCGGAAAACAGCAGCACGGCTGTGATGGAATTACGCAGGGCGTTGCGAGAATGCATGTACCGTCTCCTGAAGTATTGGGCGTTCTGTCGTAACATATCGGCAGCGAAGCAAATAACTGTAGGGTTATGCGCAGGTCTGCTCGTCATAATCAGGCTAAGAGCGGGCCTGCCCGTCACACCGGGGCTATGAGCAGGTCTGCTCATTCAGGGTGCAGTCCAGTTGCTGTTCAAGCCGGGTAAGGGTCTTATCCACGGCCTCTTTTTCGCGCTCGTAAAACCGCATGGCAAATTCCCGCACCGTATCTTCCACGTCGGCAAGGGCTGGCAGAGCGGGCAACGGCCCCACTCCTGCAAGATGGCAGGCAATGGGCCTGATGCACAGGCTTCTGTCCATGGACGAAACAAGGCCATCCACCCCGGTGCCGGACACCCGCTCCTGCGCCAGCTTGGCGACGTCCATGGATCTCGCCAAGCCCAGCACCTGCGAGGGCGACTGATTGCGATTCACCTCGGCAAAGCGTGCGTTAATCTCGGCGCACCACGCGGTATACCGGTTCCAGC
>JBKEAK010000268.1:0-8370 GCA_047972125.1 Halodesulfovibrio sp.
CACCATGGTACTGACCCACAATATCCATGGCCAGCTGTTCCTTGGCGATCTTGGGATGCAGGGTGCCGGATTCCACGCCCTGCTTCAGTTCGGCGATTTCCTCAAGGCTCTTGCGGGAAATCAGTTCGTAATAGCGCCACATAAGCTCATCGGAAACGGACATAACCTTGCCGAACATGTCGGCGGGCTCATCGTTCACACCGATATAGTTGCCGTAGGACTTGGACATCTTCTTCACGCCGTCCAGACCTTCCAGAATGGGCATGGTCATGATGCACTGCGATTCCTGACCTTCCTGCGCCTGCAGGTGGCGGCCCATGAGCAGGTTGAACTTCTGGTCGGTGCCGCCGAGTTCGATATCGGCCTTCAGCGCAACAGAGTCGTAACCCTGAATCAGGGGATACAGGAATTCGTGAACGGAAATGGGGGTGTTGCTCTTGTAGCGCTTTTCAAAATCATCGCGCTCGAGCATGCGTGCCACGGTATAGCGGGAAGCCAGACGGATGAAGTCGGCTGCATCGAACTTGTCCATCCACTCGGAGTTGAAGCGTACCTCGGTCTTTTCGGGATCGAGGATCTTGAACACCTGCTCCTTGTAGGTTTCCGCGTTACGCAGAACGTCTTCGCGGGTCAGGGGCGGACGCGTTTCAGAGCGACCGGAAGGGTCGCCGATCATGCCGGTGAAGTCGCCGATCAGAAAGATGACGGTATGACCAAGCTCCTGAAAATGACGGAGCTTGTGAATGGCGACGCAGTGCCCGAGGTGCAGGTCGGGCGCGGTAGGGTCAAAGCCCATCTTCACACGCAGCGGCTTACCGCGCTGCAGCTTCTTGCGAAGTTCCTCAACGTTGATCAGTTCAGCGCAGCCGCGCTGGATGATCTCTAGCTGCTTATCAATATCCATGACACTCTCTTTCGATATATGAAATGTGTAAGAGGGTCTTGCAGAGAATGGGGGTTATGTCAATGCCGCAAGGCCCGCGCTATTCGCGCACAAGCTCGATGTGTACGGCCTTGCCCGTTGCGGGGTCGACCTCCACGAGCACACCGTTCACGGTGACATCGCCCTTTGCAAGAATGAACCTCTGGGGCAGCTTGGTCAGGAAGCGGTTGACGATCACGTCCTTGTCCATGCCAAGGCACGAGGCTTCCACCCCGCACATGCCCGCGTCGGTAAGATAGCCGGTTCCTTCCGGCAGAATCATGGGGTCGGCGGTCTGCACATGGGTGTGCGTGCCGACAAGGGCGCTTATGCGTCCGTCCAGATACCAGCCCAGCGCTTTTTTCTCGCTGGTGGCCTCTGCATGAAAGTCGATGAACCGGATGCATACATCGTCCGGCAGCGTCTTGAGCAATGCGTCCGCTACATGGAAGGGGCAGTCCACATCGTCCATGAACGTGCGGCCCTGCAGATTGAGCACGGCCACGCGGTGCCCGGACGCAAGCTCCACAACGGTCATGCCCCTGCCCGGCGCGCCTGCGGGATAATTGGCGGGGCGCACCACGCGCTGCTCCCTTTCCAGTCCCGAATACATTTCGCGGTGCTTCCAGATATGATTGCCGGTGGTAACAACGTCCACCCCCATGCCCAGAAGCTCGCGCAGCACGTCCGTGGTCAGGCCCACGCCGCCGGAAGCGTTCTCGCCGTTGGCAATGACCATATCCGCACCCAGCCGCTGGCGCAGCTCTGGCAGCTTGCGCTTCAGCACCACCCTGCCGGGCTTGCCCATCACGTCACCGAAAAAAAGAATCCGCATGCGTTCTCCAGAATTCCTGTCTCAAACCCGCTTCTCAGAAAAGAAGCACATCAACCTCCGCTCCTTCATACACGCCTTCGCTGTCGGAGGGAATGCGTATGACCCCCTGCGACAAAATCAGCGTCTTGAGCAGACCGGATTTGCCTGTCACGGGGGTGGCACGCACATTGCCCTCCACGGCATCCAGCCGCACGCGCACATAGTCCTCGCGCCCCGGCTTGGAAGCCACGTTGCGCGTGAGCACCGCACGGCGCGCGGGCCACAGGGACTGATCAAACGGATTGCGCCAGCCGGCAAGGTGCCGCAAAAACGGCATGCCCAGCACGAACATGACCACCTGCGCAGAGGCCACCTGGCCGGGCAGCCCCCACACGGCCTTGTTGCCGCAACGGGCCAGAATGAGCGGCTTGCCGGGGCTGATGGCCACCCCGTGGTTCACCAGCTCCATGCCTTCTATGCGTTCAATGGCAGCCACGGTAAGATCGCGTGTGCCCACGGAACTGCCGCCGGAAAGAAACACGGCGTCGTTGGCGTCCAGCGCCATGCGCAGCGCGGATTCAAGGCTGGCAAGATCATCCTTCACAAGGCCGTACTGCGTGGGCAGACCGCCCGCCCGCGCCACGCTGCATGCAAGGGTTGAACTGTTCACATCGCGCACCTGCCCCATCTGCGGGGTCTGTGTCACCGGAACAAGCTCGTCTCCGGTGGAAAGAATGCCCACACGGGGACGCGCATGCACGGCAACATCCGCAATGCCAAGGGCCGCCAGCAGACCAATTTCCTGCGGGCGCAGCAGGGTTCCGGCCGCAAGGGCCACCTTGCCCGCTCCGGCATCTTCCCCCTTGAGCATCACGTTGTCGGCGGGAGCAAGCGATTTGCGCATCTCCACAGTGCCTGCGCCCAGTTCCTCGGTGTGCTCGATCATCATCACGGCATCGGCCCCTTCCGGCAGAATGCCCCCGGTCACGATGGAAGCACACTCTCCGGGCCGCAGCGAAAATTCCGCAGGCTTCTCTATGGGCACCGCGCCCACGCTTTCCAGATAGGCGGGGTTCATTTCGGAAGCGCCGAAAACATCCTGCGCACGCAGCGCGTAGCCGTCCATGCAGGAACGCGGCGCGGCAGGCAGGTCTTCACCGGAAACCACATCCTGCGCCAGCACGCGGCCATCCGCCGCCGTGCCGGACACCGTTTCTTCCGTCAGGGGAGAAAAGGTCCGCAACACATCGACAAACTCGGCCACACTCAGCACATTGAAAAAACCGTTCTTCATGCAAACCACTCTTCGGGCTTCCCTGCCGCCGCGATGACCGGCATACGCTGGCCATGAACCGGACAGAAGGATTCGTGCGCTATAAAAAAAGCCGGACCGTTCCGGCAGAAACGTTGCAAATCGCTTGTATACATACTTGCGACATCACACGCGATTAATCAAGCCGTCTGTTCAGCCTTGCGGTTTCGCACCCCTGCCGTATTTTTTGCGTGCAGCGTTGACCTGTCTATAACTTCACACTGTAGAGAGGTATCAGGAGGTGCGTATGACCACCAATGAACGAAAGAACCTTGTGGCAACCATGCATGTGGATGCAGCGCCTGAAACTGTGTTTCCCCTGCTCTGCCCCGTGCGTGAATACGACTGGATTGAACAATGGCAATGCGAGATGGTATACACCCGTTCTGGCTATGCGGAACCGGGATGCGTTTTTCAGACCACATTCAAGGATGGCGCAAGCGGTATTGAGCTCACGGACACGTGGGTGGTCTGCCGGCATGAGCCGGACAGGGAAGTGGCCTTTGTCCGCAACAACGGGCACAGGACCATTCTCTACACCATAACGCTTGAACCGGATATCCGTGGCACGCGGCTTATATGGAGTCAGCAGCTCACCGGCCTAACGCCGGAGGGCAACGACATGGTCAGGGCCGCAACGCAGGCGGATTTTACCACCCTTGTTGCCTCGCTGGAAATAATGCTCGATCATTATTGCATCACGGGACGGCGGCTTTCCGCTGACGAGGTGCGTGAGCGCCTCACCGGAGCCAGTTAAACGCCTGTTCAGCGCTTGCCGGTAACTGCCTGCAGCAAGATGATTCTGAGTAACGGAGGATTCCGCATGTATACGGTCGGCAGACTTGCCAGACGCTTCGGCCTTTCGCGCAGCACCCTGCTCTATTACGACAAGATCGGG
This sequence comes from Halodesulfovibrio sp., assembly GCA_047972125.1. Taxonomy (GTDB): domain Bacteria; phylum Desulfobacterota; class Desulfovibrionia; order Desulfovibrionales; family Desulfovibrionaceae; genus Halodesulfovibrio. The sequence goes on from JBKEAK010000268.1 coordinate 3,947, forward strand.
TTGCTGCGCCCCTCGTCCCACTCGCACGGGGAATACCGCCACTATTCAGAGGCGGATGCCGAACGCCTGCAACGCATATGCATGTTCCGCGATGCGGGCCTCAGCCTTGCGGACATCGCCCGCGCACTGGATGCGGAACCCGCAGACCGGGGACATGGCACAGGCGAAACCACTCCGTTGAACGCCATTCTCGAAGAAAGGTTGGAAGAACTGCACCGCGAAATGGTGGCCCTGCGCAACCAGCGCACCATCATCACCGGCCTGCTCGGGCTGGATTCCCTGCCCGGAGCAACGCCCATCACACGTGAGTTGTGGACCTCACTGCTTACCGATGCAGGCTTCAGCGAAGACGACATGCGCCGCTGGCATGCGGATTTTGAACGCACCGCACCGGAGCAGCATGCGCGGTTCCTGAAGGTACTGGGCATTCCCCCGTCTGAAATCGGCCTTATCCGCGCATGGGCCGCAGCCCCGCAGCGCTTGAAACAACTGCAAAAAATGACGGATAATTACATGAACGCTCTTTATGATGCATTCACCGGCCTGCCCCGCCTTGCACCGGGCAGCGACACATACACCCTCAAAGCGCTGGGCATGGTGCCGGACCTGCCGGAATGCCCGTGTATCATCGACATAGGCTGCGGGCAGGGCGCGCAGACACTGGCCCTTGCCAAAGCCGCAGACTGCCGCATAACCGCCGTGGACAACCACCAGCCCTTTCTGGACCTGCTCATGAGCAATGCCCGCAAGCAGGGTTTGGAGCAGCGCGTGACCACCGCCTGCGCGGACATGGCCGATCTGCCGCAACACCTGCGCCGTGGCGGATTTGATCTGGTATGGTCCGAAGGCGCAGCCTACATCATGGGCTTTGACGCGGCGCTGGAATACTGGAAGCAGTGCCTCGTCCCCGGCGGCCACATGGTGCTCTCTGAAATATGCTGGTTCAGGTGCGGCACCCCGCCGCAGCCGCTGGCAGACTTCTGGGCTGCGGGCTACCCGCCCATGATGCATGCGGATGACCATATCGCAGTGTGCGAAAAGGCCGGATACACCGTGCTGCATCGCTTCAACCTGCCCCATGGCGCATGGTGGGACGAATTCTACACCCCGCTGGAGAAACGCTTCCCCGACCTGAAGGCAAAATATGCAGAAGACGAGGAAGGCATGGCCTGCATCCTGTCCACCATTCAAGAGGTGGAACTGCATCGCCAATACAGCGACTGGTACGGTTACCAGTTCCTGATTCTGCGCCGGAACGACTGATCACGGCTCTTGGCATCGGCATCTGGCATTGGTCTTGGCAGCAACCCGCAGAGCGGCACACTACCATATACACGGCATACACGGGGTGCGGGGGGATATCTCCTGCGCCCCGTTCTTTTTCCGTCCAGCAAATAGTACGCAGCCCGCATTTTCCGCAGCCTGCGTCCCTGCCTCAAGCGATACGGAATACTCGCGCCACCTTCCCGACTGCCCGTCATGATTGACAGCCCCCCGCGCATCCCCGTAAGTTAATGAGATGAACTTCCTCAAAGGACACTCTCATGCGCGGTGACGTTCTCGTCGTCGACAAGGATAACGACTCACTTTCCGGATTACCCGCCGTGCTGCGGGAGGCAGGCCTGCAGGTCACGCACGTGAAGAACCACGACGAGACCCGGGCCACCCTCGCGCAGATGGATTTTTCCGTTGTGGTCGCCGCCCTTGAGGAACATCACGCCCACAAGCAGACCCTGCTCAAGGTGATCAAGGGCAACACGCCGGAAACGGAAGTGGTGCTCGTCTCGCGCACTGCCACGGTTGATGCGGCGGTGCGTGCCATGCAGATGGGTGCCTACAACTATCTGCCGCTGCCTGAAAATCCCTCCGATCTTGTCATTGTCATCCAGAAGGCATTTGAAAAAAGCCAGTTGCAGCAGGAACTGATGGAACTGCGGCACATGATCCGCGGCCAGCAGGCCATGCCCATGCTCATTGGCAAAAGCGCCAAGATGCAGGCGCTCAAGCGTGAAATAGCCCGTGTTGCCCCGCTGGACTGTACCGTGCTCATTCAGGGTGAAACCGGAACCGGCAAAGAAATGGTAGCCAAAATGGTGCACCGCCTGAGCCTGCGTTCCGACAAGCGCTTCCTTGCGGTGAACACCGGGGCCTTTAACGCGGAACTGCTCGCCAACGAACTGTTCGGCCATGAACAGGGAGCCTACACCGGTGCCCAGCGCACCAAGGCAGGCGTGTTCGAGGCAACGCATCAGGGCACGCTGCTGCTGGACGAAATAGGTGAAATGCCACTTGGCATGCAGGTACAGCTCTTGCGCGTGCTGCAGGAACGCACCGTGGTCCGCGTGGGCGGCACTGAAGAAATTCCTGTGGATGTGCGTCTCATGGCCGCCACCCACCGCGACATTGAAAAAGAGGTGGAGCGCGGCCGATTCCGTCAGGACCTTTTCTACCGGCTGAATGTCTTCACGCTCAAACTGCCTGCCCTGCGCGAGCGCGTGGACGACATTCCCCTGTTCTGCCACTACTTCATCGAAAAGTTCGCCAACGCCTTCAAGAAGGATGTGATTGGCATGGACGATGAAGTGCTCGGCATTCTCATGGCCCACCCCTTCCCCGGCAACGTGCGCGAGCTGGAAAACCTTATAGAGCGCGCCGTGGTGCTCTGCGACGGTTCCACCATCGAGGCACGCCACCTGCCGCAGGAATTCCACAAGGCCGCCGCCATGACACACCATGACGTGCAGACCGACGAGGGCCTTCTGCCCCTCACCGAGGTTGAGCGCCGCCACATCCTCAAAGTGCTTGAGCACGTGCAGCACAGCAAGGGACAGGCCGCCAAGATTCTCGGCATCGACCGCGCCACGCTCTGGCGCAAGCTGCAACGCTACGGCATAGACGCAGAATAAGCCGCCCTTTCGTCTGCCTGCGGGTCATTCCTATCCCTCATTTCCTCCGCATACTTTCAAGCCTGTGCCTGTTGTCCATCCTGAAACATGCTTCAGGCCCTGTTCTGCGCCTGCACTTCATTCATAAAATCAGATAATTACACGCAGAGCACTTTACCGCATTGCATTCTGCAACACGTTGCAAGATGCAACAAAACTAAAAAAGCCAATAAAATCAGCTCGTGCAAATGAATTTCGTTATCACATCGTTGCAATGTGCAACAAAGCCATTTGCCACTAAATTGGTTCAAAATATTTTAGTATTGATTTTCAGCATGTTATCAAATGTTACAACTTTTGGCACGACTCTTGGATATACCCAAACGCAACCAGACAGGACAAAGGTCGCAAGCCTTACGGAATGTCCATTTACCTCCTTGGGACATTCCGTGGGTCACAGCAAGACGGCAACCTTGATGTGACCGGTACCGAAAGGTACCAGAACTCCTCCATACTCCTTCGTCGTGTCTGCCGGGAACACAGCCAGTCTCCATATACGCTTGGCTATGAAAAACCCCACACAGCACCACCCCGTTCCCGGTGGCACACGCAAAGAGGCCGTATCTGTTTAAGATACGGCCTTTTTTATTGTCCCGCATTCCGCCGCGACGAGCCTGTTACATCTCATGCAAAAACTGGCTGCAGGTGCACAGACGTGCATAGCGCATCTGCAAGGCCGCCATGAATGCGGCATGCACCTTGGCGGCTTCCACCTCCACCCCGTCAAAGGCAAGGGCGCGCGCTGCGCAGGCATCGTGCAGCACCGTGCACGTGTAGCCAAGATCAAAGGCAGCGCGCACGGTGGCATCCACACACATGAGCGACATCATGCCCCCCACAACCAGATGCTCCACGCCACGCTGCCGCAGCAGATCGGCCAGCCCTGTTTCGCGAAAGCTGTTCGGGTAATGCTTGGTCAGCACCGGCTCGCCCTGCACAGGGGCGACAGAGGCGTGAATCTCCACACCCTGCGTTCCCGGCAGAAAGAAGGTGCTGCCCGGTGCCACAGCCTCGTGCCGTATGTGCACGACCGGCATGGTGCGTTCCCTGAATGCGTGGAGCACCTGCCCGGCACCCGCACCCGCTGCGGCCGCACCTTCCAGCTCAAAGGCACCGCCGGGGAAATAGTCATTCTGAATGTCTATCAGCAACAGGGCTGTATTCTTAAGACTGCTCATGGGGTTCTCCGTATTGTTGCATAGGTCTGTTTGTATTTGGGGATATACGCTTTTACCCGTTTGCAAGCGGTTACCCCCAGCTTTTCACCAGCGTAGCAGCCGCTCCACATTCCTTTCTCATATGGGCCGCGCAGATGCGACCGCAGCACTCAACCAGCCGCTTACAGAATGCATCCTATGCCTGACGGTGCATGACCACGAGTGGCCGGATTGACAAAAACAGGGCGAATACCGACAATCCATTTCCGGAGGTTGTCATGCACATTGCCCTGTTGGCTGTTGAGAACTGCCTGCACTCCTG